>CAIVPT010000087.1 GCA_903907855.1 uncultured Synechococcaceae cyanobacterium | reverse complement strand
CCCCACCGCCTGCCGCCCCACGCCCCGCCACCCTGCCGCCGGCCCCGCTCCTACGGGATTCCTCCCACGGTCCAGCGTCACCAGGGTCTACCCCAGTTCCCCGATCACCTCCCTGCCTGAGCAGGGCTCCCCGCCATGGCGAAGCCAGCCAAGAAATCCGGTCCCAAGAAGGCCAAGCGCAACGTGCCCAACGGCGTTGCCCACATCCAGAGCACCTTCAACAACACCATCGTCTCCATCACCGACACTGCCGGTGAGGTGATCAGCTGGTCCTCGGCCGGCGCCAGCGGCTTCAAGGGGGCCCGCAAAGGCACCCCCTTTGCCGCGCAAACGGCCGCCGAAGCCGCCGCCCGTCGGGCTCTGGAGCAGGGCATGCGTCAGATCGAGGTGCTGGTGCGCGGGCCGGGATCGGGCCGGGAAACGGCGATTCGCGCCCTTCAGGTCGCTGGTCTCGAGATCACCCTGATCCGCGACGTCACCCCCCTTCCCCACAACGGCTGCCGTCGGGCCAAGCGCCGCCGCGTCTGAACACACCGGTTCCGTCCACTCCTTCCTTCCCACAGACCGTGCTGCAATACCAGATCGACCGGGTCGAGCACCAGGTGGCCGACGACCGCTCCCAGATCGGAGTGTTCGTGATCGGTCCCCTCGACCGTGGTCAGGCCACCACCCTGGGCAACGCCCTGCGCCGCGTGCTGATCGGCAGCCTTGAGGGCAGCGCCATCACCGCGGTGCGCATCGGCGGGGTCAACCACGAGTACGCCACCGTGCCCGGCGTCCGGGAAGACGTGCTCGACATCCTGCTCAACTGCAAGTCGATCCCGGTAGTGAGCCGCAGCCGCGAACTGGAGATCGGTCGCCTGGTGGTCAATGGCCCGGCCATCGTGACCGGCTCCGACATCCAGTTCTCCTCCCAGGTTCAGGTGATCGACGCTGACCGTCCGATCGCCACCGTCGCCGATGGGCACACCCTCGAGATGGAGGTCCACGTTGAGCGGGGCGTGGGCTACCGCCCGGTCGACCGCCACAACGAGGAAACCAGCGCCATCGATCTGCTCCAGATCGATGCGGTGTTCATGCCGGTACGCCGCGTCAACTACAGCGTTGATGAGACGGCCGTGGCCGAGGGCGGCTCAGCTCGCGAGCGGCTGCGTCTCGAGATCGAGACCAACGGCAGCATCACTCCAGACGACGCCATGGCCCAAGCGGCTAACCAGCTGATCGCCCTGTTCCAGCCGCTGGCCAGCCTCACCATGGCTGAAGAGCCAGGCCTCGAGCCTGAACCCTCGGCCGAGGCTCAGATCCCACTGGAGGAGCTCAACCTCTCGGTGAGGGCCTACAACTGCCTCAAGCGAGCCCAGGTCAACTCCGTGTCTGACCTCATGGGCTACAGCTATGAAGATCTGCTCGAGATCAAGAACTTTGGTTCCAAGTCGGCCGACGAGGTGATCGAAGCCCTCGAGCGCATTGGCATCTCCCTGCCCCAGAGCCGCACCAGCGCCTGAGCCGCCGGTCCCGGCCCTCCCCAGTTTCGTGTACCGCCCCCGACCCGATCCCGATCCATGCGACACCAGTGCCGAGTCCCCCTGCTGGGACGCCCCGCCGACCAACGCAAGGCGATGCTGCGTGGCCTGACCACCCAACTGATCCGCGAAGGTCGCGTTACCACCACCAAGGCCCGGGCACGGGCCCTGCGCGACGAAGCCGAAAGGATGATCACACTGGCCAAGGAAGGCAGCCTGGCCTCCCGCCGCCGCGCCCTCGGCTACATCTACGACAAGCAGCTGGTCCACACCCTCTTCGACAAGGCCCCCGACCGCTACGGAGACCGCAACGGTGGGTACACCCGCATCGTGCGCACCGTGCGCCGCCGTGGTGACAACGCCGAGATGTCGATCATCGAATTGGTCTGAACGCCCCGTCTCTGGCTGCACCGGAAGACCCCAAAAGGCCAAGGTCGTCACCCAGGCAGCGCATGGCTCTCTGCCTGCAGTACGACGGGTCCGCCTTCCATGGCTGGCAGCGTCAGCGGGGTCTCAGCACCGTGCAGCAGACGCTGGAGGAGGCCTTGATGGCTCTGGATCCAGCCCGGCCCATGACCACCTTTGCGGCGGGTCGCACCGACGCTGGCGTCCACGCGGCAGGCCAGGTGGTGCACTTCGATTCCGAAGGGCCGATCCCGGCGGAGCGATGGCCCAAGGCACTCAATGGGCGGTTGCCGGCCACCATCCGCGTGCGGGCTGCGGCAGCCATGCCCAACCATTGGCACGCCTGCTTCAGCGCCCGTTACCGCCGCTACCGCTACACGCTCTACAACGGACGCACCCCCAACCTCTTTCTCGCTCCCTGGAGCTGGCATCGCTTTCGCCAGCGGCTTGATGAGGAACGCATGGATGCCGCGCTGCAAGAGTTGCGCGGCGAACACGACTTCTCTGCCTTCCAGAAGGCCGGCAGCCGCCGGGCCCATGCCATCACAACCCTTCAGGATCTGCACCTGGAACGGCAGGGGGACATGGTGGTGGTGGAGTTGCAGGCCAGCGGCTTCCTGTACGGGATGGTGCGGCTGCTGATGGGCCAGCTTGTGGCGGTGGGTGAGGGTCGCCTTACGGAGGAGGAGTTCCGCCGGCGTTGGAGGGAGAAGGCCCGTTGGGAGGTCAAGGAGGCCGCCCCCCCGCAGGGACTGTGCCTCCTGCGGGTTGGCTACCCGCAAACCCTGTTTCCGCAAAGCACGTGGTACGATAGTCAACCGCGATTTCAGCTGGAATCGCAGGATCCGCCCGCGGAGTGCGGAGAGCCCCGCGGCCTCCCCTCCACCGAGACCGCCGGCCCCGAGGGTCGGCAAGGTCTGCCGGCAGGGTAGGGTCGGGAAGATCGGATCGGGTTCGGGTGGTCGGCGCTTCCAGCACCGAATCATTCCCTCCCAGCCCCTTCCCTACCCACGCTCCGTCGAGCTCTCCACCCATCCGGCCGGGATGGGTCCCCCATCCCACCGGCCTGCCGGTGCCGTTCAGGCGCAATGAACAAGACAACCCTGCCCTCCCCCGACACGCTCGATCGCCAGTGGTATCTGGTGGACGCGGCGGATCAGACCCTCGGTCGCCTCGCGACCGAGGTTGCCAGCGTGCTGCGGGGCAAGAACAAGCCCATCTACACGCCCCACCTTGACACCGGCGACTTCGTCGTCGTCATCAACGCCGACAAGGTGCGTGTGAGCGGCAACAAAGAGACCCAGAAGCTCTACCGCCGTCATTCCGGCCGCCCCGGCGGCATGAAGACCGAAACCTTCGCCCATCTGCAGAGCCGTCTGCCCGAGCGAATCATCGAGAAGGCCGTCAAGGGCATGCTCCCTCACAACGCCCTGGGCCGTCAGCTGTTCCGCAAACTGAAGGTTTACCGCGGTACGGACCATCCCCACGCCGCCCAGAAGCCCCAGGCCCTCGCCCTCGATCCCGCCGCCTCCGCCCTCTGATGACCAGCTCCTCCAACCGCGTCGTCTACTGGGGCACCGGTCGTCGCAAGACCGCCGTTGCCCGTGTGCGCGTTGTTCCCGGCTCCGGCTCCGTCACGATCAACGGACGCCCCGGCGACAACTACCTCAACTACAACCCGGTTTACCTGGCCGCCGTCCGTGCGCCCCTGCAAACCCTCGGTGTCGAAACCCAGTACGACCTGTTGGTGAACGTGCGAGGAGGTGGTCTCACCGGCCAGGCCGATGCCATCAAGCAGGGTGCCGCCCGGGCCCTCTGTGAACTCTCCCCAGACAACCGCAAACCGCTGAAGGTGGAAGGCCATCTCAGCCGCGACCCCCGCGCCAAGGAGCGCCGCAAGTACGGCCTGAAGAAAGCCCGCAAGGCTCCCCAGTTCTCCAAGCGCTAACCCCGCGCCCATCCCCTTCCACCGCACCACATCCCCTGTCTGCGGCGGACCCCAACCCGACCGCCCCACACCGCCATGGCGAAACCCGACATCCATCCCACCTGGTATCCCGATGCCAAGGTGATCTGCAACGGAGAGGTGGTGATGACCACCGGCTCCACCCAGCCCGAGCTCAACGTGGACGTCTGGAGCGGCAACCACCCCTTCTACACCGGTACCCAGAAGATCCTCGACACCGAGGGGCGCGTGGATCGTTTCATGCGCAAGTACGGCATGGGTGGTACGGACAAGGCCGGCCCGCAGGCCGCCGACAAGGCCCCCGCAGACCAGGCCTGAAGCCGCTGACGACGCCCCTGGCCGGGTGCCCTTGGGCATCCGGCTTTTTTGCTGGGCGTTCATGAGGCGCTTCGCCAACATCCGGTCGCTGGTGTCAGCCACCCACCCACAAATCCGCCCGCCCTCTCTTCGCCGCCTCCATGGACCGCACCCTGCTGGGCGAACGACTGGAGGCAGCCTGCGAAACCTTCAGCGCGGTGGAGCGACAGCTGGCGGACCCGGCCGTCGCCGCCGACCCCTCCCGCCTCCAACACCTGGCCCGCGAACGGGCCCGGCTGGAGCCGCTGGTGCAGGACTACCGCAACCTGGAGAAACACGAGCGCGAGCGCCAGGAGGCGCGCACCCTGCTGCGCAGCGCCCAGGCGGGGGATCCTGGGGCTGAAGAACTGGCGGCCCTGGCCACGGAAGAGCTGGAGAGCCTGGAAGCCTCGATCGAAGCCCTGATGGCACGGCTGACGGTGGCCCTGCTGCCGCGGGATCCCCGCGACGAGCGCAGCGTGATGCTCGAGATCCGCGCTGGGGCTGGCGGCGATGAGGCGGCCCTCTGGGCTGGCGATCTGGCGCGCATGGTCGAGCGCTACGCCCAGACCCGCGGCTGGCAGGTGCGGCCGGTCAGCGCCTCGGAAGCAGAGCTGGGGGGCTTCAAGGAGCTGATCCTCTCGATCCAGGGGGACGGCGTGTACAGCCGCTTGAAATTCGAAGCCGGGGTCCATCGGGTACAGCGGGTGCCGGCCACCGAATCCCAGGGTCGGGTGCACACATCCACCGCCACGGTGGCCGTGATGCCCGAGGCCGATCCGGTGGAGGTGCAGATCGATCCCAAGGACCTGGAGATCAGCACCGCCCGCTCCGGCGGAGCCGGCGGCCAGAACGTGAACAAGGTGGAAACAGCGGTGGATCTGTTCCATCGCCCCTCGGGCATCCGCGTGTTCTGCACCCAGGAGCGCTCCCAGCTGCAGAACCGGGAGCGGGCGCTGGAGATCCTGCGGGCCAAGCTCTACGAGCGCCAGCTGGCGGAGGCCGCTGCGGCGGAGAGTTCCGAGCGGCGGGCCCAGGTGGGCAGCGGCGATCGCAGCGAGAAGATCCGCACCTACAACTACAAGGACAACCGGGTGACGGACCACAGGCTGGGGCGCAATTTCTCCCTGGACACCGTGCTCGCCGGTGGCTTAGGCGACGTGATCGAAAGCTGCCTCGCCGCCGAGCAACGCCAGAGGCTGGAGGAATTGAGCCGGGAGGCCGGGGGGGCCAGCGCCTAGTGCCGCCCTCAGCCGCCGATCAGGTATTTCTCCCACTCCAGATTGAGGCCGCTACCGATGCGGCGCCGCGCTTCGAAACTCAGGCTTCCCGGTGGGCGACGCGGTTCGCGCCGCAGTGCCATCCCGGCCTCCCGCGGGGTGCGATTGCCCTTACGCACATTGCAGGGCAGGCAGGCGGTGGTCACGTTCTCCCACACATCTGCGCCTCCACGGCTGCGGGGCAGCACATGGTCGATCGAGAGCGGCTCGCCCGCAAAGCCGCAGTACTGACAAACATGGCCATCACGCTGCAGCACGTTGCGGCGGGTGAGCGGCACATGCTTATAAGGAACCCGCACGAACTGGCGCAGCCGGATCACCGTGGGCAGCAACAGATCCGGACGAATGCGGTGGTGGGGATTGTGCTCGAGGCCCTCGGCCTTTCCCTTGAGCAACATGACCATCGCCCGCCGCCAGGTGGTGATGTTGAGCGGCTCGTAGGAGGCGTTGAGAACGAGCACAGCGAGTGCTTGGCCCATGCCCTGACCCAGGATTGACTCAATCTAGGCAGAAGGAACCGGGGCCTTGGTGTCGGCCACGACCGATCCCCCCGTCACCAGCTGGCCCGCGCGCTCCAGCCTCAGGGCTGCCGCTAGCGTGCGTGGGCCATGGCCCTTCCCGCTCCCGCCGCGCTGGCTGACCTGCTGGGCGGAGACCTCTGCGGTCCCGCCCCCGAGAGGCATCTGCGTTCGGCACGCATCGATTCCCGGCGGGTGGATCCGGGCGATCTGTTCTTCGCCCTTGGTGGTGCCCGCCACGATGGCCATGCCTACGTGGGGGCTGCCCAGGCCGCCGGGGCAGGGCTGGCCGTGGTGCGTCGCTCCTGGTCGGGGCGAGGTGCGGCCGCGGCGGCGGGCCCGGTGCTGGCGGTCGACGACCCCCTCGACGCCCTGCAGGCGCTGGCGGCCTGGTATCGCCGCCAGCACATCGGCCGCGTGGTGGCAATCACCGGTAGCAATGGCAAAACCGTGGTGAAGAACGCCCTCACGGCCCTGCTGGCCGGGCGCTGGCGCGTGGCCGCCAGCCCGGGCAGCTGGAACAGCCAGGTGGGGGTCCCCCTCGCGGTGCTCGCCGCCCCACCAGGAACCGAGATCGGCGTGTTCGAGGCCGGGGTATCGGCCCCGGGCGAGATGGAGCGGCTCGCCGCGATCCTTCAGCCGGACTGCGGGGTGCTGGTGAACATCGGGCTCGCGCACATCGCCGGCTTCGGCAACCGGGAGACCACCGCCCGCGAGAAGCTGGGCCTGTTCCGTGCCATGCCGGCGGCGGGGTGGGTGATCCTGCCGGACGATCCGCTGGTGGAAGCCGTGCCGCTGGCCTGCGAGCGGCTGCGGGCCGTCGACGGGGACCCGCAGGAGCGGGAACGCCGGAGCTGCGCGGTGGGCACCGTGCTCAGCCTGGACTTCCACGGCCGGATCGAGTCGCTCACGGTGCGCACCCGCTCCGCACCGCTGCTGGATGATCTGGTGATCGCCATCCGCGCCGCCCGCCGGCTGGGGGTGGGCGTGGACGAGGTGATCGCCGCCCTGGCGGACCACCGCTTCGGGCCCACCCGACTGGAAACCTGGCGAACGCCCGAGGGGATCACGATCATCAACGACACCGCCTCCGACGATCCGCTCTCGGTGCAGGCGGCACTGGAAGCGGTGGCGGCGGCTCCGGGCGATGGAGGGCGGCGACTGTTCGTCTTCGGGGGCATGAACGAGCTGGGGGAACGGGAGGCCAGCGAGCACGCCCTGATCGGCCGGCTGGCGGCGGAGCGGGAGTTCAGCCACCTCCTTCTCCTGCCCCACCCGGCGCGGACCCACACCGCTACGGCCTGGCGGGCGGCCCGGCCCCTGGCCCCGGTGCTGGAGCTGGCCGACAGCGGCGAGCTGCGCGACACCCTGCGGCACCTTGCCCGCCCCGGCGACACCGTGCTGCTCAAAGGTCCGGCGCAACAGGGGCTGACGGCGGCGGCCTGCGCGATCTGGGAATCGATGGCGCCCCGCCGCTTCCTGGTGGACCTGGACGCGATCCGGGAGAACATCGCCCGCTTCCGTGCCCTCTGCGGCGCGGATGTGGCGATTCTGGCGGTTCTCAAGGCCTGGGCCTACGGCAGCGAACTGGCCCGCATGGGCACCGCCCTGCAGGAAAGCGGCGTGGACTGGATCGGGGTGTCGGCCGCGGATGAGGGGGCCACCCTGCGGCGCGCCGGCGTGCATCGACCCATCCTGGTGATGCTGATGGACAGCGGCGAGGTTGACAAGGCGGTGCGCTGGCGATTGACGCCGGTGGTCTACTCGCTGGCCTTCGCCCGCTCCCTGGTGGAGACCCTGCGGGAGAGCGAGGCCCACTGCGATGTGCACCTGGAGATCGACAGCGGCATGGGGCGGCTCGGAGTATCCCCCCAGGAGGCCCTGGCCGCTGCCCGCCTGTTGCGCGGCTCCGGCGTCACCCGTCTCAGCGGGCTGATGACCCACCTGGCCAGCGCCGATGACCCCGCCGCCGACGTCCAGACCCGGGAGCAGCTGCAGCGGTTTGAGGAGGCCGTGGCCGCCATTCGGGCTGAAGCCGGCGCCGATGACCCACCGTTGCTGCTGCATGCCGCCGCCACGGCCGGTGCCGTTCGCTTCCCGGAGGCCCGATTCGCCATGGTGCGGCTCGGGCTGGGCCTCTACGGCATCCACCCCTCCCCCGCCGTGGCGGAGGCCATGGAACTCAACCTGGCGGTGGCCTTCGTCAGCCGGCTCGCCCAGGTGGCGCTCTGGCCGCGGGGGCAGCGGGTCGGCTACAGCGGCACCTATGTGGTGGAAGCCGAGCGGCAACGGGTGGGCATCGTGGCGGTCGGCTACAACGACGGCGTTCCCTGGCGCAGCTCCAACCGCGGCGAGGTGATCGTGCAGGGGCAGCGCGTGCGGGTGCTCGGTCGGGTGTCGATGGACTCGATGGCGGTGGATCTTGACCCGGTGCCCGACGCGGCGGTGGGTGACGAAGTGCTGATCCTTGGGGCCCATGAGGGGCAGGTGCTGCGACCCGAGGAGGTGGCCGCCCGCTGCGACACCATCCCCTACGAACTGTTGGTAAACATCGACAGCCGCCGCGTGCAGCGCCTGTTTCGGGGGGACTGAGGTCCGTCGCCACCCTGTCAGGTAAGCTCGCGTTGCCACTGGAGAGGTGGCTGAGTGGTTGAAAGCGGCTCCCTGCTAAGGAGTTACAGGAGGCAACTTCTGTCGAGGGTTCGAATCCCTCCCTCTCCGTTCCCCTGACAGCCCCCTTGCCGTTTCAGCGGGGGGCTGGCGGCGTCAGTCCAACCCGCCACTGCCGCTCCAGCTCCTCCCGCAGGGCTGGGCAAGCCGGGAAGCCGGCGATCGTTTCCTGCATCCTCATCGAACGGGAGGAGGGGTCGAAACTGCTGGCAATCAGGGCAGCGAGAGGGTCTCGGGTGGCATCGGTCTGGAGTGCCGCGGGATCCAGGCGGCCGAGCATCAGACCATCGAACACGTCTCGGCGGCTGCGCAGGTTGCGCTCCATCACCTTGGGGCTGCGGCAGAGGCGCAACAGTTCGTCCTGGATCTTCAGGCCGACCTCCGGGGCCACCGGCGGCGCCACCCCGAGCATCAGGCGAGTCAGCAGGGGCCAGGCGACGGCCAGGACCGCCAGAACCAGCAGCAGAGCCACGGGACCGGGCAGCCCGCGGCTCGCCGCCTCTTCCTCCTGCGCCGCCACCACCCGCGCAGCTTGATCCCGGGCCCGGCGGGCCCTGCGTCGGGCACTCTCCAGGCCCGGATCATCGGCGAGCCGGGGCTGCAGAGAACGGCCGGGGCCAGCGGGCTCCGGCTCCTTAGCTGGCGCGGCCTGCTCCGTGGACGCAGCCTGCTCTTCTGGCGCAGCCTGGTGGGGCAGGGCCTCGTCGGGTGCAAGCCGCAGGCGTCCGCGCACCGCCATCGCCACGCTGAGGTCGTCGCCGGGGCCTTCCCCGCTGAGGCGATCCAGACTCGCCTCCAGCCCTTCCCCTTCCGGAGCGGCGGTTCCAGCCAGGGCGCCCCGCAGCAGCGCTTCCCCCTGGCCGAGCAGACCGGCCTCGCCACGGCAGGCCTTGCGCAGGCCATCCGTGCTCAGCACCAGGGCGAAGGGACGCTCCCCGGAACGCACGGGAAGGAGGGCGCTGCGCGAGCGGAAGAGTTCCCAGGCCCGGTCGTGGGCCAGGCTGGCGGTGACCTCGTCAGCGATGGGTGCGGCCGTCTCGCACGAGACCATCTCCGCCTCACCAGGCCCCCAGATCCGCATCAGGTCCCAGTCCCCCAGTCCGGTATGCCCCCACCAGCCCGGGGTCATCACCACCACGCCGAGGGTGGTGCCGAAAAGATGGGGACGGAAGCTGGCCGCCGCCAGCGCGAGCTCGGGATCCCCAGCGGCCTCCGCCTCCGCCTCCGCGTCGCGCACCACCCGCTGCCAATGCCGCTGAATGGCCTGATGCCAACTGCCATGGATGGCGCGGGGCAACTCGTCCTGCCACCAGGCCTGCCAACCGGCCAGGCCATCGCCACCGATGGGACGGCGCAGAATGGCCCCACCGATTTCCGCCAGGGCCCGATCGCAGGCCAACCGGCTGCCGACGTCGCTGAAGGGGAACGCCTCGCCCCCATGGCCATCGGCCACGGCCATCACGGTGACCGGGAGGTTGTCGCGCGAGCGCAGCTGCACAGCTGCGGAGGTGTCCTGGCAGGGCAGCCCCTGGCGCTGGTGGCTGGCGCCGCGGCGGCTGGCGGGGACGATCAGGGTCCAGCGGTTCAGCACAGCACTCACCGGAACGGAACGCCTGCGATGGGCAACGGGGCCCCAGAGTAGGAGGATCGCCTCCGGAGGGTTACCGCTGGTGGCGCCTTCCGGATCCCGGGGCCACAGCCCCCCCGCCCGTGCCCCCTTCCGATCCCCCCTCCCCGTCCGCGGACGGGCCCGCCGCCGCGGCCGACCGGGCCCTGGGCCGCCGGCTGGCCGAGCAGCTGGCGCGGCTGGGCCCCTCCGCCCCGGCCCGTGTGCGGCCCCGCTTGCCGGAGCTGGTGGGAGCGGACACCGGCCTGCTGGCCCCGCTGCATGATCTGGTGGGCCGACCAGCGTTCCAGCAGCTGCTGGCGAGTGAGGGAGCGCGGCAGCGGTACCTGCAGCGGCAGGGGCTAGGCCAGGAATTGCGACAGACCTACAGCGACGGGATGGCGGCCCGCCTCGACGCGGTACTCGACGGTCTGCTGGCGCCCTCCGCCGGTGGAGATGGCCCCCGGCCGCGGCGCACGGGCCCCCGGGCCGGCGGCTGGCTCGCACTTGTGGCCCTCACCGCCGCCACGACCGTGGTCAGCGGCGTGCTGTTCGCTGTGGTGCGCAGCAACCTCCTGTGCGCCCCCCTCGGCCTGTGCCTACCGGGCGGCGGCGGAAGGGAGGCCGCGGCCACGATCGAGGAGGGTCTGCGCCGGGCCGGCCGCGAAGCCGAGGCCCTGGAGAGCGCCGCCAGCCTGGAGACGTTCACCGCCACGCTCGAGCGACTGGACGCCAGCCTGCTGGATCTGGTCTCCCGTCGGCTCACTCCGCGGCAGGACGAGCGGCGACAGCGCCTGCAGAGCCTGGCCGACAGAGGCCACCGGCGGCTGCGGGAGGAACAGCGAGCTCAACGCAGCCTTGAGGAGGCGGCCGCCCTGATCGGGCAGCTGGAGCGCAATCCCACGGCAGGCCCCCAGCGGCTGGATGCCCTGGCCGAGGCTCGGGCGCGCCTCGATGATGTGCCCGCCGACAGCTTCGCCCGCTCTGATGCCGAGGGGCTTGAGAGCCGGCTGGAGGCGGTGCGGGAGAGCCCGCCGCCCCGCCGGGAGTTGGAACCAAGCCCTGCGGAACCGGCCAACCCCACCCCTGCCGAGGCGGCACCTGGCGCAGGCACCCCGCCCGCGCCAGTGCTGCCGGAACCCCAGGCCCCGCAGCCGGGGCCGCCCACCTCGCCAACACCGCCAGCCCCTCCCCCACCGCCGCCGCTCACCCCGCCGCCGCAGGTCCCCGCCGCACCGGACGCCCCGCCCCCTCCCTGACCCCCCCTCAGCCCCCGCTCCCTCCGGAGGCGAGCAGCTGGGCCGCCAGCTGCGGCAGCAGATCCTGGTCGCTGGCACAGGCCGGCCCCTCGCCCAGGGCCACCAGCAGCATGGGCCGATGCCCTGGGCTCTCCACGTAGGCCGCATCGTGGCGGGCCTGGCTCATCCAGCCGGCCTTGCTCCACAAACGGGCCCCCTCCGGCAGGGCACCCCCCAGAAACCCATCCACCTGGTTCTCCGGATCGGCCGCGCGGCTGTCCCCATCGAGCGGGCGATGCAGCAGGGTCCGCATGCGCTCGCAGGCCGGGGGAGAAACGATCGCCCCGCCGATCACGGCGTGCAACAACCGTGCGGTGGCATCACTGCTCAGCCGGTTGCGGTTCTCGCGGTCGCGCCCGTAAAACTCGGCCTCCCGGCCGTAGGGGCCCTCGGCCCAGGTCTTCTGGCAGGCGTTGCAGCCGTGCAGCTCGGGCCACGCAAGGCCCTCGAGCCACTGGTTCACCAGCTGGCGCTGACTCTCCCAGCGTTCCCGGGGAGCAGGCGGCAGGGCCAGTCCGCTGCTGGTGCCGCTGAGTGCATCGACCACCAGGGAGGTGGCGTCGTTGCCGGAATGGCGAATCATGTCGGCCAGGGCGCGGCGCCACTCCGGATTGTCCTCCAGGAGCCGGCGCTGCAGCCAGGCCTCGGCGGCCACCAGGTAGACGAGCTTCACCACGCTGGCGGGGTAGCGGAGCCGCTCGCCCCCCCAGGAGGCCCCCGGGGGTCGCTGCTGCCAGAAGGCCTCCAGGCCGATCCGATCGGCGAGGCGCCGCGGCGACTCCGGGTAGCGCAGCCAGGTGATCGACAGGCGCTCCCCGAGCCCGGGGCGGCCCTCCGCCTCCAGCGCCGCCAGCACGGCGGCGAGGGTCTGGCCCATGGCGGGATCCGGGCTGTAGAACGCCATCACCGCTCCGCACGCGATGGCGACCTTAGGCACCATTCCCGCCCCCGGCACCGTGCTGCGGCTGGAGCAGCCACTCGACGCCTGGAGCCGGCCCGGCGGGCAGGGGCGTGCCACCCAGGTATGGGCCGGCCGCCATCTGCGGGTTCTCGAAGCGGATGCCGGCGGCGGGCCCCGGCTGCGGGTGCGGCTGTGGGAGGACGGCTACCCCTGCTGGATTGAGGCGACGGCACTGCAAGCCCACGCCGTACCGGCCGTTCCACCACAGCTGCCCCGGCTCGGGCGCGCCGCCATCGCCGAGCGGCTGCCCCAGGTGCTGGCCTTCGCCGAGGCGGCGGCCGGCCAGGCCAACGTCTACCTGTGGGGCGGCAGCCTGGGGCCCGACTACGACTGCTCCGGCCTGGTGCAGCGGGCTTTCGCCGCCGAGGGGATCTGGCTACCGCGCGATGCCTACCTGCAGGAGCGGTTCTGTTGCCCGGTGGCGGTGCGCCCCGGCGAGAGCGGCCTGCTGGAGCCGGGCGACCTGATCTTCTTCGGACCGGCCCGACGCTGCACCCACGTGGGGCTCCATCTCGGCGGCGGCCGCTACCTGCACAGCTCCGGCCGCGAACACGGCCGCAACGGCATCGGCCTGGACGACCTCAACCCCCGCAACCCCGATCCGGTGGCCGCCCACTACCGGGCCGAGCTGCGCGGCGCCGGGCGGGTGATGCACAGTCACGACGGCAGCCCCCTTCCCCCGTAAGGTCGGGCCGAACCCGCTGACCCTGGCGGCCATGGCCGAGCCCCTGACTCCCCCACCCACCGCCGCCGTCACGCCACCCGCCGAGGGGGATGCCCATGCCCTTGGGGCGGAAGGGGCTCCAGAGCTCTCGGTGGTGGTGCCCCTCTACAACGAGGAGGCCAGCGTGCCCCATCTGGTGCAGCAGTTGCTGGCGGCCCTGCGGCCCCTCGGGCGGAGCTTCGAGCTGGTGCTGGTGGACGACGGCTCCCGCGATGGCACGGCGCCGGTGCTGCGCGACCTCTGTGGGAGCGTGCCGGAGCTGGTGGCGGTGTTGCTGCGGCGCAACTACGGCCAGACCGCAGCGATGGCAGCGGGGTTTGACGCCAGCCGCGGTGCGGTGATCATCACCCTCGATGGCGATCTACAGAACGATCCAGCCGACATTCCGACGCTTCTGGAGCAGCTCGAACAGGGGCAGCTGGATCTGGTCAGTGGCTGGCGCCACCAGCGCCAGGACAACACGGTGAGCCGGCTCCTGCCTTCCCTGCTGGCCAACCGTCTGATCGCTGGCGTCACGGGCGTGCGCCTGCACGACTATGGCTGCTCCCTGAAGGCCTATCGCCGGGAGGTGCTGGCGGATCTGAACCTCTACGGCGAGCTGCACCGCTTCCTGCCCGCCCTCGCCTTCATCGAAGGGGCCCGCATCGGCGAGGTGAAGGTCAACCACCACCCCCGCCGTTACGGCCGCAGCAAATACGGGATCGATCGCACCTTCCGGGTGCTGATGGACCTGCTGACGGTCTGGTTCATGAAGCGATTCCTGACGCGGCCGATGCACGTGTTCGGCTTCGCCGGGCTGCTGACGCTGGGGGCGGGCCTGGCCCTGCTGCTCTGGCTGATCGGCGAGAAGCTGGTGCTCGGTACCGACATCGGTGATCGGCCCCTGCTGCTGATGGCGGTTCTCGCCATTCTGAGCGGCGTACAACTGTTCGGATTCGGGCTGCTGGCCGAGCTGCAGATGCGCACGTACCACGAAAGCCAGGGGAGGCCGATCTACCGGGTGCGGTCCACGGTGCGAGGGGAGCGGACTGGCAGGGAGAGTGTGGCCGAGGGGAGCCTCCTGCCGCGATAGGCCTCCAGGGCCAGGGCGGCCTCCCGCACCACCGCCGGGTGCACATCGCGCAGGCCACGGCGCAGCAGCGGCAAGGTGGCGGGGTGTCCCCAGCGGCGAGCCAGGCGCAAAGCTGCCATCCGCTCGGGCAGAGATCGCCCGCTAGCCGCATCGAGGCGCCGCAACAGGAGCCCGCGACTGCGCTGGTCGCCGCGGGCGGGGATCGGATGGGCCGCCAGGAGGGCAGCGGCGGGGGGAAGGCCGCTGGGCGGCGGCGATGGGGTGGTGGAAGGAGCCTGCGGCGGAGCGGCAGTGATCACGCGCTCGATCTGGGCCCGGTTGAGCGCCGCCACGGCGCTGGTGTCGGCCGAACGGAGGAAGGGCCTGGGCTGGCGCCCTCTCACCAGCCAGAGGGCCACGAGCAGGGTGGCGGCGGCGGCTCCGAGCAGGGACGGGTTCATCGAGGGGACGGCGGAACGGGGGAGGGCAGCGCTGCTGAACTTTTATGTCACCCCTTCTGGGCCGCAGGGATGGCGAGGGAAGTGCTCTTTACAGTACCCGCGGTTGCTTATGGCACGCACCATGACTGGAGAATTTGCCGCTTCCTGGATGCCTTCGGTGTTCATACCTTTGGTTGGAATCCTCGGCCCTGCGGTGGCCATGGCCCTGCTCTTCAACGTGATCGAAGCGCGCGACTGAGCCCTTCGAGCGCGACTGGGCCCTTCGAGCCCGCCTGCTTTCCCGTTCCCTCCCCTGCACCGTCGCCCGTGGG
>CAIVPT010000086.1 GCA_903907855.1 uncultured Synechococcaceae cyanobacterium | reverse complement strand
TGTATCTGGGCAGCGCCGAACTGGCGGCCGTGTGCGCCCAGCTCGGCCGCATTCCCAGCAAGGAGGATTACCTGGCGATCGCCGCCGAGCGCATCGACCCCTTCGGCGACACGCTCTACCGCTACCTCAATTTCGACCAGATCGATGGCTTTGGCGATAGTGGCCGGGTGGTGAGTGCCGAGGAGGAGGCGAAGGTGCTGGCGGAGGTGTGAGCGAGGGCCTGGTGTTCCCGCGGCTGCGGGCCAGGCAAGCCAATGGGCTCTGTCGCCTGGGTTACGATGGTTCGGATGAAGGTCAGCCAAGGTCAATCCGTTGACCGCGCAGCAAGCGAACCGCCAGCGACGCCAACCAGCAGCACCCCATGCCCATCTTCGATGATTTCTCCACAGGCTCCCCCAACGGCAGCCTCTGGGAGGATATAGGCGGCAGCATGGTACGCACAGCCTTCGCCGGCAGGCAGTCGTCGCTGCTGTTCAGCGGCAACGGCTACCGCTATGCCCGAACGAAGCGTATCAACACGGAGAGCGATCAATATCTGGAGTTTGACTTAATCTACGGAGACGGAATCAACGGAGCCGCTCGCAACAATGCCGAGATAAAGCTTGAGTATTCCACCAACAACGGCGCCTCCTGGAGCAGCCTGCGAAGCTACAGCTTTCCAACCCAGTGGACGCGGTTTGGCCTTCACCTTCCCCTGGCCGCCCGATCACCGCAAACACTGATTCGCTGGGTTCAGAAAGACAGCGGCGCCTATCTAGCAGCTGGCAGCAACGCCTGGGCCCTCGACAACGTCTCCATTCGATCCCAGCCCACACCGCCGCCGACCGCGACGGACGGCTCCAAGGACTTCGACGACGGATTCTGGAGCGACATCAGCAACGCCCGTATCAGCGATGCTTTTGCCGGCCGCAAGGAGTCTCTGACATTTGACGGCGAAGGCTACCGGTTTGCGGAAACAGTGGCCATCAATACGCGGAACTTCAGCGCCCTGAGCTTCGACCTGATCTATGGCGATGGCAGCAATGGCGGCTCTCGCAACAACCGTGATATTTCCCTGCAATATTCAACGAACAAAGGGGCATCCTGGTCCACGCTGCAAACCTACTCGATGCCAGCCAGGTGGACATCGTTCAACGTAGACCTCCCCATCGCCGCCCAGACGGACTCGACGCTGGTTCGCTGGGTTCAGAACGACAGCGGCGCCTATCTAGCAGCTGGCAGCAACGCCTGGGCCCTGGACAACATCCGCTTCAACCTGAGCTACATACCCGGTTCAGCCAGCGCCAAGGGAGTCAACTTCGGTCGTACGGCTAAGGGAGATTACGCCGTCAAGAACGCCGGTGAATTTGCTGTTCCCGTCACGTTCGCCGGCCAGTTCGCCTCCGATTCACAACCAGGCTCGGGCTGGACTGGGGTGGTCGCCTCCCCATCGGGCAAAGACTATAAGTTCTACCTCAAAAATGGTGGCAGCTACGCCCGCTGGCGCCTCGATGCCAGTGGCGCCCTCACCAGTTCCTCATTCCTGAGTGAGGCCGAGCTCTATTATGAGGAAGCCGACATCTCCTACGACATCAATGGCGACGGCAGGGTTGGGATTGAATACGTCCCAGGCAAGAAAAGCATTGGCGATGTGAACCTGGGTACCACCGCCCTTGGCTACGCGATCCGCAAGGGGGCCGCAGCTGCCGTGCAGGTCACCTTCTCCGGCAAGAACGCCTCCGCCGCCAACCCAGGCAGCAACTGGGCAGCCGTGGCCGCCGCCGCAGGCAGCGGGGCGGGCTACACCCTGTATTGGAAAAACAGCAGCAACGGCGCCTTCAGCCGCTGGCGGCTGGATGATTCAGGCTCCCTGAGCACATCCACCTTTCTCAGCACATCAGAACTCTATTCAGAGGAACAGAATCTCAAGATCGACCTCGATGATGATGGCAAAATCGGGCTCGTCTTTCAGGCGGGGTCAACCACCATCGGCGGTGTCAATTTCGGTGCAAACCCTCTCGGCTACGCCCTCAAGAAAGGAACCGGCTCCGAGGTCCAGGTGTCCCTGCTCGGCAAAGCGGTCTCCGACTCCTACCCGGGCAGTGGTTGGTCGGCTGTAGCGGCAGCTGCCGGCGCCGGCCCAGGCTCGGCATACCGGCTGTTCTGGCGCCATCAGGGCACGGGCCGCTTCAGCCGCTGGCACCTGGATGACTCCGGCGCCCATGCCTCCTCCAGCTTCCTGAGCGAGGTGGAACTGGTTGCCGAGGAGAAGGAACTCAACCACGATCTCAACAAAGACGGCAAGATTGGCCTGAAATACCAGCCTGGGACCACCACGATCGGCAGCGTCAACCTCGGCAGCAATGACCTTGGCTACGCGCTGAAAAAGGGTGTCAATGATGACGTGCAGGTCACCTTCCAGGGCAGGATCGCCTCGGCGGCCAATCTGGGCGGCCTGTGGACGGCGGTGGCGGCGGCCGGCGGGGCCGATGGTTCCGGCTACCGGCTGTACTGGCGCAGCACCAACGACGATCAGTTCAGTCGCTGGTTACTCGACAACAACGGAGCCCTCTCCAGCTCCTCCTTCCTCAGCAAAGCCGACCTGGCCAGCGAGGAGAAGGTGCTGGGCCATGACCTGAACAACGATGGGCGGATTGGCCTGGCGTTCTCTCCAGGGATCGCCACGATCGGCAGCACCACCCTGGGCACCAACGCGCTCGGCTACGCCGTCCGCTACGGCAGCAGGCCGGAGGTGCAGGTCACGTTCTTCGGCCAGGTTGCCTCCAGCGCCAACCCAGGCAGCACCTGGACAGCCGTGGCCGCCGAAGGCTCCGACAGCGGCTTTGATCTGTACTGGCGCCACGGAGCGACCGGCCAGATGTCGAAATGGGAGCTGAGCAGCACCGGCCAACTCGAATCGAGCGAATTCCTCAGCCAACGCAAGCTGTACAAGACCGAAACGCACCTGGCCTACGACCTGGATCGCGATGGGATCACCGGCATTCCCACCACGGTTTTTGCCACTGCCAAAGGTGTTGGCCTCGCCAACTCAGCGATCGGCTACTGCATCAAACCGGCCGATGGGGCCGCTATTGCCGTCACCGCCTTCGAAAAGGACGTGTCGGCGAACTACCCCGGCGGCGGCTGGCGCGCCATCGCCGCAGCCACACCCACGACCCCGACCCCAGGGGTTGCCTATGACCTCTATTGGGTCAACAACCTCTCCAAGGCCTACGCCAAGTGGTCCCTCAACAGCACAGGCGCCAGCATCGGGAGCAGCCTGCTGGGGGTGGCCGACGTACTGGCGGCGGAGCGGGCGATTGCGTTCGACCTCAGCAGCAATGGCCTGATCGGCAGCCTCTAACGCCACCGCCGGAGGCCGGGTTTCGGTACGCATCGCTACGAAATGCCACGGAGTCTGGACGGCCCGCAAGCAGCGCCTACGGTCCGCCTGAGCTCTTTCTCCCCTTGCTCCCCATGACCCGCCTCGCTCTGCTGAAGCGCGCCGGCCTGGCCCTGGCCACCGCTGGCG
>CAIVPT010000085.1 GCA_903907855.1 uncultured Synechococcaceae cyanobacterium | reverse complement strand
GCCACCAACCGGTTGGCCCGGCGGCTGGCCCGCATCGCCGCCTGGCCCTGGGCCATCTCCAGGCCGCCGCGCCGCCGCGCCCGCCCCTGGCCGGCCCGCTCCTCATCGCCGTGCTCGATCACCTCCAGCCAGTCGACCGGCAGGCTGGCCGGCCCCTGGCCGCAGGCGCTGGTCAGGCGGGCCTGCAGGTCCTTGTCGTCGAAGCCGTAGCCCACCATCAGCTCGTGGAAGCCCCCCACCGCCGCCAGCAGCGCCGCATCGATCAGGATCTGGCCCTTGCGACCCTCCGGTCCGCTGCCGAAGGCGCACACGGGGCCGCCATCGCCCAGCCGCAGGCGGGGGTCGTCGGGATCGAAGCGGTCGGTGGGCCAGGCGTCGGCGTCGAGCTTGAGCAGCCGCCCGCCGCTGGCGCGTTCCAGGCCGAAGTTGTAGGCGCGGCAGAGGTTCCAGCGGTCCTCCCCCTCCACCCGCAGCAGGCGCAGGCGGGGGTCGGCGGGGAGCTCCTCACGGCGCAGGGGGGTGCGGCTGCTCCAGTCGACGATCAGGTGTTCGTCGTGGTGCGGCCAGGCGGCGAGCCGCGCCACGGTGGCCAGCAGGTGCTCCCGCCGGTTCATGCAGACCGTGACGACGCTCAGGCCCAAGGCGGAAGGGGCGTCAGTCCCACAGGCCCATGGCGTCGTCGCGGGCGCCGAACCATTCGGCCGCCAGCGGGCCGCCCATGGAGCGCTGCTCCCGGAACCAGGGCCCCCCGAGGGTCCAGTGGAGCAGCACCGGTCCGCCGTCGGCAGCCTCAGCCCCGGGCGGCGCCTGCACGTCCACCAGGTGATTCCAGCGGTCGGGGAGGGCGCCGATCTCGTGGTCGCCGGCCAGCCAGTGGAAGCGGTGCAGCTCCAGGCCGCTGGCGGTGCCCACGTACTCGGGGGTGAGGGCGGTGCAGCGGGCGCAGTTGAGGAGCATCAGGGAGCTCCAGTTCTTCTTCGGATAGGCGCTCTGCACCTCCCCGAGAAACTTGCGGGTCTCGTTGGGGATGTGCTCGTGCTGCACGCATTGCACGGCATAGCGTTCATCGCGGGCGTCCCAGAGCTCGGCGATATCGCCGCGGCAGAGCATGTCGCAGTCCATGAACAGGGCCCAGCCCTGGTAGCCGCAGAGGGAGGGCACCAGGAAGCGGGTGAAGGAGAAGGCGGTGCTCTGCTTGGGATCCCGCTCGCGCCGGTAGGCCTCCCCCAGCTGGGCGGTGACGATGGGGGTGACGGCGATCGGGCGGTTGCTGTTCTGGTACAGGCTGTCGATCAACACATTGGTGGCGGCCCGCTCCCGCGGGTCGTAGCCGATGAAGATGCGGATCGGCTGGGCCGCAGCAGCGGACGCTCCAGGGGCCGTTTCGCTGGCGGGGCTGGGGGTCTGCATCGGCACGAAGACTCCGGGGCAATGTACGGCGGCTCTCCCCCGGATCCCGAAGCGATCGGACGGGGTCGATACAGTGACGCCGATGAGCTTCCTGGCCGGCCTCAACGACGCCCAGCGCCGGGCGGTGGATCACCACACCGGCCCGCTGCTGGTGGTGGCGGGCGCGGGCAGCGGCAAGACCCGCGCCCTCACCCACCGCATCGCCCACCTGGTGGGCCACCACGGCGTCGACCCCGACCAGGTGCTGGCGGTGACGTTCACCAACAAGGCCGCCCGGGAGATGAAGGAGCGGCTGGAGCTGCTGCTGGCCCAGCGGCTGGCCCAGAACCAGTTCGGCCAGCCCTGGAGCACCCTCGGGCCCTCCGACCAGCGCCAGCTGCGCAGCCGCATCTACCGGGAGGTGATCAAGGATCTCTGGATTGGCACCTTCCACGCCCTGTTCGCGCGGCTGCTGCGCTTCGACATCGACAAATACCGCGATCCGGAGGGTCTCAGCTGGACGCGCCAGTTCTCGATCTACGACGAGAACGACGCCCAGAGCCTGGTCAAGGAGATCGTCACCCAGGAGCTGGGGCTCGATCCGAAGCGCTTCGAGCCGAAGAAGGTGCGCTGGGCCATCAGCCAGGCGAAGAACCAGGGCTGGCTGCCCGATGAGATGGAAACCAACGCCGATGGCCCGCGGGAGCGGCGCATCGCCGAGGCCTATCGCCGTTATCGCCGCGCCCTGGCCGCCAACAACGCCCTCGACTTCGACGACCTGCTGCTGCTGCCCGTGCAATTGCTGCGCCAGCACGAGGAGATCCGTCGCTACTGGCACCGCCGCTTCCGCCACGTGCTCGTCGATGAGTACCAGGACACCAACCGCACCCAGTACGACCTGATCAAGCTGCTGGTGGCCGACGGCCGCGATCCCGGCGGCTTCGACGACTGGAATGGCCGATCGGTGTTCGTGGTCGGCGACGCCGACCAGAGCATCTACAGCTTCCGGGCCGCCGACTTCAAGATCCTGATGGGCTTCCAGTCCGACTTCGGCGACGGCCAGAGCGATGCGGCCACCCGCACGATGGTGAAGCTGGAGGACAACTACCGCTCTACCGCCACAATCCTGGAGGCGGCGAACGCCCTGATCGCCCACAACAGCGAGCGGATCGACAAGGTGCTGCGCCCCACCCGCGGCGAGGGGGAGCCGATCCACCTCACCCGCTGCGACGACGAGATCGCCGAGGCCGAAGCGGTGGTGCATCGCATGCGCATGCTCGAGGCCGCCCACCCCGAGCTGTCCTGGGGCGATATGGCCGTGCTCTACCGCACCAACGCCCAGAGCCGGGCGATGGAGGAATCGCTGGTGCGCTGGGGCATCCCCTACCTGGTGGTGGGGGGGCTGCGCTTCTACGACCGGCGTGAAATCAAGGACATCCTGGCCTACCTGCGGCTGCTGGTGAATCCGGCCGACACCGTCAGCCTGCTGCGGGTGCTCAACGTGCCCCGGCGTGGCATCGGCAAGACCACGATCGAGCGCCTCAGCGATGCCTCGGCCCAGCTCGGGGTGCCGCTGTGGGAGGTGGTGAGCGATGCGGAGGCGGTTCGTTCCCTGGGGGGGCGCTCCGCCAAGGGGCTGCTCCAGTTCTGCGAGCTGCTCAACGATCTGCGGGGGCGGGCCGCTGAGGCTCCGCCCTCCGAGCTGGTGCAGCGGGTGATGGAACAGAGCGGCTACCTGGCGGAGTTGATCACTGAAGGCACCGATGAGGCGGAGGACCGACGCCGCAACCTGCAGGAGCTGGTCAACGCCGCGTTGCAGTTCCAGGAGGAGAACGACGAGGCCGGCCTGGAGGATTTCCTCGCCTCGGCGGCCCTGGCCAGCGATGCCGACAGCAAGGACACCCAGCAGGATCGGGTCACCCTGATGACCCTGCACGCCAGCAAGGGGCTGGAGTTCCCGGTGGTGTTCCTGGTGGGGATGGAGCAGGGGCTGTTCCCCAGCTATCGCTCCCTCGATGACCCCGCCTCCCTGGAGGAGGAGCGCCGCCTCTGCTACGTGGGCGTCACCCGCGCCAAGGAGCGGCTGTTCCTCTCCCATGCCAGCGAGCGGCGCCTCTGGGGGGGCATGCGCGAGCCGGCGGTGCCTTCGGTGTTCCTCTCCGAGCTGCCGCCCGAGCTGATCCAGGGGGATGTGCCCCGCAGCGGTGGCGCCGCGATCCGGCGGGAGCAGCGGCTCGATCGCCTCACCCGGGTCGACCGGGAGGAGAGCCGGCGGGTGGCCGCCGGCGGCGACGCGGCTTCACCGGCCAATGCGGTGCGCCGTCGGGCTTCCCCCCAGGCCTGGGCGGTGGGCGATCGGCTGCGGCACGCCAGCTTCGGCGAGGGCACGATCACCCATCTGTTCGGCTCCGGGGAGCGGGTGTCGGTGGCGGTGAAGTTTGAGGGCATGGGGCCGAAGATCCTCGATCCCCGCCTGGCGCCGATCGAGCCCCTGCCCGGCGCCGACCTGTGAACGATCGCCCCGCCGGCGGGGCGGGGAGTCCCCCCGCTGTGCTGGTGCTCACCGGCGGCCTGGTGCATCTGGTGCATCAGCTGGCGGTGTTGCGGGAGTTGCCGGAGCTGGCCCCTGCCCCAGGTCCAGGCCCCTCAGCCCCGCCGCCGCCGGCCATCGGCCTGCTGGTCACGGGTGTGCTGCGTCGCGATCCCCAGGCCCTGGAGGCGGTGCACGGGGCGATCGAGCGCTGGTTGCCGGCCTTGCGCCAGCTGGATCCGGCGGCCTTCGGCGGCCTCCGCCTGCTGCGACAGGAGGAGGAGGTGCCGGCGCAGCCCTGGACGATCGCCTGCCTCAACAGCCAGTGGCAGCAGGGACAG
>CAIVPT010000084.1 GCA_903907855.1 uncultured Synechococcaceae cyanobacterium | reverse complement strand
GTTCATCGTGGTGTAGAGCTCGATGTCCATCACGAAGGCGCTGGCTCCCCACTGCCGGCAGAACTCCGGATCGGGCACGGCCATGTCGAGCTGCTGGCTGCTGGCGATGTTGCCCTGATCGCCCCGGGTGGTGCTGGTGACGGCACTGCCGATGCCGATGCCCACCACCAGCACACCCGCGAGCACCGCCAGGGTGCCAGTGTTGAAGTTCATGCCACCGGGGGTTGCGCCCCCGCCACCGCCCCCGGGGGGCCGACCCCCGCCGGAGCGACCGGGACGGCCGCCGCGCGGCTCATCCCAGGGGTCGGCCCCCCGCTCACGGGGGGGGCGGCGGTCGGAGAAGGCGTTGCGGTCGCGGGGATCGCGCCCATCGCGCCCATCGCGAGGTGCGGTGCGGCCCGTCGGGGGGTCCCAGCGGTCTGGGCGGGAGCGGCTCACAGGCTTTCGGGGGTGCGGGGCAGGCCCATCGAATAGTTCAGCACCCGGCAGTCCGGGTTGTAGCGGAGTTCACCAGCCTGGAGCAGGGCGCGGATCAGGCCCTCCAGCTCGGAGCCGATGCGCCGCAGGGTGTAGTCGTTGCAATCGGCGCCGGCGTGGGCCGCCACCAGCTCCCGGAAGCGGCTGCGCACCTTCTCCAGCGCGGGCTCCTCCCAGAGAAATTCGTTGTCCGGGTCGATGTCGAGCGTGAGCTGGCCAGCGTCCGGCACCAGATCGCCGTTTTCCACCCGGGCGGTGAACAGCCGGATGTGGCGGGTGGTGGACTTCAGCAGGGTGTCGACCATTGCGGGGACGAGACGAGACGGGACGGGACGGGGCGGGGCTGGACGGGCGCGCGGCAGGGAGCCCGGAGACGCAGCGCGACTCTAGGGAGAACAGCCCCCCCCGGCCGGTGCCGGAGGCCCGATAAGGTTGCAGCCTGTTTCCCAGGCCCTGCATGCGCGTCGCCATCGTCGGTGCCGGCCTTGCCGGCCTCTCCTGCGCCAAATATCTGGTAGACGCCGGCCACACGCCCCTGGTGCTTGAGGCCCGCGACGTGCTGGGCGGCAAGGTGGCCGCCTGGCAGGACGAAGAGGGCGACTGGTACGAAACCGGTTTGCACATCTTTTTTGGCGCTTACCGCAACATGCGCCAGCTATTTGCCGAACTCGGCATTGAGGATCGCCTGCAGTGGAAGTCCCACTCCATGATCTTCAACCAGAAGGAGGCGCCCGGCACCTACAGCCGTTTCGACTTCCCCGATCTGCCGGCCCCCCTCAATGGCGTCGCGGCGATTCTCGGAAACAACGACATGCTCACCTGGCCGGAGAAGATCTCCTTCGGCCTTGGGCTCGTGCCCGCCATGCTGCGGGGCCAGGGGTATGTGGAAGCGTGCGACCGCTATTCCTGGACGGAATGGCTGAGGATTCACAACATCCCCGAGCGGGTCAACGATGAGGTGTTTCTGGCCATGAGCAAGGCGCTCAATTTCATCGGTCCCGATGAGATCTCCAGCACAGTCGTGCTCACCGCCCTCAACCGCTTCCTGCAGGAGGCCGACGGCTCGCGCATGGCCTTCCTCGACGGCAATCCACCCCAGCGCCTCTGCGAGCCCATCGTGGAGTACATCACCGCCCGGGGTGGCGAGGTGCAGCTCAATGCTCCCCTGCGTGAGATCCGCACCGATGCCGACGGCCTGGTCACCTCCCTGCGCATCGGCGGCATCCGCGGCCAGGAGGGCCGCGAGGTGGTGGCCGATGCCTACGTGAGCGCCATGCCTGTGGATCCCCTCAAGCTGCTGCTGCCCGAGGCCTGGCGCGACCTGCCCACCTTCCGCAAGCTCGACGGTCTGAACGGGGTTCCCGTGATCAACATCCACCTCTGGTTTGATCGCAAGCTCACCGACATCGACCACCTGCTGTTCAGCCGCAGCGACCTGCTCAGTGTCTACGCCGACATGAGCAACACCTGTCGCGAATATGCCGATCCCGATCGTTCGATGCTCGAGTTGGTCTTTGCCCCGGCCAAGGATTGGATCGGCCGCTCTGATGAGGAGATCGTGGCCGCCACCCTGCAGGAGCTCAAACGGCTTTTCCCCCAGCACTTCGAGGGGAGCGAACCGGCCCAGCTACGCAAGTCGGTGGTTGTGAAGACCCCCCTGTCGGTCTACAAGACCGTGCCAGGCTGCCAGCAGCTCCGCCCCGATCAGGCCACACCGATCGCCAATTTCTTCCTCGCCGGCGACTACACCATGCAGCGTTACCTGGCCTCGATGGAGGGGGCCGTGCTCAGCGGCAAGCTCTGCGCCCAGGCCATCGACGACTCCCCCCTGGCCGCTACCACCGGCCGCCTGAGCGGTGCCGCTCCGGCGCCGGTGACCGTCTGACGGCCGTGCGCACCACGGCCCCTGCAACCTCTGCCCTCCCTGGCCTGGCGCAGGCCTACGAGGCCTGCCGCCAGGAGACCGCCGCCTGGGCCAAAACCTTCTACCTCGGCACCCTGCTGATGCCGCCTGCCAAGCGCAGCGCCATCTGGGCCATCTATGTGTGGTGCCGCCGCACCGATGAGTTGATGGATAGTGCGGAGGCCCAGGCCCGACCCACCGCGGAGCTGGCGGCCCGGCTCGATGCCTGGGAGGTTCGCACCCGCGAGCTGTTCGCCGGCACCGTGCGCGATGGGCTCGATCTGGCGATGCGCGACACGATCGAGCGCTACCCCCAGCCGATCCAGCCCTATCTGGACATGATTGAGGGAATGCGCATGGATTTGCATACGCATCGTTATTCGAGCTTCGGTGAGCTGGAGCTCTATTGCTATCGCGTTGCCGGCACCGTCGGGCTGATGACGCAGGAGGTGATGGGGGTTGATCCTGCCTATACCTCGGCGCCCTGGAGTGCTCGGCCCGACACATCTGAGGCGGCCGTGGCCCTGGGTATTGCCAACCAGCTCACCAATATCCTGCGGGATGTGGGTGAGGATCGGGAGCGGGGCCGCATCTACCTGCCCCAGGACGAAATTGTGGGCTTTGGTTATTCCGAGGCTGAGCTGCTTGCCGGGGTTGTCAATGACAACTGGCGGGCGCTCATGCGTTTTCAGCTCCAGCGCGCCCGCGCCTGGTTCGCCCGTTCCGAGGCCGGTGTCCGCTGGCTCGCCCCCGACGCTCGCTGGCCGGTGTGGGCCTCGCTTCGCCTCTATCGAGGCATCCTCGATGTGATCGAGCAACTCGACTACGACGTTTTCAACCATCGGGCTTTTGTGCCCACCGCCGGTAAGTTTCTCGACCTACCCCGCTCGTTCGTTATCGCTCAGGCCCGCTAAGGGCCGTCTCCGGGCTGGTGGGTTCAGCGTTGATCCACTCCAGCAGGATCGGGTTCACCCGCTCCGGTGCCTCATCATGGGGGCAGTGCCCCAGGCCTTCGAGCACCCGCAGTTCGCGTACGCAGGCCCGTTCGGCGGCCCAGCGGCGCGCCTCGGCCGGGGCTTCCCAGGGATCCCGTTCGCCCCAGATCATGCGTACCGGCAGGGTCAGCTGGGCCAGCAGGTCGGGGGCGAGATGGTCGCGGAAGAGATTGACGAAGCCGCGGAAGCTCTCCACTGCGCCGGGATCGGTGGCGGGACGATGCAGCAGCGCCACCAGCTCTTCGTCGACATTGGCTCCGCTGGGGTAGGCCACGCGCAGCACCCGGCGGATAAAGGCTGGCCGGGCAAGGGTGGCGAACAGGGGGGCGAGCAGCCAGCGCTGGCGTACGAGCTGCTTGAGAAGGGGACGACCCGCCTGCTCCCAGATCGGCAGTTCAGCAATCCGCTTCTCGTCGAGGGTGCGCTGGGCGCAGTCAATCAAAACGGCCTGGCTGGCCGGCGTGCCGCGCTCCTGAAGCAGGCGCGCGGTGTTGAGGGCCACGATGCCGCCGATCGAATTGCCCACCAGATGCAGCGGGCGCTCCGGAGCGTCGCTGCGTACCTGGTCCGCCACGAAGTCGGCCACCTGCTCGGCCCACAGGTCGAAGCCGTAGCGCACAGCGCCGGGGGTCAGGGGCTCCCCATCCAGGCGGGAGCGTGGTTTGTCGCTGGCGCCGAAGCCGAGCAGATCGATCGCATACACCAAGACCCCCCCGGCCAGGGCCGGAAGGGTGTGGCGCCAATGGCCCAGGCTCGCGCCGAAGCCATGGATCAGAACCACGGCCTGGGGAGCCTCAGGGGAGCCCAGGCGCGTGAAGGCAATGCGGTGGTCCCGCCATATCCAGAATTGCGGCTCTGGCAGGGCCACGGCGGCGGGGCCTCGTCGGCGGATCAGACGCCGACCTTCTGGTTGGCCAGCAGGTTCTTGAGCTTGGAGAGTTCGCCAGCCCAGCGGGGGTCGGGTGCTTCGCTATCGACGCTGTCGGCGTGAACCACCTTGTCCACAGCCCGGCGGGCTGGCGCTGGGGCGCCGGGGGCACGGCGTTCGCCCGGAGCACCGGCCCGGCCCTCGCGGCCGTCGCGACGCTCGGAGATCTCGATGCGCAGGCTGTTGCCGCCAAAATCGCGGCCGTTGAGCTGCTCAATCACCGTCTCAGCGGTCTTGCGGTCGTCGACGTTGGCAAAGCCGAAGCCACGGCAGGTGCCGGTTTCCCGGTCGTTCACGGCCTTGAAGCGCACACCCTCCCCCACGGAGGTAAACAGGGCCTCGAGCTCCTGGGCATCAAAAGACCTCGGCAGGTTGCCGACGTAGAGGCGAACACTCATGGGAGAGAGAGAAAGAAGGAAAGCTTTGACTGGCGGTGCATTGCGCCCGTGCAGACAGAAGTTAATCACGCCGGCGTCCCGCTGCCGTTCCGCCAACGCCGCGCCGCGATCAGCACCTGCTGCCGCTGCTCCGCCGTCAGATCTTCAGGGGCGGCGGCGGGCAGCCGTCCGTAGGCCCGCTCCCGGCTGAGGGCCTGCAGCAGCTGGCCCAGCTCCGGACTGGCCGCCATCCCCAGCTCCCGTTGGAGCTGGCGGCCGTCGAGCGGGGGGCGCGGGTGGAAAAGGGGATCGGCGGGGTCGCGCCAGCGCGCCAGGGCCGCCTGCGCCGCGGCGGGGGGCAGATCCAGCAGCAGGGCCGGCAGATCCTCCTCCAGATCGCGATGGAGCTCCAGGCGCTCCGCCTCCCCCAGCCCCTCCAGATCCGCCGCCTCGCTCTCCGCCAGCTCCCGCCGCCATCGCCGCAGCCGTCGGCAGCGCAGTTGCAGCTTCCGACTTGCGTGCAGCCGCGTCAGCCCCTCCCCCCCCCAGCACGGTTGCCAGCCGCGCCAGCGGCAGCGCCGCCGCTACCTCCTCAGCCGTCAGCCCCCGCTCCCGGGCCCGCTCCGGGGTGAGGCCCGCCAGTCGCACGGTCGCCGTGTCCGGGGACAGCCCGCCCCACGGGTGCAGCAGGCCCGCCGCCAGGGCCTCCGCCAGCCGGGGGGAGCCCGCCGGCGCTGCCACCAGCCGCTCCAGCTCCGCCAGCACCCGCTCCCCCGCCACCGCCCCAAGCCGTTCGTGGTGCCTCTCCATCCAGCCCCAGGTGGTGGGTTCGATCACGAAGTCGAGCTCGGCCGCCAGCCGTACCCCCCGCAGCAGCCGCAGCGGATCCTCCAGCAGGTTGGCCTCGCGGATCGCCACCAGCCGCCCCGCTGCCAGATCGGCCCGTCCCCCATGGGGATCCACGAGGGCTGGAGGCGCTTGCCCGGGGGCCGCCGGCAGGGGCAGGGCCATGGCGTTGATGGTGAAGTCGCGCCGGTCCAGGTCGGCCGCCAGGCTGTCGCCGACCCGGCGGGCCAGATCGATCGTCCAGCCCTGGAGCACCAGGCGGGCGATCGAGCGCTCCGCATCCAGGGCCACGAAGCTGCCGCCGAGCCGCCGGGCCAGGGAGCGCGCCAGGGCCAGGGCCTCCGGGACCACCACCAGATCCAGATCGGGCCGCTCCGCCAGCCTCCCGAGCAGGCCATCGCGGACCGCGCCCCCCACCAGCGCCGTGCCTGCCGGCAGCTCGGCGAGGGGGAGGGGCCAGCGCTCCGGTTGCAGGGACTGCCACAGGGTGGCGGCGGCTTGCTGAGGCGAACCCGACAGAATGGGCGCCGGTCCGCTCGGCTGCGGCATGTGCATCTGTGTGGACTGCCACTGGGTCGACCGCTGCCAGGCCTATCACACGGTCGAGCGGCAGCACGGCGTTCCCCCCCTCAACTCCTCGCCCGATGTTCGCCCTCGTCAGCCGGTGATCCACGTGCAGGTGCGGCCGTTGCCGGGGGGTCAGGTGGGCACCGAGTGGGATGTGCGCGGCTGCAGCGATTTCCGCGCGGATCCCGGCCGCTGGCAGCGCCTGCGCCCGGATGCGCCCCTGCCGACATGAGTGGCCCTCTCGCCGGCGGCGCGTGCCCTGGGGGCTGGCTGCTGGCGCTGCACAGCTCCAGTGAGGTGCTCGGTGTGGGCCTGCAGCGCCTCGGGGCCCCGCAGCCCGAGCGCCTGGAGGCGTTTCCGCTCGGTCGGGCCCTCTCCCAGCAGCTCTTCGCCTGTGTGGAGTCGGTGCTGCCCGCCAGTGCCTGGCCCACCTTGGCGCGCCTGGCGGTGGCCACCGGTCCTGGCGGGTTCACCGGCACCCGCCTGACCGTGGGCATGGCCCGCACGTTGGCCCAGCAGCTTGCCCTCCCCCTCGATGGGGTGAGCAGTTTCCAGCTGGCGGCGCGGCGCCTCTGGCTCCGGGATGGGGCGCCGTCCACCGGTCCCCGTTGGCTGGTGCAGGAGCTGCCCCGCCGCGGCCTGGTGGCCGGTCTCTACGAACCGGATCCGGCCGAACCCGGTGGCATGGCCGAGCGGTGCGCGCCGCGGCTTTACCCAGGGAGCGAGCCGCTCGAGCCCTGGCCGCGCCTCTGTGCCGCGGCCCTGCAGCCCGACGATGTGGCAGAGCTGCTGGCGGTAGCGGGGGCGCGGGCCGCCGCTGGCCTGCCTGCCCCTTGGGCGCCGGTGCTGCCCCTTTATCCCACCAGTCCGGTGGGGGAGGCCTGATGGGAGCGTCGCCGCGGCGTGCCCGTCGCCCCGGCCGGGGGCGTGCTTCCGCCGCTCGCCCCCAGCGAGCCCCATCCCGGGCCGCGGTGGCCGCCCCGCCGCCGCCCCTGTCCCGCGGCTGGCGCCGTACCCGCCGCCCCTGGCGCCTGCCTCGACTGTTGCTGCTCACCGCCGCCACCGGCTCCCTGCTCTGGCTCTCGCGGGGGCGCTGGTGGCCGGCCCCGCCGCCGCCCCAGATGATCCTGGTGCTCGGGGGCGACAAGGACCGGGAGATCACCGCTGCCGAGCTCGCCCGTCTGCGGGGGCTGCCCGTGGTGGTGAGCGGCGGCACCAATCCGGAGTACGCCCACTGGTTGTTCGAGCAGCGGGCAGGGTTGCCCCAGGGGCAGGTGCGCCTCGATTACCGCGCCCGCGACACCCTCTCCAATTTCACATCCCTGGCGGATGATCTGCGCCGTGCCCGCATCCGCCACGCCCTGCTCGTCACCAGCAGCGATCACATGCCGCGGGCCCTGTTGGTGGGGCGGATCGTGGCCGGGAGCCGTGGCATCCACCTCACCCCCGTGCCGGTGCCCTGCGGCAGCCTCTGCGTGCCCGAGAGGCGCCGGCTGGTGTGGGGCGATGGGGTGCGAGCTGCCCTGTGGGTGCTGAGCGGCCGCGACCTCAGGAGCTGGGCGGAAGCGCAGCTGGAGCGCTGGCGCCCCTGAGGCGGCTGGGCCGGATCAGGCCCTGGTCGAGCAGGGCGTTGATCTGCTCCTGGGCGGCGCGGGTCACCGCGTCAAGATCTTCGCGGCGGCGGGAGGCTGGAGGGGGGATCGGGGTGCCGATGCGCAGGTGCACGGGCACAAGCCGCAGCCGAGCGCCGTTGGGCCCGAGGGCGCGGTGGCTGTTGACAATCGCCACCGGCAGCAGGGGCACGCCCGCCCGGGCGGCCAGCAGGGCGGCGCCCGCCTGGGGGGTGTTGACGCGGCCGTCGGCCTGGCGGGTGCCATCGAGGAAGACGCCGGTGGCCCAGCCCTCCGCCAGGCGCTCGCTGGCGGTGCGGATCGCCTGCCGGTCGCCGGCCCCGCGGCTCACGGGATAGGCGCCGCAAGAGCGGATCAGCCTGCCGAGCAGCGGCACGCGGAATAATTCGGCCTTGGCCATGAAGGCCACCGGCCTGCCCAGGGCGTGGCCCAGAAGGGGGGGGTCGAGGTGGGATCCGTGGTTGGCCACCACCACCAGGGCGCCCTCCATCGGCACGTTTGCCCCCCCGGCGGTGCGGCCCCGGAAGAGCAGGCGGTACAGGGGCCATACCACCAGCCAACTGATCAGCTGGTAGGAGAGATTGGCCCGGGGGGAATCCAGCAGTACTGGTGCTGGGGATGTCACAGTCCCAGGTCGGCGGCGCCGGCAATCTGGGCGCTGCTGACGCCGGGGCAGCCGCGCTTGATCAGTCCGCTGAGCACCGTGCCCGGCCCGATCTCCACCGCCGTGTCGATGGCCTCGGAGGCCAGGCGGGCCATGGTCTCCCGCCAGCGAACCCCCTGCACCATCTGGCTGCGCAGCCGCTGCTTGAGGGCGGCCCCGGAGCTCTCCGGTGTGGGGTCGGTGTTGCTGAGCACCGGAATCGTCGCGTCGTTGAAGGGCACCGCCTCCAGCTCGGCGGCGAAGGCCTCGGCGGCCTCGCCCATGAAGGGGGAGTGGAACGCCCCCGACACCGCCAGCGGCACGGCCCGCTTGCAGGCCAGCGCTGCGGTCACGGCCGCCACGGCCTCCGGGGTCCCGGAGAGCACCACCTGGGCGTCGCTGTTGTCGTTGGCAATCACCACCCCCTCCGTGGCATCCACCAGCGACTCCAGATCAGATCGCTCGAACCCCATCACGGCGGTCATGGCGCCACCGCCCGCGGCCGCCATCAATTCGCTGCGCCGCCGCATCAGGCGGAGCCCCGTGTTGGCATCGAAGACACCGGCGGCATAGAGGGCGACCAGCTCCCCGAGGCTGTGGCCGGCCACCAGCGAAGCGCTGCGGCCCTGGGCGCGTAAAGCGTCCACCAGCAGGCTCTCGATCACGAACAGGGCCGGCTGGGTGTTGCGGGTGTCGTTCAGATCGGCCAGCTCACCGCTGGCGGTGCCGGCGCAGATCGCCAGCAGGTCACGGCCGAGCAGCGCCGAAGCCTGGGCAAACCGCTCGGCCGCCCCGGGCAGGGCGAGCACCGGTTCGGCCATGCCGACCTTCTGGGACCCCTGTCCAGGAAACACCCAGGCGATTGCCATGCATCCCTTGCCCCAACAGGGGGAGATTACGGCGTGGCCTGCCGCGTTCCCTCAGCCCTGCGGGCCACTCCAGCGCAACAGGGCGCCGCCCCAGCTCAGGCCGGCGCCGAAGCCGCTGCTGGCGATCAGGTGGCCGGCCCGCACGCGCCCGTCGCGCACGGCCTCATCCAGCATCAGCGGGATCGTGGCGGCGGAGGTGTTGCCGTAGGAGGCCAGGTTGCTCAACACACGCTCGTGCGGCATGGAGAAGCGATCGGCCACGGCGTCGAGGATGCGTTGGTTGGCCTGGTGCAGCAGCAGCCAGTCGAGCTGGTTGGCGGTGATGCCGGCGTCGGCCAGCAGCTCGGCCAGTACCGCCGGCACCTCGCGTACCGCGAACTTGTAGACCTCCTGGCCATTCATGTGGATGGGGGCGAAGCCCCCCACCTGGGCGGAGAGGCCCCCCAGCAGGGGCCGGTGCTCCTCGAGCTGGGCCAGGGTGAGGCAGCTGTTGCGGCGGCCGTCGGAGCGCATGCGGAAAGCCAGGAGTCCCTCCTGCCCGGCGGGAGCCGCCTCCACGGCCACGGCACCGGCCCCGTCGCCGAACAGCACGCAGGTGCGGCGATCGTCCCAGTCGAGCCAGCGGCTGAGCTGGTCGGCTCCGATCACCAGCACCCGCCGGGCGGCTCCGGTGCGCAGGTACTGCGCGGCGGTGATCAGGGCGAAAAGGAAGCCACTGCAGGCGGCGGTGAGGTCGAAGGCCACGGCTCGCTCGGCGCCGAGGGCGGCCTGCACCCGTGGAGCGGTGCCGAACAGGTCGTCGGGGCTGGAGGTGGCCAGCAGGATCAGGTCAACGGTTTCCGGTTGCCAGCCGGCGTACGAGAGGGCGGCCCCGGCTGCGGCCGTTGCCAGGCTGGTGACCGTTTCGCCCGGCCCGGCGATGTGGCGGGCGCCGATGCCGGTGCGGCTGCGGATCCAGTCGTCGCTGGTGTCGACCCGTTCGCTGAGGTGCTCATTGCTGATGCGGGCTGCGGGCACGGCGCTGCCGCAGCCCACCAAGGCGATGCCGGAATTCGCCATTCCTGCGCCAAGCGACACCGGAGTTCCGCCCGAGGTGGGCTCAGTCAACCACAGCTGCCCCGAGGGCGTGCAGATCCTCCATCACGCCATGGCTGGCGGCGGAGTGGGCCAGCCGCAGGGCGCTCAGCACCGAGAGGGCCTTGCTGCTGCCGTGGCCGATCACGCAGATGCCATCCACCCCCAGCAGAAGAGCACCGCCATGTTCGGCGTGGTCGAGGCGCTTCTTGATGCGGATCAGGTTGCTGCGCAGGAAGGCGGAGCCCACCTTGCCCCGACGGCCGCGGGGCAGTTCCGCCCGCAGTACGTCGAGCAGCACCCCCCCCACCGACTCCAGGAATTTCAGCAGCACGTTGCCCGTGTACCCGTCGCAGACCACCACGTCGAAGTCACCGGAGAGGATGTCGCGGCCCTCGCAGTTGCCGGCGAAGCGCAGGCGCGACTCCGCGGCCAGCAGGGGAAAGGTGCGCAGGCAGAGGTCGTTGCCCTTGCACTCCTCCTCGCCGATGTTGACCAGGCCCACGCGGGGCTGCTTCACCTGCAGCACATCGCGGCTGTAGATGCTGCCGAGCAGGGCGAACTGCAGCAGCCATTCGGGTTTGCAATCCATGTTGGCGCCCACGTCGAGCACCAGCACCTGCTGGTCGGGATCCCTGGTGGGGAAGAGGGCGCCGATCGCCGGCCGGTCGATGCCCGGCAGCCGCCCGAGGCGGAAAATCGCCGAGGCCATCACCGCGCCGGAGTTGCCGGCTGAATACACGGCCAGGGCCTCGCCTCGCTTCACCAGGTCCATCGCCAGGTTGATGCTGGCGTCGCGCTTGCGGCGCACCACCGTGGCCTCATCGTTCATGCCGACGGAGGGGCCGCTGGGCACCAGCTGGATCAGGCCCTGGGCCAGGGCGTCGTCGAGCTCGTCCTGCAGGCCAAGCTCGCGCACCGCCCGTTGCAGGCGGTCGCTCTCGGCCACGAAGCGGATGCGCACGGGCAGCAGGGCCACGGCCCGCAGGCAGCCCTCCAGGATCGGCCCCGGGGCGTGGTCGCCCCCCATGCCATCCACCGCCATCCAGAGCCGTTGGCGATCGTCGATCGGCGCCCCTTCGCCGGGCCCTCCGGCCCCCTGCTGGAGGCGCCGCAGCGGATCGAACACCAGGGGCTGGAGCACGGAGCCGGCCACGCTGCCAGCGGCCCCGGCCATCTCCGTGGCCACCTCCACCGCCACCGAGGCGGCCCCGGAGGCGGCACCGGAGGCGGTGCCCACCAAGCTGGTGACGGCTGCGTTCCGCCGATACCAGATCACCAGACGGCGGATCGGCCGGCTCGGCTTGTTGCGCGTGCCAGCGAGGCGCCGCCGGGGGCGGCTGGCGGGATCAGGCTCCTTCGGAGGCAACGGGTTCAACGATGCGCTGGAACAGATAACCGGTGCCCCGGGCCGTGAGGATCAGCTCGGGGTTGGCCGGATCATCCTCCAGTTTGGAGCGCAGCCGGGAGATGTGAACATCGACGACACGGGTGTCGACGTGACGCTCCGGTGTGTAGCCCCACACCTCCTTGAGGATCTCACCGCGGCTGAACGGTTCGCCCGAGCGGCTCACCAGCAGCTCCAGCAGGCTGAACTCCATGCCGGTGAGCCGGATGCGCTCCTCGCCGCGATACACCTGCCGTTTGTTGGTGTCGATGCGCAGCTCGCCCACCTGAATCACGCCGGAGTTGGGGATGCCGGCCACATGCTCCTTCTCCACCCGCCGCAGCACGCAGCGGATGCGGGCCTCCAGCTCCTTGGGGCTGAAGGGCTTCACCACGTAGTCGTCGGCGCCGAGCTCCAGGCCGGTGATGCGATCGGCCACGTCGCCGAGGGCCGTGAGCATCACGATCGGCACATCCGATTCGCGGCGCAGCTCCTGACACACGCCGTAGCCATCAAGCTTGGGCATCATCACGTCGAGCACCACCAGGTCGGGATGGGCTCGGTGAAATACCTCCAGGGCCTCTTCGCCATCGCTGGCGGTGACCACCTGGTAGCCGATCATCGAGAGGCGGGTCTCGAGGATGCGGCGGATGCTCGCCTCGTCGTCCACCACCAGGATGGTTTCCTTGGCGCTGCCGGCGCTGGCTCCGTGATTCTGGGCGGGGGCGGGGGCCGTCATCAGATGCTGGACGCTTCTACAGGCATCCGCACCACTGAAGGTTCCGGAGGTCCCCTTCGTTCATCGAACGCCACCTTTCTTCATAGTTGTCTCAGTCCCGCTGCTCCAGCCACCGCCGCCCCCGCTGCTCCAGCCCCCGTCGCCCCCTCCGCCGTGCCCCGTCCCACCAGCGCCTACGTCTGCCAGAGCTGCGGAGCCCGCACCCGCCAGTTTTTCGGCCGCTGCGCCGGTTGCGGCGGCTGGAACACCTTGGTGGAGCAGGTGGAAGCCGCCGCCGACAGCCGCCGCCGCCGCCCCGTGGGCGATGCCGGGGCAACGGATGGTCCCGGCCGCGCCCGCCGCTCCGAGCCGATGGCGGCGGTCGGGGAGCGGCCCCTGCAGCGGCTGGCCAGCGGCTACGGCGAATTTGATCGGGTGCTTGGTGGCGGCCTGGTGCCCGGCTCCCTGGTGCTGCTCGGTGGGGATCCCGGCATCGGCAAGAGCACCCTGCTCCTGCAAAGTGCCCGCGCCATGGCCGAGCGGGCCTCGGTGCTGTACGTGAGTGCCGAGGAATCGGCCCAGCAGGTGAAGCTGCGCTGGCGCCGTCTGGCGGAGGCGGCCGCCGCAGGCTCCTCCCCCCCGGCCGAGCCGGATCTCCAGCTGCTCTCGGAAACGGATCTGGAGCTGGTGCTGCAGGAGCTGGAGTCCCTGCGGCCCCAGGTGGCGATCATCGACAGCATCCAGGCCTTGCACGATGGCGAGCTGGGCAGCGCACCCGGATCGGTGGCCCAGGTGCGGGAGTGTGCCGCCGCCCTCGCCCGCATCGCCAAGCGGCAGCACACCGCCCTGCTGCTCGTGGGCCACGTCACCAAGGAGGGGATGCTGGCCGGTCCCAAGGTGCTGGAGCATCTGGTGGATGCCGTGCTCACCTTCGAGGGCGACCGCTTCGCCAGCCATCGGCTGCTGCGGGCCGTCAAAAACCGCTTCGGCGCCACCCACGAGCTCGGCGTCTTCGAGATGCGCGATCGGGGGCTGGTGGAGGTGAGCAACCCCAGCGAGCTGTTCCTCGGGGGGGAGGAGCCCAGCAGCGGGACCGCCACGATCGTGGCCTGCGAGGGCACCCGGCCGCTGGTGGTGGAGCTGCAGGCTCTCGTGAGTCCCACCAGCTACGCCAGCCCGCGGCGCACCGCCACCGGCATCGGCACCAACCGGTTGCACCAGATCCTGGCGGTGCTGGAGAAGCACCTGGCCCTGCCCCTCTCCCGCTTCGATTGCTACCTGGCGGTGGCCGGCGGCCTGGAGGTGGAGGAGCCGGCGGCCGATCTGGGGGTGGCCGCGGCGGTGGTGGCCAGCTTCCGCGATCTCACCCTGCCCGCCGGCACGGTGCTGGTGGGGGAGCTGGGGTTGGGGGGGCAGCTGCGGCCGGTGGGCCAGCTGGAGCTGCGCCTGCAGGAATCGGCACGCCTCGGGTTCCGTCGGGCCGTGGTGCCGCGGGGGAGCTCCCTGGCCTCGGTGGCGGCCGCTCTCGACCTGCAGCTCTTGGAGGCGGCCACGGTGGGGGAGGCCCTGGCGGCGGCCCTGGGGGGCGAGGCCGAGGGTCCCGTCAGAAGTACACGTCCACGTTCGAGCGGCCGGACGACTTGAGCCAGTTCTCGATGTCGAGGTAACCGCCGGGGTAGAGACGCACGGCCTTGGTCCAGTACTCGGCCGCCTGGTCGAACCAGCGATCGGCCTCATCCTGGCTGCCGGCCTCCTGGGCGATACGGCCCCACTTCTCGTAGATCAGCCCCATGTTCTTGAAGCAGGAGGGGGAGCTGGGGTTCTCCTCCAGCGACTGCCGGTAGTAATCGAGTGCCTTCTCCTCCTCGCCGTTGCTCATGAAGATGATCGCCATGTTCTTGAGGATCTCGGCCCGGTCGGTCTTGTTCTCCTCGAGCTTGAGGGCCTCCTCATAGTTGTCGAGCGCCTCTGCGTAGTCGCCGTCGTTCTGGGCGGAGAGGCCATCGCGGTAGTACACGTAGGCCTCCTTCGAGCGGGCATCGATCGGCAGCAGCTTCACGATCAGATCGGCCATCACCGTGAAACTCTTGTCGATGAAGTTGTCGTTGCGCTGGGAACGGGGCACGGCAGCAGCCTCGGCAAGGGCGGAGTGGCCCCATCCTGCCGTCCCAGGCTGCCGACGGGGAGCTCGCTGGCCATGGTGGGCGGGTCCGTCCCCGTCCTGCCCCGACCCCAATGGAGAAGGCCGAGATCCTCCGGCGCGCCCATCGCTTCTGCGCCCCCTTCCGCGTCGACGATGGCGCCGGTTTCCGCCTGGCCGACTGCGACCCCGGCAGCACCCTCGATCTTGATCCGTCCGACCGGCAGGCCGCCGACGCCATGCTGCGGGAGGGGGTGGAGATCCTCTCCCAGCTGCAGGATCGCCTCTACGCCCAGGATCGCTGGGGGCTGCTGCTGATCTTCCAGGCGATGGATGCCGCCGGCAAGGACGGCACGATCAAGCACGTGATGAGCGGGGTGAATCCCCAGGGCTGCCAGGTGAGCTCCTTCAAGGCCCCCAGCGCCGAGGATCTGGATCACGACTTCCTCTGGCGCTGCCAGCGCCACCTGCCGGAGCGGGGCCGCATCGGCATCTTCAACCGCAGCTACTACGAGGAGACCCTGGTGGTGCGCGTGCACCCGGAGCTGCTGGAGCGCCAGAAGCTGCCGCCCGAGCTGGTGGGGGATGGGATCTGGAAGCGCCGGTTCCGCGACATCCGCCACTTTGAGGACTACCTCGGTCGCAACGGCATCGTGGTGCGCAAGTTCTTTCTGCACGTTTCGCGGCAGGAGCAGAAGAAGCGTTTCCTCGAACGGCTGGACCTACCGGAAAAAAACTGGAAGTTCTCCGCCGGCGATATCCGCGAGCGCAGCTTCTGGACGGACTACATGCACGCCTACGAGGAGACGATCCAGCACACCGCCACGGAGCAGGCCCCCTGGATGGTGGTGCCCGCCGACCACAAGTGGTTCACCCGGCTGGTGGTGGCTGCCACGGTGATCGATGCCCTCGCCTCCCTCGATCTCCACTACCCGACCCTCAGCGAGGCCGATCAGGGCGAGCTGGCCAAGGCGCGGCAGGAGCTGGAGGCGGAGGACTGAGCGGTTCTGCCTAGCCTGGGGCACCGGCTCGCCGCCAACTCGGTGCTTTCCTCCGCCCCCCCCCGGTCGGCTCCGGCCGCCCCGGATCCCCCAGCTGATCAGGTGCGGCTGCTGGAGGTCGAGGGAATGAAGTGCGGTGGCTGCGTGCGGGCCGTCGAGCAGCGGCTGCGCCAGCAGAGCGGCGTGCGGGCCGCCAGCGTGAACCTGCTCACCCGCACCGCCTGGCTGGAGCTGGAGCCAGCCGACCCAGACCCCCTGCCCGCCGTGCTGGAGAGCCTGGCTGCCCTGGGCTTTCCGGCCCGGCCCCGCCAGGGGGGGGAGGATCCCCCGGGGCTGCGGGAGCGGCGCCGGCAGCGCAGCTGGTGGCAGCAGTGGCGCCAGCTGGTGATCGCCATCCTGCTGGTACTCGTTTCGGGCCTGGGCCACCTGGCGGATGCGGGCACGTTGCCCTGGCTCACACCCGAAAGCCTGGTGGGCCGGCCCGCCCTGCATGCCCTGGTGGCCACCCTGGCCTTGGTGGGGCCTGGCCGGCCGATCCTGCGCCAGGCCTGGCACAGCCTGCGCGCCCGGCTGCCCGGCATGGATCTGCTGGTGGCCCTGGGCGTTCTCAGCGCCTACGGCGCCAGCCTCGTTGGCTGGCTGTGGCCGGCGAGCGGTTTCCCCTGCTTCTTCCACGAGCCCGTGATGCTCCTGGGCTTCGTGCTGACCGGCCGCTTTCTCGAGGAGAGGGCACGCTGGCGCACCGGCCGGGCAATCGAGGAGCTGGCGGCGCTCCAGCCCGATCACGCCCTGTTGCTGCTGGGCGATGACCCGCCCCGGCGAGTGCGGGTGGGCGGCTTGCGGCCTGGCGATCGGTTGCGGATCCTGCCAGGGGACCGGCTGCCGGTGGATGGCGTGGTGCGGGCGGGGAGCTCCTCCCTGGATGTCTCGGCCCTCACCGGCGAACCGTTGCCCCAGACGGCCGGCGTTGGCACCGTGCTGGCGGCCGGCAGCCTCAACCTGGAGGCACCCCTGGAGCTGGAGGTGAGCCGTGGCGGCGCCGAGAGCGCCATTGCCCGGATCGTGCAGCTCGTGGAACGGGCCCAGGCCCGCAAGGCGCCGATCCAGGGGCTGGCCGACCGGGTGGCCGGCAGCTTTGCCTACGGGGTGCTGCTGCTCGCCCTGGCTACATTTCTTTTCTGGTGGCTCTGGGGCGGGCACCACTGGCCTGAGCTGCTGCAGCCCGCCGTTGCCGGGCACGCTTCCATGGCCATGCATGGTGGTGGGGCGCATGGCCTGGGGCCACTCGGGGCAGCGGCCCGCACGCCCCTGGCCCTGGCGCTGCAACTCTCGATCGCCGTGCTGGTGGTGGCGTGCCCCTGCGCCCTCGGCCTGGCCACCCCCACGGCGTTGAGTGTGGGCCTGGGCCGGGCGGCCCGCGCCGGCCTGCTGTTCCGGGGGGGCGATGCGATCGAAACCGCCTCCCGGCTTGAGGCGGTGCTGTTTGACAAGACCGGCACCCTCACCCTGGGCCGGCCCCTGGTAACGGCCGTTGCCGTGCTGGAAGCTGCCGATGAAGCGGAGGTGCTGACCCAGGCCGCGGCGCTGGAGCAGCACAGCCGCCATCCCTTCGCCCATGCCCTGTTGCAGGAGGCCGCCGCCCGCTTGCTGGAGCTCCCCCCGCTGGAGAGCTGCCGCGGAGAGGTGGGATCGGGGCTGGAGGGGCGCCTGCGGGGGGACGAGGTCCTGGTGCGGGTGGGGCGCCTCGCGTGGCTGCAGTCGATGGGGGTGCGCATCGACGCCCAGGCCGAGGAGTGGCTCCAGCGGTTGGAGGCCGATGGCGCCAGCGTGCTGGCGGTGTCGGCGGGGGAGCGGCTGCTGGGATTGGTGGCGGTGCGGGATGAGCCCCGGGCCGATGCGGCGGCCACCCTGGCCGGGCTGCGTGCCCAGGGCCTGGCCCTGGGGCTCCTCAGTGGGGATCGTCGCGCCGGTGTTGAAGCCCTGGGGGCGTCCCTGGGTCTGCCGGCCGAGGCGCTGGCCTGGGAGCTCCGCCCCGCCCAGAAGCTGGCCCGGATCGAGGAGCGTCGCGCCCACGGAGTGGTGGCGATGGTGGGGGATGGCATCAACGACGCTCCGGCCCTGGCCGCCGCCGACCTGGGCATCGCCATCGGCACGGGTACTCAGATTGCGCAAGAAAGCGCAGATCTGGTGATTCTTGGGGATCGGCTTGGGGGGATCGCCGAGGCCCTCGTCATCGCGGCCCGCACCATGACCAAGGTGCGCCAGAACCTCGCCTGGGCGTTCGGATACAACCTCCTGGTGCTGCCGATCGCCGCCGGCGCCCTCCTCCCCCGCTTCGGCCTGCTGCTCTCCCCTCCCCTGGCGGCGCTGCTGATGGCCACCAGCTCCCTGACTGTGGTGCTCAATGCCCTGCTGCTGCAGGATGGCTCGGCAACATGGCGGGAGCGGCCGCAGTGACGGGTCTGCCCAGGGGGCGCTTTGTGGTGCTCGAAGGCATCGACGGCAGCGGCAAGACCACCCAGCTCGAGGCCCTGGCCGCCTGGCTTCCCAGCAGCGGCCTGCTTCCGGAGGGCTCCACCGTGCTCTGCAGCCGAGAGCCCGGAGGCACCGCCCTGGGCCAGGCGCTGCGCCAGCTGCTGCTCCACCCCCCCGACGGCTCCGCCCCCTGCCCCTCCGCCGAGCTGCTCCTCTATGCCGCCGACCGCGCCCAGCACGTGGAAACGGTGATCCGGCCGGCCCTTGCGGCCGGGAAATGGGTGCTCAGCGATCGCTTCACCGGCTCCACCGCTGCCTACCAGGGCGACGGTCGCGGCTTGCCCGCCCTGCGCATCGCCGAGCTGGAGCGGATCGCCACCGGCGGCCTGGCCCCCGATCTCACCCTCTGGCTGGATCTGCCCCTGGCCGACTCCCTGCGCCGCCGCGGCCACCGGGCGGCGGATCGCATGGAGGCGAGTGGTGAGGCCTTCCTGGCGCGGGTGGCCGAGGGCTTTGCCCGCCTGGCGAAGGAACGGGGCTGGCGACCCGTCGATGCCGCCCAGGCTCCGGAGCAGGTGGCCGCGGCCTGTCGCGCCCAGCTGCGCCAGCAGTTCGCGGCGCCGGCGCCATGAGCGATCTGTTCGCTGACCTGCTCGGGCAGGAGCGGGCCGTGGCCCTTCTTGGTGCAGCCCTGGAGCGTCGCCGCCTGGCCCCCGCCTACCTCTTCGCCGGGGCCGAGGGGGTGGGCCGGCGGCTGGCGGCCCTGCGCTTTCTGGAGGGGGTGGTGGCCGGCGCTGCCGGCTCTGCCGGCCTGCGGCGCCGGCTGGAGCAGGGCAATCACCCGGATCTGCTGTGGGTGGAGCCCACCTTTTCCCACCAGGGCCGGCTGGTGCCCGCCTCCCGTGCCCTGGAGGAGGGGGTGAGCCGTCGCACCCCTCCCCAGCTGCGCCTGGAGCAGGTGCGGGAGGTCTCGCGCTTCCTCGCCCGCCGCCCCGTGGAGTCGCCGGCGGCCCTGGTGGTGCTCGATGGCGCTGAGGCCATGGCCGAGGCCGCCGCCAACGCCCTGCTCAAGACCTTGGAGGAGCCAGGCGACGGTCTGCTGATCCTGATCACGGCCGCTCCGGATCAGCTGCTCCCCACGATCCGCTCCCGCTGCCAGCAGATCCCCTTCGTTCGCCTCTCCACCGAGCTGCTGCAGCGGGTGCTGGCCTCCCTTCCCCCCGAAGAGCGCGCCGATCCTCCCGCCCTGCTGGAGCTTGCCGCCGGATCCCCCGGAGCCCTGCTGCGTCACCGCCGCCATTGGCACGAGCTGCCGGATGGGCTGGCGGAGAGGCTGCAGGAGCTCGGGCGCGATCCTCTTGCCGCCCTCGCCCTGGCCCGCGACCTCAGCGAAGCCCTCGACGGCGAGCAGCAGCTCTGGCTCCTCGATTGGTGGCAGCTTGTGCTCTGGCGCCAGCGCGGCGATGCGTCCGCCCTGCGACGGCTGGAGCGTTTGCGCAGCCAGCTGCTCGCCCATGGCCAGCCCCGGCTGGCCTGGGAGGTGGCCCTGCTGGATCTGGCCGGGGTGGGAGTGGGGGCCTGAGGGTCAGGCCACCGCCTTGCTCTCGCCGGCCTGGCGCTTGATCTGACGGGCCTCCTCGATCAGCGGTTCGAGCTGGCTCAGCTGGTCGCCGGTGGGGATCTCCAGGCAGTAACCGGCCCCGTAGACGGTTTTGATGAAGCGGGGCTTGCGTGGGTCGGGTTCGAGCTTGGTGCGCAGGTGGCGCACATGGACCCGGATCGTTTCGATGTCGTCGTCCGGTTCGTAGCCCCACACCTCCTTGAGGATCAGGGAGGGGGCCACGGTTTGGCCGTGCCGCTGCAGCAGACAGTGCAGCAGCTCAAACTCCAGGTGGGTGAGGCGCACGGGCTCGTCAAACCAGATCGCCTCGAACCGTTCAGGCACCAGGGTGAGGCAGCCGTAGCTGAGGATCTCGTTGTGCTTGCTGGAGAGCGGCGCCCGCTCACTCCGGCGCAGCAGCGCCTTGACGCGCACCATCAACTCCTCGAGATCAAAGGGCTTGGCGAGGTAGTCGTCCGCGCCGGAGTTGAAGCCGCTCACCTTGTCTTTGGTGCTGCCCAGGGCGGTGAGCATCAGGATCGGGATCTTGGCGGTGCGCTCATCGCGTCGCAGCCGCTGGCAGAGGGTGAGGCCATCCACCTTGGGCAGCATCAGATCCAGCAGGATGATGTCGGGGGCGTACTGGAGGGCGAGGGCCTGGCCCTTGATGCCGTCATCGGCGCGCTGCACGTCGAAGCCGCCGTGTTCGAGGTGGCCGGCGACCAGCTCGCGCATGTCGCTGTCGTCTTCGATCAGCAGGATGCAGGGCTTCATGGCGAACGGGCCGGCGGCAGGTGCGGCGGTTGCCGCGTCTCGTGGGAATTGTCTCCGGTTTTACGCAACCGTGCAGCGTCTGTTGCCAAGAGGCACGTCGGCAGATGGTGGCTTTGGCTCGGGGCTGCGGCCGAGACTGCCGCCGATCCGGCCAGAGTCTTTCTGGGCACTGGGTTTTGGCCGTTCGCCCCTGCGCTGTGGGCAGCGGGGGGTTTCAGCATGTCTTCCACTTCCTCGGGGTTGTGAAATCCCCGCCAGCCACGATCCAAAGGTCCCCGAAGCAGGGACGGATCAGCTGGTGGATGTGAAAAACTCCCCGGGCGGGATTCGAACCTGCGACCAATCGGTTAACAGCCGACCGCTCTACCGCTGAGCTACCGAGGAATACGAGGGCGGAAGACCCGCGCGCTGCGAACCCTACCCCTCAGGGCGCCCGGCGGGCAAGGGGGGTCAGCTCCCGCCGCAGGGCGTCTCCCGCGCGCCAGGGGCCGATCTGGCCGTTTTCCATGCGGGCGGCCCCGTCGCAGCGTTCCAGCTCCTCAAGCCGGTGGGTGATCCACAGGGCGGTCAGCGGTGCCTCCGGCCGGGAACAGAGGCTGCGGATCAGCGCCAGTACCTCCGCCTGGCTGGTGGGATCGAGCAGGGCGGTGGGTTCATCGAGCAGCAGCAGGTTGGCTTCGCTGGCGAGGGCCCCGGCGATCGCCAGGCGCTGTTTCTGGCCGCCGCTGAGGGTATGGATCGGCCGGTTCTCCAGGCCCTCCAGCCCCACCTGGGATAGGGCCCGGCGCAGGCGGGCCAGCCGTTCCTCCGCCCCCAGGCCATCGGGCAGACCGAGCTGCAGATCGCTGCCGCAGCTGGGCAGCAGCAGCTGGTGGTCAGGGTTCTGGAAAACCAGTGCCGGCTTGAGCGACGTGAGGATGCGGCCCCCCGCCGGGGCCAGCAGGCCGGCGATCAGGCGCAACAAGGTGCTCTTGCCGCTGCCGTTGCTGCCCACCAGCATCCACAGGCCTGGGGTGGGAATGCGCAGGGCGCAACTCTCCAGGGCGGGGCGGCCCGTTCCCCAGCCGAAGCGGAGATCTTCCACCAGGAGCGGGCAGGGAAGGGGGGCTGCGGAAGCGGTGGGGGTGGCGCGGGGCATGGGCTGCGGCGTGGCGCCGGATCAGCCGTCGAAGCTGAAGCCCGGGCGACGGCCACCTCCTCCCACGGCCGACTTTTCATAGGTCTGCACCGCCACGATCTCGCCGCTGAGGAGGCTCACCTTCTTGTGGGGGTCCTTCTCGCAGCTCAGCTCGAGCACGCGGGGGTGGCCGCTTTCGAGGGCCTGGCGCACCTCTGCGTAAAGGGCGTGGGCCCCTTCCAGTTCTTTGCGTTGCACGGCCACGGGCATGGGGCTCATGCGGAGGGAGATCTCGACGACGTACATGGAGCAGGGGCGAGCCGGTGGCTGCCACTCTGGCGAATCGCCGGCCCGCTTCGGGCCGGGGCCGGTCGGTCCATGGCCCCTAGGTAGAACGGCCTATTCCCGCAGGAATCTGGAGAGGGGGTCGCACAAGCGCGCCCCATCCCCCTACAGTGCCGTTGTAAAGCTTCATTAAGCGACTTCTCATGACGATCGCTGCAGGGCGCTTGCCGCAGCGGGGATGGTTCGACGTCCTCGACGACTGGCTCAAGCGCGACCGCTTCGTTTTCGTTGGCTGGTCCGGTCTGTTGCTGTTCCCCACCGCCTACCTGGCGCTCGGGGGC
>CAIVPT010000083.1 GCA_903907855.1 uncultured Synechococcaceae cyanobacterium | reverse complement strand
TAGGTGTTCTCCAGCACCACCCGCACCCGCACGCCCCGGCGCTGGGCCGCCACCAGGGCCTCGGCCACCCGCGGCAGGGAGAGCTCCTGCACCGCCACCACCAGCTCCTGACGCGCCGCAGCGATGCTCTCCAACAGCAGGGCCTCCAGGTCGTCCCCCTGGCGCCACTTGCCGCTGATCGGGCTGCGGTAGCGGCTCTCGCCGCGGTGGTTGAAGGCCACGAGGATGCCCGGCGGCAGGGGCAGCTGGCGGGCGGCGGGCCCCTGGAGGGCCGCCGGAGCGCTGCTGCAGCCCGTGAGGGCCGCGGCGAGCAACAGCGGCAGGGTCGCCATCGCCGTTGCCGGCCGTGGGCCTGGGCGGTGAAGACGGCGGGGCCGTGGGCGGAGCGGGCGGTGGCGCATGGGGGAGGCCACAACGGGCCGAGAACCCCTTCAGGATTCCCCGGCCCCGACCTGGACCGATGGCGTCGCCGCGGGCGGAGCGGGCCGATCAACCGCCTCGCGCCCCAGTTCCCGCTCCAGCATGCGGATGCGGCTCTCGCGCAGGCAGTACTTGCAGCCGCCCGTGGTCTGCAGATGCTTCTCGGGCGTGATGCTGATCTCCTTCACCGGATGCAGCCGGCAGCGGATGCGGATCGGCGTTTTGAAGCTCTTGTAAACGATCGCTTCATAGAGGTAGCGATCGCCGAAGCGGCCCATGGCCCGGGCCAGGAACACCTCCTTGCTGATCGGGCTGCCCATGGGGCGCGGGGGTGCGGGCGAAGGTCCGCGCCGAAGAAACGGCGAACGGTGCGAGTTTGAGGAGGGTATGGCAAAGATCTCCCGGGGGAATCCGCGGAAGGCCAGTTCGCAATCTATTGGCACGCTTGAGGCTGGCAGGCTGGAGCGACCCGCTGGGGCAAGGCCCGCCGGCGACCCGGCGAACGCTCATTCGTGCGCGGGCATCTCCGAGGTGCGCAGCATCGCCACAAACCAGAGCGAGCCGATCAGCACCGCCGCCAGCAGGCCGGCGCTCAGGCTCACCCGCACCATCAGAACCGGCACCACGATCGGGAAGGCGATCGAGCCGAGCAGCGGGGTAGTCGCCACAATCAGCCGCAGCGGGCCGCGGCCGTCGTTGCTGGGGGGGGTGGGGGAGTCGCCCATCAGAACCACTCGGCGATGGCCTGGCTGGCGGGGTTGCTGTTGTCTTCCGGGGTGCTGCGACGGAATTCCAGGGTGATGTCGCGGTGCTGTTCGCCGTCGGCGGCGATGGCTTCGATCGGATACACCTGCTGGCCGTCGCGGAAGGGCACCTGGATGCGGAAGGTTCCCTCCGCGCTCAGGGGCACCTCCTCCTCACCGATCGTGAGGCGGGCGGAGGGGTCGGTGGCGCCGTAAACAATCAGCTCGGCATCCGCCACCAGCCAGAAGGCCCGCTGGCGGGGAGCCACGCCGCCCGCGCCGCTCTCGTTGCGGCCGCTGGCCCAGATGCCTACGCCGGAGAAGTGGTCGCCCACAGCGGCGCTGTTGTCCAGTTCATGGAAGGCCTCCGAGCCGCGACCGTGGCGCCGCCAGCGGGCGGTGGCCGTTTGGTAGAGGCGCTCGTGCAGGCCGGAATCGGCGGGCTCTACGGGCGCGGCGGCTGCCGGCAGGGCGGAGGGGCTGGCGTCGAGGGAGAAGGGAATGAATTGGTCGAGGATCTGCTCGCTCGGGAGCAGGGCGGGCACGCGGGCCACCGAGGAGTAGGCCAGGGAGATCCAGCCGCCGCCGGCCGCCTTGCGGTAGCCCAGCTCCACCCGATACTCCCGGTCGCTCAGGGGAACCGGCAAATACCACTCGGTGGCATGGCTGTCGACCACCACTTCCTGGAGGGTGTGGGGGTGGGAGGAGCCGCCGCTCAGGCCGGTGACGTCGGCCACCCGCAGGCAGAGCTGGGTGGCCCCCAGCTGCTCGGCCTCCTCGCGATCCTCCTTGGCGATCTCCCAGAACACATAGGCCCACTGGGGATCCCGGGGCAGGAACACCACGCGCGTTTCAGCTTCCGGGCGTGGGGCGGGAGCCATCTCGGCTTCGATCGCCTCGAGGCTGCGGCCGGTTTCCATCTGATACGAGCTGATGGCCTCCACCAGCTCCTCCTTCGACTTGCGGCTGTAGAGGCTGACGCCAATATCGCTGGCGATCTGCCGCAGCTGACGCAGGGTCATCACGGCAAGGCTCTGCAGCGAGTTCTGGCTCACAACGTCAGATTTCGTTTGGGATCATTGTGGATGACCTTCCCACGCCGCGGGTATGCCCCGGGGCCGGGGTCAGCATCCACTGACCCCGCCGGCGCGGTCCTCCGCCCCCAGCAGCGAAAACCCCCGACGCAGGGGCGCCGGGGGCAACGAAGGGGCCAAAGGGGCAAAAGCAGCCGGCTGGCCGGCGGAAAATCAGCGGCCGATGCTGCGGTAAGGCACCTTGGCGAGGTAATCCATACCGGTGTTGCCTTGGGCGGTGCCCACGCCGCGCAGGGCGGGCAGGGTGCGCACCCAGGGGAGGTAATCCTCGGGGAAGCCGCCGCGGCGCTGCTGGGCCCGGACCGGGAACGTGCGGGCGGTGCCGGTGTAAACGATCTGCGGGAAGCCGAGGATGCTCCGGTAGTACTCGTCGTAGCGGGGGGATGTGAGGTTGAAGGGGGTTTCGCCCGTATCCCGCGAGCCCACCACCCGGTTGCGGTGGAAAGGCACGGTGTCGTACCCGAAGGCGTCGAGGTACTCCTGGGAATCGAGGATGTCATCCACCATGCCGCGGACGCCGCGGGTCATCAGCACGGCAGACCAGGCGATCTCCTCCGATTTGCCGTGGGTGGTGCGACCCAGCAGCTTCTCCACCAGATGGCGGGCCACCTTGTAGTTGCTGTTGAGGTTGTAGAAGCTGCGGGTGAAGGTGTCCGAGAGGCACAGAGAGCGGATGAAATCGCGCACCGTGATCTGGCCGTCGCGCAACTGGCTTTCCAGGGTGCGATCACGGTCGACCTTGAAGGCGTGGAAGAAGATCTGCCGGTAGGCCGCTTCGATCACAAAATTCTGGTCTTCGCGATCCATGGCTTTGTCCATGGATGCGGCCCTGGGATCCTCGTCGGAGCCCACCCGCAGCGGGTTCACCCGGGAGTTCTGAGTGATGGGGGCGTAGTTGAGGAGGGGGAGAGCCACGCGTGCTTCAGCATCCGTCGGAGGGGATCGTAGAAGTGCGGCGTCGGCAGCCTTCCCCGGCTGCGGCCATGGCTCACAGTCCGTAACGTTGCGCACCGACGCCCCCGCGCCGGCGGCCCCTCACCACCCGAGGGGGGAGAGCTCCGCCGCGCTGCGCCCTGGGGCACCCTCGGCGGTGAGGTTCTCCCCGGTGGCGTCCTGGTCGCTGGCCCCGTCGGCCGGCAGGCGCGTCTCGACGCAGAACGAGGCGGTGTTGGAGAGGCCCTGCACGGTGCTGGTGCGCAGCCGCACGTCGGGGCCGGCGAAGCGGAACCGCTCCAGGGTGCTCATCGTTTCGTATTCGGTGGTGAGCACCAGCTCATCGCGATCGTCCATCGCGAACTGGCCCGCCACCGGCGCCGTTTCGGCATAGCCGCGGTCGCGCAGCAGCAGGCCGGAGCGGCCCCGCTCGTCGGTGGGGATCAGGGCGAAGACGCTCTCGCCCTCATGGGACTCGCCGGCCTTGTCCCAGGCCATCGAGCCGCTCCAGGTGACGCGGCAGCCCCCCACCACGCCGGCCGGATCCTGGCTGTGCAGCTCGGCGATCGCCCGAAGCCGCGGATCCTCCAGACCCAGTTCCACCACCTCGATGAAGGAGCCGCCGGCCTCGGCGCGGCGGTGCAGCAGGTGATGGCTGCTGCGCTGGGAGCGCCAGCGGCCGCAGCTGAGCCGGAAGAAGCCCAGGGCGTCTTCGATCGACAGGCTCACGGTGGTGCGGGCGGGGGGCGTCGGCCATGATCGCAAGCCAGCTGTCGTCGCCGTGTCCGCCGCCTCCGCCGCGTTGGCGGCCGCCCTCTGCTGGACCGTCGCCAGCCTGCTGTGGCGCCGCATTCCCACCTCCCTGAGCGGCGCCCAGCTCAACCTGCTCAAGAACCTGATCGCCCTGGCGTTGCAGCTGCCCCTGCTGGCGCTGGTGCCTTGGCGGAACGATGGGCGGGCCCTGCTGTTGCTCGCCCTCAGCGGTGCCATCGGCATCGCCGCCGGCGACAGCCTCTACTTCGCCGCCCTGCGCCGCCTGGGCACCCGCCGCACCCTCACCCTCGACAGCGGCGGTCCGGCGGTGAGCACCCTGGCCGGGGTGGTGGTGCTGGGGGAGGTGCCCCGGCTGGAGCAGGGGCTCGGGGTGGCCCTGATCAGCCTGGCGGTGCTGCTGGTGGCGTGGCAGCGGCCGCCGGGGCCCGAGGCCCAGCGCGGCGCCGATCGCCTCGGCCTGGTGCTGGCCCTGGGGGCCGTGCTCTGCGGTGTGACCGGGGCGCTGCTCTCCCGTGCCGCCCTGGTCGCGAGCCCGATGGCGCCCCTGCAGGCGGGCACGGTGCGGCTGCTGGCGGCGACCGCTGCGCTGCTGGTGTTGCTCCCCGGCCTGCCCCGCCCCGGCCGGCGGCCTCGCCCCGCCGGGCGCCGCTGGCCCTGGTTGCTGCTGGCCACGCTCCTGGGCACCAGCGTGGGCATCCAGCTCCAGCAGGTGGCCCTGGCGGGGCTGCCGGGGGGCCTGGCGGTGGCGTTGCTCTCCACCGCTCCGGTGATGGCCGTGCCCCTGGCGCCGCTGGAGGGGGACCGTCCCGGGCCGATCGGGGTGCTCGCAGCCCTGGCGGCCCTGGTGGGGGTCACGCTGGTGGTGGGCTGGACGCCGTGGTCGACTCCGGGCGGTTGAGACGGGCGTCGGCCTGCGCACGGGCCCAGGCCACCAGATCGTTGAGCTCCAGGGCGAGGGGGGTGGCGCTGCCCGACGCGTCCGGGCCATGGCGCCAGAGTGCGATCTGCTCCAGCTGCACGCCGGCGCTGAGCAGCTGCTCCACGAAGGCGTCGCGGAAGCCGGGGTCGTCGGCGATCGCCGGCTGGGCGGCGGCCCAGGCCTCCAGCTGGGCCCTTGAGGGCAGGGCTTCGCCGCCGGCCGCCACCGCCTGCAGGGAGCGCAGGGCATGGGCGAGCAGGCGCAGGTGGTGGCGCTCCAGCGCCGGCAGCAGGCTGGATTCCAGCTCGTGCAGCTCCTCTTCGCCGATCACGGCGCTCTCCGGGGGCGGGGGTGGGGTGGGCTCAGGCCGGGCCGGGGGCAGTTGCGGGCCCGGGGCCGGCTGCGGGGCTGGGCCGTAGGCGGAAGCCGCAGGAGTGGCCCTCCTGGAGCCGCCAGTGCACTCGCTCCACCTGGCAGTCGGGGAAGGTGCGGCGGATCAGCTGCAGCTCCTGGTCGCAGACCATGGGGAACTCCTCGGCGATGCGCATCACCGAGCAGTGAAATTCGCTGATGATCCAGGCGGTGGGGGTGTCGGGATCGGCTAGCAGCTCGGCCACGAAGCCCTCGTGGCGGCGGAGGTCGACCAGTCGCTCGAGCCGCTCCTGCAGGGGGGCCTCGCCGATGCGGTGCCTGTAGCCGGCGGCCTTCTGCTCCGCCTGGAGGAGCATCAGATCCTCGATCTGGCCGGGGGGCAGGGTGTTGGCTAAGGAATGGAGCAGGCCGAGGGCAAAGTCGCCGCTGCCATCGGTGAAGCGGTTGCGGCCGGCCTCCGTGAGGCGCCAGCGGTTGCTGGGGCGGCCAGGACCCTCCACAGCGGGGCTTGCCTCCACCAGCCCGTCTTCTTCCAGGCTGCGCAGGTGGCGGCGCATGCCCTGCACCGACACCCCCAGCTGACTGGCCAGGTCGGCGGCTGTGGCTTCACCGTGGCGCAGCAAGCGGGAGAGGACCGCATCACGGGTGGGTGCGGGCTCCGCTGGGGCGGCGGCCTTCGTTTTTGAGATTTCTTTGTCGGTTGGCGAGGCGTCTTCGCCGGGGGCGGCTGCGGGGATCTCGGGTAGGGGACCCTCAGAGGCCGGCAGCACCGGTCCGGCGCCGCTGCGGGAGGCCGCCGGTTTGCGGGCCGCCGAGCGGGAGGGCCTGGAGGGGCGGGTGGGGGCCGGGACGCCCATGGCACAGGAAGTTCCCGACCACGATGCCACGCCCAGCCGGGGAGTGGGGGCCGCCGTCGCCGGGCACCGTTCGGCACAATGGCCACTCCCCCCACGGGCGGCGCCCTTGCCTTAGGCTCCAGCGGTAACGAAACCAATTTGTTTCGTTACCCCGTCCGTTCCGCGGCGGGAGCTTCCCCGGCCACCGGCACCTCCCCCCGAGACCCCATGTCCGACGCCCCCGCCTCCAGCACCGCCCCCGGCTCCAGCAGCGCCTCCGCTTCCGACAGCCTTGAGGTGATCCGCAAGTTCGCCGAGACCTATGCCCAGCGAACCGGCACCTATTTCTGCAGCGACCCGGGGGTGACGGCCGTGGTGCTCGAGGGTCTCGCCCGTCACAAGGACGAGCTCGGTGGCGCCCTCTGCCCCTGCCGCCACTACGAAGACAAGGAGGCTGAGGTGCAGCAGGCCTTCTGGAACTGCCCCTGCGTACCGATGCGCGAGCGCAAGGAGTGCCACTGCATGCTCTTCCTCACCGAAGACAACCCCTTCCGCGGCGAGAGCCAGGCGATCTCGCTGGAGGAGATCAAATCCTTGATCAGCAGCTGAATGCCATGAGCAGCGCCGTCGGAGATCTGGTGAGCCAGCCGTACAAGTACGGCTTCGTCACCGACATTGAAACCGAGAAGATCGCGAAGGGTCTTAACGAAGACGTCATTCGCCTGATCTCGGCCAAGAAGGAGGAGCCCGATTTTCTCCTGCAATTCCGGCTGCGCGCCTACCGCCAGTGGCTGCGCATGCGCGAGCCCGATTGGGCAGCGCTTGGCTATCCGCCGATCGACTACCAGGACATCATCTACTACGCCGCCCCCAAGGAGCGGGAAAAGAAGCAGAGTCTCGATGAGGTCGATCCGCTCCTGCTCGAAACCTTCGACAAGCTCGGTATCCCCCTGAGCGAGCAGAAACGCCTCAGCAATGTGGCGGTCGATGCGGTATTTGACAGCGTTTCCATCGCCACCACCTATAAGGAAAAGCTTGCCGAGCACGGCGTAATCTTCGGGTCGATTTCCGATGCGGTGCGCGAGCATCCGGAGCTGATCGAGCGCTACCTGGGCACGGTGGTTCCCAGTAACGACAACTTTTTCGCGGCGTTGAACTCCGCTGTGTTCAGCGATGGCTCGTTTGTATTCATCCCCCGCGGGGTGGTTTGCCCGATGGAGCTTTCCACCTATTTCCGCATCAACTCCGGAGATACGGGCCAGTTTGAGCGCACCTTGATCGTGGCTGAGGAGGGCGCCTCCGTCAGCTACCTCGAGGGGTGCACGGCGCCGATGTTCGACACCAACCAGCTGCATGCCGCCGTGGTGGAGATCGTGGCCCTCGATGATGCGTCCATCAAATACTCCACCGTCCAGAACTGGTACGCCGGCGATGAAAATGGTGTTGGCGGCATCTACAACTTCGTTACCAAGCGCGGCCATTGCCGCGGCGACCGCAGCCGCATCAGCTGGACCCAGGTGGAAACCGGCTCGGCAATTACCTGGAAATATCCCAGCTGCGTGCTTCAGGGCGCCGACAGCGTCGGCGAGTTTTACTCCGTGGCCCTCACCAACCACCGCCAACAGGCTGACACCGGCACGAAGATGATCCACGTGGGTCCCCGCAGCCGTTCCACGATCGTCAGCAAGGGCATCAGCGCCGGCCATTCCTCCAATAGCTATCGGGGCCTGGTGCAGATCGCCCCCCAGGCCGTGGGGGCGCGCAATTACAGCCAGTGCGATTCGATGCTGATCGGCGACCAGGCCGCGGCCAACACCTACCCCTATATCCGCTGCCAGCAAAGCGACGCCAGCATCGAGCATGAGGCGAGCACCTCCCGCATCTCCGCCGACCAGCTCTTCTATCTGCAGAGCCGTGGCATCGGCTTTGAGGAGGCGGTTTCGATGATGGTGAGCGGCTTCTGTCGCGATGTCTTCAACCAGCTGCCGATGGAGTTCGCGGCCGAGGCCGACAAGCTCCTCTCCCTCAAGCTCGAGGGCTCCGTGGGCTGACGGCCGCCGGGCCCCGCCTTCTCGTTTCCCTTCCTTCCGCCGTTTCCCCTTCCGCCTGCCCCGTGATCCGTTCTGAAGCTCCCGTTCTGCTTGAGATCCGCGGTCTGCACGCCCGCGTGGAGGATCAGCCGATCCTCCATGGGGTCGACCTCACCCTGCGGGCAGGGGAGATCCACGCGGTGATGGGCCGCAACGGCAGCGGCAAGAGCACCCTCTCCAAGGTGCTGGCCGGCCATCCCGCTTACACGGTCACCGCCGGCAGCGTGCTCTACCGCGGCGACGATCTCCTGGCCCTGGAGCCGGAACAGCGGGCCCGCCTTGGCCTCTTCCTCGGCTTTCAGTATCCGATCGAGATTCCCGGCGTCAGCAACCTGGAGTTCCTGCGGGTGGCCACCAATGCCCGCCGCCAGGCCCGGGGCGAGGAGGAGCTCGACACCTTCGCTTTTGAAGATCTGGTGCGCGAGCGGCTGCAGGTGGTGCAGATGGATCCCGCTTTCCTGGATCGCTCCGTCAATGAAGGCTTCTCCGGCGGTGAGAAGAAGCGCAACGAGATTCTGCAGATGGCCCTGCTGGAGCCGCTGGTGGCAATCCTCGACGAAACCGATTCCGGCCTCGACATCGATGCCCTGCGCATCGTGGCCGGCGGTGTGAACCACCTGGCCGGCCCCGACAACGCCACCCTGCTGATCACCCACTATCAGCGCCTGCTCGATGCGATCACGCCCGACTTCGTGCACGTGATGGCCGCCGGGCGGATCCTGCGCACCGGGGGTAAGGAGTTGGCCCTCGAGCTCGAGGAGCGCGGCTACGACTGGGTGGACGAAGAACTCGCCCGTTGGCAGCCCTCGCCGGTGGAGGTGGCCTGATGCTCACCGCTCCCCTCGACACCCCCCGGACCGACGGACTGGCCGCGGACGCCTGGAGTACCGCGCTGCTCGCCTCCCTGCCGGACCCCTGGGCGACCGATGTGGCCGATGCGGCAGACAAGTTCACGGAGATTCGGCGTCGGGGCTGGGCGGGCCTGCGGGCCCAACCGCTGCCCTCCCGCCGCCAGGAGGCCTGGCGCTTCACCGATCTGGGGGCCCTGCAGGGGGTTCCCCCCTCCCTGCTGCCGCCCGACGCCCGCGGCGCAACGAGCGCCTGGCCCAGCGCCGCCCCCGGCACCCTGCGGTTGCGTCTGGAGGATGGCCCTGAGGCCCTCGATCCCCAGAGCCTGCCCGCCGGGCTCCAGGTGATGGGGGCGGGCGAGATCGAGCAGGCCCTCGGCCAGACCCTCGCCACCACCGGCTGCCGCGAACACTGGCCCGTTCTGCTCAATAAGGCCAGTTCCGGCCCCGTGCTCGCCCTGCGCGTCACCGGTGCGGTGGCCACCCCGCTGGAGCTCGTCAGCGACGCCGGCACCGGCTCCGGCGTGGTGCCCCTGCGGATACTGCTGCTGCTCGATCCTGGGGCCAGCCTGGAGCTGCTGCAGGTGCATCGGGCCGCTGGGGCCAGCCTCACCTCGGTGGTGGTGGAAGCCCGTCTTGGTGTGGGCGCCACCCTGCACCACGGAGTGGTGGCGGAGGGGGGGGGCGATGCCGTGCTGCTCGCCCATCTGGCCGTGGCGCAGGATCCCGAGAGCACCTACACCCTCGCCTGCGTGAGTTCGGGTTGGGGCCTGGGCCGCCTCGAGCCCCGGGTGGTGCAGATCGCCGGCGCTGCCCTCACCCGGCTGCGGGGGCTGCAGCACGTGGGGGGCCGCCGCATCGCCGATACCCACAGCCAGGTGATGTTCGCCGGGCCGGAGGGGCGTCTTGAGCAGCTGCACAAGGTGGTGGCCGAAGAGGCCGGCCGCAGTGTGTTCAATGGTGCGGTGCGGGTGCCGCGCGCCGCCCAGCGCACCGATGCGGCCCAGCTCAGCCGCAGCCTGCTGCTCTCCGATCGGGCCCGGGTCGACACCAAGCCGGAGCTGGAGATCGTCGCCGACGATGTGCGCTGCGCCCATGGCGCCACCGTCAGTCGGCTGCAGCAGGACGAACTGTTTTATCTGCAGAGCCGTGGCATCGGCGCCGATCAGGCGGCGCGCCTGCTGCTGCGCGGTTTCTGCGAGGAGGTGCTGCGCGATCTGCCGCCGGCCGCCGCCGTCTGGCATCCTCTGCAAACCCCCGCCGGTCCGGAGGCCCCCGCTCGATGACCCTCGCCCCGCCGCCGGCTTCCGCCGCCCCCGCCACAGCCACCGCCACAGCCAGCCACCCCCCATCTCCAGGAGCCGTGGAGGATCTGGCGGCCCTCACCCGGCCCGATTTCCCCCTGCTCGGCCAGACGGCCTGCCTCGGCCAGCCGCTGATCTACCTCGACCACGCCGCCACCAGCCAGAAACCCCGGCCGGTGCTGGAGGCCCTCCAGCAGTACTACGCCCACGACAACGCCAACGTGCACCGGGGCGCCCACCAGCTCAGCGCCCGCGCCACCGACCACTTCGAGGCCGCCCGCGCTGCCGTGGCCGGGTTCGTGGGGGCTGCCTCGGCGCGCGAGATCGTTTTCACCCGCAACGCCAGCGAGGCGATCAACCTGGTGGCGCGCACCTGGGGCGAGGCCAACCTGCGCGAGGGCGATGAGGTGCTCCTCACCCTCATGGAGCACCACAGCAACCTGGTGCCCTGGCAGCTGCTCGCCGCCCGCACCGGCTGCGTGCTGCGCCATGCCGGCCTCACCGCCACCGGCGAACTCGATCTCGACGACTGGCGCAGCAAGCTCACTGATCGCACCCGCCTGGTGAGTGTGGTGCACGTGAGCAACGCCCTGGGCTGCCTCAACCCGATCGAAACCCTGGTGCCCCTGGCCCATGCCGCCGGAGCCCTCGTGCTCGTGGATGCCTGCCAGAGCCTGCCCCACCTGGCTGTCGATGTGGCCGCCCTGGGCTGCGATTTCCTCGTGGGGTCGTCCCACAAGTTCTGCGGGCCCACCGGCATGGGCTTCCTCTGGGGCCGGGAGGCCCTGCTCGAGGCGATGCCCCCCTTCCTCGGCGGTGGCGAGATGATTCAAGACGTCTATCTCGACCACAGCAGCTGGGCCGATCTGCCCCATAAGTTCGAGGCCGGCACCCCGGCGATCGGCGAGGCGATCGGCATGGGCGCCGCCATCCAGTACCTGCAGGGGCTGGGTATGGCGCGCATCCATGCCTGGGAGCAGCACCTCACGGGCCACCTGTTCGCGCGGTTGCAGGCGATCGAGGGGCTGCGCATCCTCGGCCCCACCCCGGCCCAGCAGCGTGGCCGGGCTGCCCTCGCCGCCTTCGCCGTGGAGGGTCTCCACGCCAACGACATCGCCGCCCTGATCGATTCCGCCGGCATCTGCATTCGCAGCGGCCACCACTGCACCCAGCCGCTTCACCGCCACTACGGCCTGGCGGCCACGGCGCGGGCCAGCCTCGCCTTCACCAATACCCTCGCCGAGATCGATCGCTTCGCCGACGAGCTGGAGAGCACGATCACCTTCCTGCGCGAGCACGCCTGAGCGGCGATGGGTACCCCCCACCGCTGTCCGGCCCCCCGGGAACGCCGCACCTTGGCCCAGGTGGCAGCCCCCGCCGCTGCCCTGCCCCTGTTGCTGGCCGGCTGCTCCGTCTGGCCCCCTCCCTATCCCCGCGCCCCCTGGGCTCCACGGCCCCCCTGGCCGGTGGCCGATCTGCCCGCCTCCGCTCTGCCCCGCCGTAGCGAAGCCGAGGTGGCCGCCTGCGCCGCCCGCCTCGGCCTGGCGCCGGAGCTGCCCCGGCCCGCCCACGCCACCAACTTCGGCGAACGCCAGCGCCGCGATGTCTGGGGCCGGCCGCTGCCGCACGAACCGCGCCTGATCGTGCTGCACGAAACCGTGATCTCGGCCCCGGCCACCGTGCGCCTGTTCGCCACCGCCCACCCCCGCGACGAGGACCAGGCCAGCTACCACCTGCTGATCGATCGCGCCGGCCAGCGGCTGCGGATCGTCCCCGATGCGGCCCGCGCCTATGGGGCCGGCCTGTCCGCCTTCGGTGATGTCACGGTGCGGCCGCGCGCCACCTCGCTGGGGTCGGTCAACAACGTGGCCCTGCACCTCAGCCTGGAAACGCCAGACGACGGCCGAGGGGACAGCGACGGCCACGCGGGCTACACCGACGCCCAGGTCCGCTCCGCCGCGGGGCAGGTGCTGCTCTGGCAGGGGCGCTGGGCCATTCCCCTGAACCGTCTCACCACCCACGCGGCGGTGGACCGGAGCCGCAGCCGCTACGACCCCCGCAGCTTCCGCTGGGAGCGCTTCGAGCCGGCCTGGCGCGATGCCGCCGGCCGCTGTGGCTGGACCGCTTACGACACCGGGCGGGCCGGTCCTTGATCGTCCGCCGGCCGATAGCGTGGAGGGGCCGGAGCGCCCCGGTGCCTCCGCCGGGATCGACCATGAAGCCGCTCCTGCCGTACCTCCCCCTCTCCCCCCTCTGGCGGCGCCTCGGCGGCGCCCCACTGGTGGCCGTGGTGGCGCTGGTGGCCCCGGGCCCCGCACCTGCCGGCGCCCAGTCGGCGGAGGACTGGAGCACCGCCCCCCTGACGCTGCCGGCCGATCCGGCCGGGGCACCCACCGGGGCGCCCGCCGGTTCTGCCCCTCCCCCTCGCCAGATCCTGCAGCCCCCGCCGGAGCTGCGCCGCCCCCAGCCGCCCCTGCAGCCCGGGGACCTGCCGCCCCCGGCCTCCCGGCCGCTGCCGAGCGTGCGCGTCGTCCCGGGCACCGGCCTGCAGCCTGCTCCCGCCCGGCCCCCCGCCGCGGCCGTTCCCGCCCGGCCTTCGGCCGTCCCCACCCGGCTGCCGACCCTGCCGGCCCGCCCGCTGCCGCTCTCCCCGACGTCGCCGACCACCCCCGCCCCCTCGGCAGGTGATATGGAGCGGATCCGGGCCGGCCTGCGCCAATCCCGGCTGGCGATGCCCAAGCCGGCGGTTCCCAATTATCTGCAGAGCCTGCCCCCCGGCACGCTCCGCCCGCTCCCCGGCGAGGTGCTCCCCGGCAGCCGTCCGCCTGGGGCGCTCCCCGGCAGCCCCGCGCTCCCCGGCAGCCCCGCGCTCCCGCCCGGCGCTGGCCCCTTACCGTTCCAGGGCATGCCGCCGCCGCCCCGCCCCCCGCAGGCGGTGCCACCGCCCCCCTGGCTCAACCGCAAGCCGGAGACCTCCCGGGCCGATTCCCCCTGGGGTTGGCTGCTGCTGGGGCTGGGGATCGGCGCCACCGGGGTGTTTCTGATGCAGGAACGGCGGCGCCCGATGCCCGGCGCCGGCCCGCTTGACGCCCTCGGCATCCGGGTGGTGCCCCGGCCGGATCCCGGCACCCAGACCCTGCGGCCCCAGGAGCGCGCCGGCGCTACCACCGGGGAGTGAGGGGCCGGTGGAACTTCTCGCCAGCCTCTTCCGCCTCGACCCGGACCGCCTGCAGGCCCTGCTGATCGAGAAGGAGCTTGGGGGTCACCCCTGGCTACGGGAGTGCGGCCCCGCCGTGATCCGCGAGCTGGCCGACGCCATGGTGCAGCGGCTGCCCGAGGCCCTCAACACCCCCCTGGAGGCCGTGGTGGCGGCCGCCTTCCGCGATGGGGCGCCCGCCGCGGCGCTGGCCGGGGGCGACCCCGCAGGGGAGGGTGCGGCCGAGGAGATGTCCCTGCCGCCGCAGCGGTTGCAGTCGCGCCACCGCCCGGTGATGCAGCTGCAGGTGGGGGCCCGTCCCCTGCTGGAGGTGGCCTTCGAGGTGTCGCTGGAGATCGGCCTGGAGGGGGTGGTGCTGCACAGCCGCCAGGGCCGGCCGCGGGCGGTGGCGATCGAGCGCGCCCACGCCTCGGGCCTGCTGCTGCACGAGCGCCAGGTGATCGCCCGCTTCAGCGATGAGCCCCTGTCGCTCCCTCCCCTGCTGCCGCTCGGTGGGCCCTCCGGCTGAAGGGGAGGGCCGGCCGCCGCTCCGTCAGGATCGGGGGAGACATTCCCGCGGCCATGAACATCGACGGCAAGCCCTGGCGGACGATCTGGCTGGAGCAGGCGGGGCGCTCGGTGGCGGTGATCGATCAGACCCGCCTGCCCCATCGACTGGAGGTGCTCTCCCTGGCCACCCTGGAGCAGGCGGCCGAGGCGATCCGCACGATGGTGGTGCGCGGCGCGCCCTTGATCGGTGTCACCGGCGCCTACGGGCTGATGCTGGCGTTGCAGGACGACCCGGGCGACGCCGCGCTGGCGGCCGCCTTCGCGCAGTTGCTGGCCACCCGTCCCACTGCGGTGAACCTGTTGTGGGCGCTGGAGCGGGTACGAGAGCGGGTCACGCCGCTGCCGCCGTCCCAGCGGGCGGCCGCCGCCGGGGAGGAGGCCGCCTTGATCGCCGAGGAGGACGTGGCCATGTGTGAGGCGATCGGCGACCACGGGCTGGGCCTATTGCAGGCGTTGGCGGCGGCCCGGCCCCAGGAGCGGCGCTCCGAACCGCTGCGGGTGCTCACGCACTGCAACGCCGGTTGGCTGGCCACGGTGGACTGGGGTACGGCCCTGGCGCCGCTCTACAAGGCCCACCGGGCCGGTCTGCCGGTGCACGTGTGGGTGGATGAAACCCGCCCCCGCAACCAGGGCGCCAGCCTGACGGCCTTCGAGCTGGGACGGGAGGGGGTGCCCCACACCGTGATCGTCGACAACGCCGGAGGACACCTGATGCAGCACGGCCTGGTGGATGCGGTGATCGTCGGCACCGATCGCACCACCCGCTGCGGCGATGTCTGCAACAAGATCGGCACCTACCTCAAGGCCCTGGCCGCCCACGACAACGGCGTGCCGTTTTATGTGGCCCTGCCCGGCTCCACGATCGACTGGACGATCGCCGATGGGGTGGCCGAGGTGCCGATCGAAGAGCGCTCCGACCGGGAGGTGACCCACATCGTCGGCGCGGCGGCGAGTGGGGAACCCACGGAGGTGCGGCTGGTGCCCGAGGGCAGCCGCGGCCTCAACCCCGCCTTTGATGTCACCCCCGCCCGGCTGGTGACCGCCCTGATCACCGAGCGAGGCGTGGCCCCGGCCAGCGAGGCGGGGCTGCGGGGGCTGTACCCGGAGGCCTGAGCCGCCTGCAGCTGCGGTCCACTCACTCCCACCCCATCAACGCCAGCTTGCCGACCGTGCGGCCGCTCTCCAGCTGGGCGTGGGCCTGGCGCAGGGTCTCGGCGTTGATCGGCCCGAGGGTGTGGCGCAGGGTGGTGCGCAGCTGGCCGGCGTCGATCCGCTCGGCCACCGCCGCCAGGATCTCCCCCTGGCGGGCCAGGTCATCGGTGGCGTGGCGGGGCCGGGTGAACATGAATTCCCAGACGAAGCCGGCGCTTTTGTCCTTGAGGCGGTTGATGTCGAGCGGTGCGCGGCTGCTCACGATCGCCACGATCATTCCCTGGGGCCGGATCAGCTCCGTCATCGATTCCCAGTAGGCGTCGAGGTCGCTGAAGTTGGCGATCGCATCCACCACCGGCAGCCCGAGGGCCTGCAGCTGGGGCGCCAGCGGTTGGTGGTGATCCACCACCGCCTCAGCGCCCATCTCCCGCACCCAGGCGGCGCTCTCGGGCCGCGAGGCGCTGGCGATCACCCGCAGGCCGGCCGCCCGGGCCAGCTGGATCGTGATCGAACCCACCCCGCCGGCGCCGCCCAGGATCAGCAGGCTGCGGCCCCCATCGCGGCCGTTGCCATCCAGCCGCAGCCGATCGAACAGCGACTCCCAGGCGGTGAGCGCCGTGAGCGGCAGGGCCGCCGCCTCCGCCGCATTCAGGCGGGTGGGGCGCCGGCTGCACAGGCGCGCATCCACCGCCAACCGCTCGGCATTGGCCCCGGGCCGGCCGATGTCGCCTGCGCCCCACACCCGATCGCCCACCGCGAACCCCCGCACCGCCTCGCCCATCGCCAGCACGGTGCCCGCCATGTCCCAACCCAGCACCCGTGCCACCTCCCCCGTCGCCGGCAGCGACAGGCGCACCTTGGTGTCCACCGGGTTCACCGCCACCGCCTCCACCGCCACCAGCAGGTCGTGGGGGCCGGGTTCTGGCTCGGGCAGTTTTCTCTCCTCGAAGCAGGCTGGATCGGTGCTGTTCCTGGGGCCGGTGGCGACGATGGCGCGCATGGAGGGTGTTTTCTTCAGTGGTTTGGGAATCCGGGCTCAGCTGCGCGCGGGCTGCAACGACCCCCGTTCCAGCGCCTCGATGCGCCGCTCCAGGGGCGGGTGGCTGGCGAACAACCCGAGCAGGGCCGGCGGCGCGGCGATCTTGAACGTGGCCATCCCCATCTCGCCGCGCGGATCGCGTACGCCGCTGGCCTGCCCCAGCCGAGCCAGGGCGTTCACCATCGCTCCCGGCGTGGTGAGCTCCGCCGCCCCCGCATCAGCACGGTACTCCCGGTGCCGCGAGAACCAGGCGGTGATCAGCGAGCCGCCGATCCCCAGGAGCACCTCCAAGGGCCAGATCAGGAACCCCAGGGGTGGCGCCCCCAGCGAGCGGCCCTCCTCATCCCGCGGCGGCGGCACCAGCAGCGCCACCGCCCGGGCCAGGAACATCACAAACGCGTTGATCACCCCCTGCAGCAGCGCCATCGTCACCATGTCGCCATTGCCCACGTGGCTCATCTCGTGGGCCAGCACCGCCTCCAGCTCCTGGGGGGGCATGCCCTCCAGGATCCCGCTCGACACCGCCACCAGGGCACCGCTCGGGTTGGCACCCGTGGCGAAGGCGTTCCACTCCGGTGAGGCATAGACCCCCACCGCCGGCATCGGCAGGCCGGCCCGCTCCGCCAGCTGGGCCACCGTGTCGCGCAGCCAGCGGCCGGCCGATCCCCCCTCCCCCTCCTCCAGCACCTGCACCCCCATCGAGCGGATCGCCGACTGCCGCGAGAACAGCAGCGAAATCCAGGCGCCGATCACCCCCCAGCCGAAACTGCCCAGCAACAGGGGCAGCAGGGGCAGATCCGCCGGCAGCAGGCCCGCCGCCGTGGCGATCTGCAACAGGATCGAAATCGTGAGCACCACCACCAGGTTGGTGATCAGGAACAGCACCGTCCGCAGCGCCATGGCGGGATCCTCCGCAAACCTGCTCGGACCGTAGCCATCCCCTCCGGACCAGGCATCGGGCCCGCGCCGCGGGCGCAGCAGCATCCGGCACCGCCCGCCCGCCTGCGTAGCCTCCCCCAGACCGTGGGAGCCCCGCCATGCCCGTCGCCAATCGCTGGTCGGATGCGGCCGCCGCCGAAGCGGTCGCCCACTGGGGCTCGCGGGGTGTCGCCGAGCCGCTGGCGCTGCGCACCTATTCCGCCCGCCTGCTCGGTGCCGATCCCGCCCTGGTGCTCCACGGCGGCGGCAACACCTCCGTCAAAACCGTCGCCACCGACCTGCTCGGGACCGCGATCCCCGTGCTCTGCGTGAAGGGCAGCGGCTGGGATCTGGCCACGATCGAACCGCCCGGCCACCCCGCCGTGCGTCTGGAGCCGCTGCGGGCCTTGCGGGCCCTTGAGTGCCTCAGCGACGAGGACATGGTGGCTGCCCAGCGCCGCAACCTGCTCGATCCGGCCGCCCCCAACCCCTCGGTGGAGGCCCTGCTGCATGCCTTCCTGCCCCACACCTACATCGACCACACCCACGCCACCGCCCTGCTCGCCCTGGCCGACCAGGGCGAGGCCGAGGCGATCTGCCGCGAGGTGTATGGCGATCGGGTGGTGTTGGTGCCCTACGTGATGCCCGGCTTCGCCCTGGCCCGCGCCTGCGCCGATGCCTACGAGCGGGCGGTGGCGGCCGGTGCCCGGCCGGAGGGGATGGTGCTGCTGCGCCATGGCCTCTTCTCGTTCGGGGAGACGGCCCGCGAGAGCTACGGGCGGATGATCGAGCTGGTGGCGTTGGCGGAGGCGCGGCTGGCCCGCGGCGAGCGCCGTACCCAGGCCGTGGCGCTGCCGGAGCGGCCGGTGGCGGCCGAGGCGCTGCTGCCCCAGCTGCGCGGTGCCCTGGCCCGGGCCGCCGGGCCTGAGCAGGCCCCCCGCCGTTGGATCCTTCAGTTGCGCGATTCGCCCCTGGCCCGCGCCATCAGCGACGATGCCCGCCTGGCCGACTGGGCTGGCCGCGGCGTCGCCACCCCCGACCACGTGATCCGCACCAAGGCTGCGCCCCTGGTGCTGCCGGTGGGGGCGGATCCGGTGGCGATCGAGGCGGCGATGGCCGCCTATGGCCGCGCCTACCGCGCCTACTTCGAGCGGCAGAACGCCCGGGTCGGCGGCCACAAACGCCGCCTTGATTCCCTGCCCCGGGTGATCGCTGCGCCGGGGCAGGGCCTCATCGGCGTCGGCCGCTCCGCCGCGGAGGCCGCCGTGGCCGCCGACCTGGCCGAGAGCTGGGCCACCACCCTGCTGGCGGCCGAAGCGATCGGCCGCTTCCAGCCCGTGGGGGAGGACGACACCTTCGACATGGAGTACTGGAGCCTGGAGCAGGCCAAGCTCGGCCGCGGCGCCGAGAAGCCGCTGGCCCGTCACGTGGTGGTGGTCACCGGCGGGGGGGGCGCGATCGGGGCGGCCACCGCCCGCGCCTTCGCCGCCGCCGGCGCCGAGCTGGCGGTGCTCGATCTCGACCTTGATGGCGCCCTGGCGACGGCGGCGGCCTGCGGCGGCCGTGCCCTCGCCCTGGCCTGTGACGTCACCGATCCGGCGGGGGTGAGCGCCGCCTTTGCGCGGGTGTGCCGCCACTTCGGCGGCCTCGACATCGTGGTGAGCAACGCCGGCGCCGCCTGGACCGGACCGATCGCCACCCTGCCGGAGGCCGACCTGCGGGCCAGCTTCGAACTCAATCTTTTCGCCCACCAGGCCGTTGCCCAGGCCGCCGTGGCCTGCTTCCGCCAACAGGACGGCGCCGCCGATGCCGCCGCCGACCACGGGCCCCTCGGGGGGCAGCTGCTGTTCAACGTCAGCAAGCAGGCCCTCAACCCCGGCCCCAACTTCGGCGCCTATGGCATCGCCAAGGCCGCTCTGCTGGCTCTGATGCGGCAGTACGCCCTGGAGGAGGGGAGCGCCGGCATCCGCGCCAACGCCATCAACGCCGATCGCATCCGCTCCGGCCTGCTCGACGACACGATGATTCGCGAGCGCGCAGCCGCCCGCGGCATGAGCGAGGAGCTCTACATGGCCGGCAACCTGCTCGGCCAGGAGGTGCTGGCCAGCGATGTGGCAAACGCCTTCGTGGCCCTGGCCCTGCTGCCGCGCACCACCGGCGCCGTACTCACCGTCGATGGCGGCAACGTGGCGGCGATGGTGCGCTGAGGGGCTCCCCCGCGGCTTCCCTGGCCGCCCCGGCCCGCGAAGCACCGCCTCAGAAGGTCGAAGCACCTCCTCAGAGGTCGAAGCGCCGCCGGAAGAACAGCTCGGTGGCCTCCAGCACCCGCCGCTGCACGGCCCCATCGCGGAAGCCATGGCCCTCCCCGGGGAACAGATGCAGCTCCACGGGCACGCCGCGCTCCGCCAGCGCCTGGGCCAGCCGTTCGCTCTGGGCGGCGGGCACCACCGGGTCATCGAGGCCATGGAACAGGATCACCGGCGCCGTGATCCGCTCGGCGTGCTGCAGGGGGGAGCGCTCGAGGTAGGTGGCGCGCGCCTCGGGCCATGGGCCGATCAGGGAGTCGAAGTAGCGCTCCTCGAAGCGGTGCCCCTCCCCCGTCAGGGCTGTCAGGTCGGTGACCGGGTAGCGGCAGGCGCCGGCCGCCAGCACGGTTTCGAAGCACAGCAGCGCCAGCACCGTGAAGCCCGCCGCACTGCCCCCCTCCATCGCCACCCTTCCCCCATCGGCCCGGCCGGCGGCCACCACGGCGCGGGCGGCGGCGGCGCAGTCGGCCACATCCACCACGCCCCAGAGGCCGTCGAGGCGCTCCCGGTAGGCGCGGCCGAAGCCGGTGGAACCGCCGTAGTTCACATCCACCACGCTCCAGCCGCGGCTGGTCCAGAACTGGATGGCGGGATTGAGCCCCGTGCGCGCCATGCCGGTGGGGCCGCTGTGGGCGCGGATCAGCAGCGGTGTCTTGCTGTTGCCACCGCCGGCTGGGGGGTAGAGCCAGGCGTGGGTGGGGCGGCCCCCATGCCCCGCGAACCAGAGCGCCTCCGGCACGCTCAGCGTCTCTTGCTCCTTCAGGGTCTGCGGGTCTGATCCAGCCGCCGATCCAGCCGGGGTGTGGCGCCAGGAGCCGCTGGCGATCTCCAGCTCCAGCAGGCCCGCACCGTGGCGCGGGCCTGCTGCGATCGCCGCCAGGCGTCCGGCGGCCGCCACCGGGGTCTCCAGATCGTCGAAGGGCAGGGGGAGGGGGTGCCAGGGCTCCGGGTCCCCCGGCCGCACCCGCCCCAACTGCCAGCGGCCCGCCAGGCAGGCGCTGGCCACCAGGCCTTCCCCATCCCAGGCGATCGTGCGCAGGCCGTAGATCCACTGGGGCAGGCCGAAGTCCGCCTCCATCGGCAGCAGCGGCTCCCACCGCGGTTCCTCGTTCCCGATCTCCTCGGCCCCGGCGAGGCGCTCGAGGTTCCACCAGCCGCTGCGGTCGTTGGCCACCACCAGATCCGGGCCGGCCCACAGGGGCTGGAAGACCGCCACCCCCTGGTCCCCCTCCGGGCCCGAGCCCGCCACCGGCCGGGCCCCCTCCAGGGCGCCGTCGGCGCCGATCCGCGCCAGCCAGAGACGGCTGCGCTCCCACGGCATCGCCGGCCGCTGCCATTCCACCCAGGCCAGATGGGTCCCCGACGGGCTGAGGACGGCGTAGCCGCAGAAATCCGCCGGCTCCCAGAGCGGGCGGGGCTCCCCGCCCGCCAGCGGCACCGCCACCAACAGGTCCCTCCCGTCGCGCTCGAGCACGCCGATCCAGCGCTGGTGGCGCCGGTCGATCAGGCCATCGGCGAAGGCGTGCGCCTCCCCTTCCTGGGGCGGCGGGGTGAGGCGCACGGGCGCCGGAAGGGGCGCCTGCGGATCGGCCGCGCCAGCGAGATCCAGGCGCCAGAGGCTGCGGTCGCCGTCGTGCACGAACACCGCCGTGTCCCCCTCGAGACACCAGGCGCCGCCGCCGTATTCATGCACCCGGCTGCGCAGGTTCCAGGGGCCGGGCGTCAGCTCCCGCCGCGGGTCCCCGGCCGGTCCGCCCCCCAGCACAAGCGTGGTGCGGCCCCGCTCCGCCGGCCGTTGCTCCAGCCACAGCAGGCGTT
>CAIVPT010000082.1 GCA_903907855.1 uncultured Synechococcaceae cyanobacterium | reverse complement strand
TCAAAGCCGAGGTGAAGCTGCTGGCGGCAGTGATGGAGGGGATCAAGGAGCGGATCGCTGCCGATCCCTACGCCTGCCGCTTTGCTCTCAGCGGCCCGCTGCGCCGCTATGGCCGGCTCAAGGCCCCTGGGACTGCCGGATCGTAACCGCCTGTTTTTCCGCCCCTTTGAAGCGGAGGGCAGGCGCCTGCTGTTGATCCTCTGGCTGGGCTTCCCCCGCAAGGACGGCGACCGCAACGGCTGCTACGCCGTGTTCTCGCGCCTGGTGCAGCGCGGCGAACTGCCGGAAGATTGGGAGAGCCTGCAGCGCGAGCTCGAAGCCGGCTGAGGGGATGACGTCTGGCAAGGGAGGTCATGACCCAGCCGGCAGCGCCTTGCGGAATGTCGAGCCCCCTCTAACGTCCGTTGCAAGCAATCCGGTGCCTATTCACTGGGTCCCAGTCGGACCGTCACCCGGGCCAAATGAGCTCCATATTCCTGGCTTTACCGGCCCCATGCGTTTAACAAGGTCGGGAGGATTGATCCGACTCATCGTCCCCCATGATCCCAGCTCATCCCCCACAAGTCCGGGAATGGCTGGTGCAAGTGGTGGTGTATTTGCCAAGCTTCCTCGCCAATAAGCCAGTGTTCGCAGGTATTCTCAAAGTCGGTTCAGAGGACACCCCCTCCGTTCTTGCAGGATCCGAAGGGATCCGCGGAAATCCCAAAACTACATCAGTGCAGCCGATCTGCGCTTTTGGGTCGTCCAGACAGATCCGCTGAGAGCCGGCTACAGCCGCAGGGGATGACGGTCTATTGACGGTATAGCCAGCCGGGACCGGGTCCGAACCGTCATCTGGCTTGCTGAACCGCTGACATCCCCTCCCGCGCCAGCGTTCCGGCGCTGTCCGCCATGCTCAGTGACAAGGCGATCGAGGCCCTAGGGCCCGACCCGGACCGGCCTGGCACCAAGAACCATGACCGTGACGGCCTCTACCTCTGGGTGGCGCGCTCCGGCTCCAAGACCTGGCGCAAGGACTACTGCTGGCAGGGAGCACCCCAGGGTTTCAGCCAGGGCAGGCGAGATGAAGATGGCACTGACCATCAGGCCGGCACTGAAAAGGGCAAACTTGCGCTTGAGAGACATTGGCAACATGAACATTCAGGCAAAGCCCAAGCAATGCTGGCTGCGTTGACACTGTTGGCGAAGTTGACAAAAAGCCAAAACTTGCGTTTTGAAGACATTGGTGTGTGCGGCTAGGTTTCTGCCACTTCCGTGATCAGCCGCTTTGCGGTCCTCCCTCCGGCCAGCACTTCGTCATCCACTGCAGGGGAAGGGTTTGAGCCTCCAGCTGGACACCGATGATTTCAGTTGCTGGGAGGCCGCCGCAGGCTCCACCCTGGGGCACCACCGCAGCGACCTTCTGGCCACCGATCAGCCGTTTCAGGCCCGCTTCCGCATCGGCCAGCTCGGCGCATACACCGTGCTGCACCTCAAGGGGCAGGGAAGGATGCGGCTGAGCCGCGAACAGCGTCAGCACAGCGTCTTGTGGCTGCCCCTGCGCGGCATGACGCTGGAGGCCATCAACGGTGAGCCGTGGCTGGCGGAACCGGGCACGGGCCTGTTGCTGTTCCCCGGTGATGACTTGCTGGGCGAAACCAGCCAGGAGTTGGAGGGCCTCTCGATCCTGATTCCTGAAGCCCTTCCCCATTGCCCGGCTCGACCCGTCCAGCGGTTGCTCTCGGCAGGTCCCCTGCAGCAGGACATCCTCACCCGTGCCTGGCAATTGGCTGTTGCAGCAGCGGAGCAGCCGCCGGGGGCTGGCCATGCGGCCGATCAGCTCACGGAGGCGCTGCGGGCCTGGAGAAGCTGGCAAGAGCAGCCCGTCCAACGGGAACGCATCACCTGCCGGCGACGGCGTGACACGGTGCAGTGGGCAAGGGAATGGATGGCGACCCGACTTCAGGAGCGCTTTACGCTGGGGGAGCTGAGCCGTGCGGTAGGAGTATCGCCGAGGCAATTGCAATACAGCTTCCTGCAGGAGCTGGGCCGCTCGCCGCTGGCGGAAGCCAAACGCTTACGCATGCAACGCCTGCGGACAGTCCTGCTCGATCCCAGCCAGCACCACCGCTCCATCGCCGAGTTGATGGCGGCAGCCGGGCTGATCGCCTCTGGGGCCTCCTCGGCGGACTATCGCCATTGGTGCGGCGAAAGCCCTCGGCAGACGCGCCGCAACGGCCAAATCCGGGGGGCCAGCCTCGTCCTGGATCGAACGGTTGGCACTCACTGGTAACCACTGCCGATGCGGGGAACGCCTGAGCTCCAGTCAGCGACGAGGAGCGGTTAAGGCTTCTTTGGCAGCTGGTTGATGCGCGGGCACCAGTCGCGCGCCACCGCCAGGGCCACGGGATCGTTGAGCACCGGCTGCCAGCCGCGCTGGTAGTGGCCGGGCAAGCGCACATCGCCGATGCGATCGAAGCTCTGATCAAGGCAGTCGAGCTGATAGCTGAAATAGTGGCGCAGCGAGCCGGCGGGGGTGCCGCCACGCAGGCTGGGGGCGACGTAGCCCTCACGCCAGCAGGTGTTGCCGTTGCAGCGGATTGTGCCGGGGTTGCCGGCATTGAGCTGGGCTGGTACCGCTGGCCACTCGATCACGCTGTGGCCAATGAAACCGATGTAGCGGCCCCAGCTGCCGCGCAGGTTGCGTTGCCGCAGGGTTGCGGAGTCGTAGCTGTAGGGGCTGGGCACGGGCACCACCACCACATCGGCCACGGCTGCGGCCGGCCAACTGATGGCGGCCAGCAGCAGGGGGATCGTCCTGAAACAACGCTGACTCGAAACTGGCATGAAAAGGAAAGACCCGAGGGGGTTGGTTGCGACGGCACTGAGCAGACCACGGGCGCAGATAATAAAACCTCTCAGCAATCAAGGCGAACAACGCAGGATTGCCTCGACCTGTCTTGGCAAGAAACCTTCCCTGCCGATTTCGCGACGGCATCGCAGAATCGGCAGGTCCACGAACAAAGGCCGATGACTAATTCCCGCAGAACGTGGCGCCGGATGGTGGCGGCAGCAGCCTGCCTCAGTGCTGCCTTGCTGTTGCCGCTTCGGGCCCAAGCGGAGCCGCCCCAGGCCCTGGCGATCCTGCTCAAGCAGCTGCAGGCCAAGCCCATGGGGCTCTACGACGGTGTTCGCTTCTTTCGGGTTGCCCAGCCCGGCGGTGGCTCGCTCACGCTCACGGTGAGCTGTGAGCGCGAGCAGTGGCGAGTTCAGAACAGCGACAGCACCAAGGGACAGCCAAGCTTCTACGACGCACCTTTTCTGCCGGCCAAGGGCATCGCCCGCTCGTGGGTGTGCACCGCACCGGCCAGGGTTATGGAGTGAGGCTCCAGGCTCCATCTCCCTGGCCCGGGGCGGAGCCTGGCTTGTCGGAGGGGATGAGCAAGGCGCTGGCAATGTAATCAGAACGCAAGTTTTCAGCAAATCATCACAATCCCGCAAGCATGCGGTCAGGGTTCTAGATTAAACTAGGTAAGCTTTGGGTAAAAATGAATCCCAAATTCAAGTCTATTCTTGCGTCTCTCGGTCTCTCGGTTTCTTTTCACCTGCCAGCTTCCGCGGCCGTCTTCACGGTCACTGACCCCATGTGGGGTGCAGTAGCAAACACGAACAGCTTTGCCTGGGCGGTAGCTCAGGCAAACATGACCCCAGGAACCGACACGATCGATGTCCGGGTGCCGGGCGGGCAGATCAACGTTGACGGTTTCAACGGATCGCAGCTGGTCGAGCAAGTCTACCTGGCCGAATTCACCGACTCGGTCGTCATTAATGGCAACGGCGCGACGCTAGTGGGTAACCCGCAATGGATAAGCGCTGCCGGGAGGCTTATTGACAAAGACAATCCACCCGGAACCTTATACGGTCCCCAACCTCCAGCCCTCATCTTGCAACAGGGGGTTGGATTCGCCATTGTCAACGATCGTCTGCAAGTGGCTGTCGACAACCTCAACGCCAACGGGCTTGGCACGATCGCGATGATGCGGGGCGCGGGATTGCTCCAACCGGGCACGGCGACTCTGACCTGGTCGAACTCAAGCTTCGGCCAGATCATGAGCTTCTTCACCAGCGGGAAAACGCCCTATCACATTTCGGCATTCGAGGCAAACGGAACGTTGAATCTGACTAACGTCCAGCTCGACCGCGTCAATGGATTCGAAGGGCCACTCATACTTGGCGCCGAATCCTTGTTGTTCCAGGGAGCCATCACCGGGCAAGGCAAGCTCAACATGGCCAACAGCCAGATCGGTACATGCACAGGCCAACATGCCGGGTGCACACCCACCGTCAACTACTATGGCTCTTTTCCCGCGGGCGCGATCCGTTGGACTGAAGGAATCGCCAACATCGTGT
>CAIVPT010000081.1 GCA_903907855.1 uncultured Synechococcaceae cyanobacterium | reverse complement strand
GTGCGGCATTTGAGGTGGCCGTCCATGCGGCTCTTTGTGCACGGTGCCCGGACATCGTGTCGGGGTCCTCGTGGCTCCACAGAGGTCAGCCATTTAGCTCCCTCCGGGTACAGTTTGTACCCTCAGGGCGGAGGGCGGCGGTGGTGGCGGCGATGGGGTCGCTGCAGGCGGAGGGGCTGGCGGATCGCGAGGCGGGGGGGCAGACCCACACCGTTCCTTGTGTCGCAGTGCCAGCACGTCGGCCGGGGGGCTGTGTCACTGTCAAGTTATCAGGGATGGCTGGCAGCGACAGACAGGGGGCTGTGTCGGAGCTGCTGCGGGCAGCGGGGTACGGGCAGGAGGCATCCGTGGCCCAAGAGTTCTGGGGGGCCAACCCCCCGGTGGGCGGAGTCTCCACTGCCAATACCTCCATCGTGCTGGCTTATGTGACACCCCCGGAGGGCGACGAAGGCTTATCGCGCCTGCCGACGGCCGTCCCAGGGATGGGTGGCAGTGCGCAGCCCACCAGGGTCTCCGTGGAGGGCGCTGATGAGGTGACCCAGGTCAGGGATTTCTTGCGGTCCCTTGGGAGGCAGGCGCGCGGGACCGCCGCCACAGCAGGTGCCGGGCCGTCTAGCCGGCGGGCTGGCGCACGGGGTCAGGCAGAGGTGCGCCACGAGCCAGGGGGAGGGCTGAGCACCCCGGGTGGGGCAGCCCTGGGGAGCATACCAGGAGTGGCGCCTGCCGCCCCGGGCGGCTCTGGTGGCGGACGGCTGCCTGTGAGCCACTCGCCGGCGGCCATGCAGGTCGACTCTGACGCGGACCCTGCCAGGGACCAGCAGGACGGTGCGCGGCTGGAGACGCCGCGGGCCACCAATCCCAGAGCTGCGGGTCGACGGGCTCTGCCTGCCACCAATCTAGCGGCCACGTGTCTGGACTGGGTGATGGACACCTGCGACCCAGACCGCGGCCGGGACCAGGCGGCAGAGGTGGTGCGACTAGCCTCTCGGGCGAGGGCCAGTCTGTTTCGCACATACAGCGGCGTGAGCAGGGTTGGGGACTTGCCGGCGCGGGTGGTGACAGCGTTGACACTGGCTGCCGCAGATTGTGGTTGCCCTGCTCCCGCGGCTTACGATGCAGCCTCGTCGGAGGACGACACCGCTCCCCGCCGGAAACAAGCGAGGATGGACTGCAGCCGGTTCTGGCCGCTCATGGCCTCCGCCACACCCCCGGCGTGTGAGCCCCGTTCATCCTCCGCACCTCCCCGTCGCTCGCAGCGCATCAGGTCAGCTGCCACTTCCCTTGACCCGCATTCGTGGCAGGCACTCTCACGCGCAGCCGCGGGGGCGGATCCGTCCCGTGCGACACCCACCCCACAGCGCTCCCGTCCGCCGGGGCGCAAGGGGTCATGAGTGCAGGCCCCATGGGGCAGCCCCTCCCTACCGTCCTGGCGCTCAACGTCAACGGGCTGAAGGACAAACGCAAGCGGTGTGCTCTGTTCCGGCAGCTGCAAGGGGGCTCCTCGGGCATCATAGTCCTGGTAGAGACCCATAGCTCGACGGACACAGAAACGCAGTCTTGGGTGCGGGAAGGAGCCGGGCCGGGGATGCCGTGGCTGGGTGATGCCTTTTGGTGCCATGGTCAGGCCGGGCGGAGCGCTCTCGGCGGCGGAGGCTCAGCAGCTGGCGCGGTATGCGGCGATGCAGGCGGGTTCGGGGGCCGGCGGCACCAGCAGGCGGCGCCCTGAGCAACCGTCCGACCCCTATGATGCGTCTTGGATGCATCCGTCGGGCCCTCGCGACCACCCGCTCGTACGCGCGGCGGCCGCGGGGCAGCACCAGCACAGCCTGGCAGCCGACGCGCGCTGCGATGACGGCGTGGACGTGGCCGCGCTGGTCAGCCGTCGTACGGCGTGGTCACGGGTCTACCGCGACGTTTGGCGCTCGGGTATGGACCGCGACCAGGCCGCCCTCATGTGGCGGCTACTGCACAAGGGCCTGCCTTGTGGCGCCCTCCGCCTGTACACTGTCCCTCCTGCAGGTGACGACAGGGCAGCTGCGCTTATGGCGTGCTGCTGCCAGGCGGGTTGCTGTGCTGGCGTGGACCCGGCGGCGGCCAGCACCTCCGCGGGCGTGGGGGCGCCTGCCGCTCCCCCTCTGGAGACCCTTTCGCACCTCTTTTGGGGCTGCCCCTCGGTGGCGCCGGCGGTGGACTGGCTGTGGGACCTTTGGCGACAGGTGGCGGGAGCGCCACCGCCTAAGTCGGAGGGCGTGCTACTGCTCGGGGCCTGGCAGCCGGTGCAGCGTGTGCACAGGCGCCTTTGGCTGCTCCTCCGGGCAGCCTACATCTCGGCGGTCTGGGGTTTGTCGCATCGGCGTCGGGCGGCGGGTCAGCAGTTTGACGCCAGGGCCGTGGTTCAGGTGGTGCGGGCGCGACTGGCGGCTGCCATCCGTGTCGACTACGTCACGGCTTCTTCCGACCTTCCCGCGGCGGCTGGCCTCGGGGCGCGCTGGTTCCGCACGAGGCGTAACCAGATGTCGTCCCTCTTGGAATTCAAGGAGGTTTGGTGCGCCGGGGGTGTGCTGGCGGACGCGGTGGACGACGGCTCTGGCGGCACCAGCCTTGCTCTCCACATTCCTTCCTTCTTGGAGGCGGCAGCTCTGGCGGGCGGGACTGCTGGTGGTTAGCGGCCGGCGCAGCAGGCTAGGGGGCGTGCGGCGTGCGGTTGTGGTTGCGTGTGGTCCCGCGTGCGCTGCTGAGTGTGGTGGTTGTGTGGGGTTGCCGCTGGATGGTTAGCCTCGTGTGCGTGTGCCTCCTGGGCAGTTGAGGTGGCGGGTCGTTTGCCACCTGTTTCTGTGGGTGGGTTGGGGTGGGTCGGAGGCGTCTTCCTCCGCTTACGTCACGGCAGCTGCGCGCAGGGAGGCCGATAAGGCATCAGGCCGGCAGCCAGGTTTTAGGAGATTTTCCCTGGCTGTTTCGCGAGGCACCCTGCGTGCGTGGGCAACGACTGGCGCATCGCCTTCTCCCCGGTGCACCCTTGTGCACCGAGGCCGGTCGTTATAGGGGTGGTTCCGGGGCGGGGCTGCACGATGCTCGTGTGGCTTTGCTTTTGTTCTCTGCAGGTTCGGTAGGCTTTGGCGCGTGCTGTTGCGCTGGCCTCCGTTTTCGTTCTTTCGTGTGGGCGTTGAGCCCAGAT
>CAIVPT010000080.1 GCA_903907855.1 uncultured Synechococcaceae cyanobacterium | reverse complement strand
GGGATTGAGCTGCCCTATTGAGGGCGCTGGGGGGCCAGGGGCCCCCTTTTTTGTGGGCGGTGCTGGGCAGCGGGCGAGAGGTACCTTGTCGGCAGATTTCCGCGCCCCCTTGAACACCGACCGCTGGTTCTACGGCGTGTTCCAGTCGGCGCCCGATCTGATCCGCTGGCTGGCGGGGCCGGACGACCGCAGCCTGGCCGATCAGCCCGTCCCTACGGACCTCGATCGCCAGTACCGCTTCCTGGCGCCGGAGCTCAAGGCCGGCAGCCATCGCCTCGATGGCGTGCTCTGGCCCCTTGGAACTGACAGCGGAACCCCAGAGCTGCCGGTGGTGCTGCTGGAGGTGCAGATGCGCACCGATTCCGGCTTTCACCACCGCCTCGCCGCCCAGACCTTCCGCTTCCTGCAGCTCCATCCGGTCGTTGAGCACTGGCGGGTGGTGGTGATCACCCCGCATCAACGCCTCAACCTCGGCCCCGTCACGCCGCTGCAGAGCTTTCTGGAGACGGTGCACTGGGTCAGCCTCGATGCCCTCGCTCAGGTGCAGAGCCTTGATGCCGCCATCGATCTGCTTACCCTGCCGGTGCGCACGGAAGTTGAGCTGGGGGAGCGTTGCCGCCGGATCCTGACGGAGCGCAGAGATCTGGAACCGGTCGTTCTCTCTATGCTGTTTGAGCGCTTCTCACAGCTCAGCCGAGAGGAGATCCTCATGATCGTTGGACTACCCCTGCAGGAGCTGCGCCACACCCGCGCCGTGCAGGAAATCCTGGAGGAGGGGCGAGAGGAAGGCCGGGAAGAGGGCCTGGAGGCTGGTCGGCAGCAGGAAGCCGCCGCTCTGGCCATCCGTCAGTTGGCCCGACGGTTCGGGAATCTGGATCAGGCCAGCCGGGAGACGCTCGCCGCCCTGCCCCTGCTGCGCCTGGAGCAACTCGCCGAGGATCTGCTCGACTTCAGCGGCCCTGGAGACCTGCAGGCCTGGCTGGCGGCCAACCAGGGCGACTGAGATCCGCTCGCGCTCATCGCCAAGGCCGCTCAGAGCACAAGCAGACCCCCCTGCACCGCAACAGCTCAGGGCAACAGGGCTGATCAGCAGACATGACCCGTCGGCCCCAGCCGACATATCCCCTGACCGGCCGACACCGTGAAGCGCGGGGCTCAGGCAGCAACACCCCCGGAACAGAGCAACCCCCAGGAGATCCAGCAGTCCCCGGATCCAGCCACGGGCCTGGCGAGCCCCTCACCCAGCAATGCCTCCACCACCACAGCCGCGCCAGGGCTGACGCAAGCCAGCTCCCTCGGATGCTCCTCCCGGTCTGGCCCTGGCGCGGCCACGGCGGCGGGGCGCGGGGTCGGTGTTCCTCGCCATCCACCCATGGCCTCCTCCGCCCTCTGCTGCCCGGTCCGTCAGGTGCTCGTGCACGTCTATCCCGGCATCAGCAAAGCCTGGTCAGAGCCCCGCGTCACGGTTCACATCGGCCGCCGCGGCCGGCCAGTCCAAAAGCCACGGCTCATGCC
>CAIVPT010000079.1 GCA_903907855.1 uncultured Synechococcaceae cyanobacterium | reverse complement strand
GGGCCGAGCGGAAAGGAAGGGAAAGCGGGGCCCAGCGGGCCCCGCAAGGGACGCGGCAGTCTGCAAGACCCAGGCATTGTTGTAACCATCGGGCCAACCGCCCCTGGTGGCAAGCGCTGCCGCTCAGGCCTCGCCCATGTCATGCACGCCGCTGGCCAGCCACTCCCTGAGCTTCGTCCAACGCCTGCGGCCCAGGTGGTTCTTGACCGCCATCGCCAGGGCCTTCTTCTGCCCCACCAGCACCACCAGGCGCTTGCCGCGGGTGATGGCGGTGTAGAGCAGGTTGCGCTGCAGCATTGTGTAGTGCTGCATCAGCAGGGGGATGACCACCGCCGGGTATTCGCTGCCCTGGCTCTTGTGGATCGTGCAGGCGTAGGCGGGCACGAGGGTGTCGAGTTCGCCCCAGCCGTAGCTGACGGGCTTGCCATCAAAGAGCACCGTCAGCTCGCTGTTGTCGGCGTCGATGGAATCGACGGTGCCCAGATCGCCGTTGAACACCTCCTTTTCGTAGTCGTTGGCGATCTGCATCACCTTGTCGGCCGGGGCAAAGCGCCAGCCAAAGCGCTCCACCTGCTCATCGGGGTCGGGATTGAGCCGCTCCTGCAAGGCCACGTTCAGCGCCCGGGAGCCGCAGCCGCCGCGGGCCATCGGGGTGAGCACCTGCACCTGCTGGATCGGATCGAGGCCAAAGCGGGCCGGGATCCGTTCGGCCACCAGCTTGAGGATCAGCGGCACCGCCTGCTCGGCGTTCTCGGCGGCCACGAAGAAGAAATCGCAGTGCTCCGGATTCGCGGGAGGGCGCAGATCGGGCATCTGTCCCTGGTTCACCGCATGGGCGGTGGTGATGATGCGGCTGGCGGCCGCCTGGCGGAACACCTCGCTCAGCCGTGCCACCGGGGCGCAGCCGGCCATGGCGAAGGCCGACGCGGCGAGCGAAGTGGTGACTACGCCCCCACCCGATAACGAAGAACCAGAAAGGCGTCCCTGAGCGAGGTTGAGGCCAACCGCGCCGGGTCGTCCGTAGTTGCCCAGGCATCCTCAGGGGTGCTGGAGAGGGCCAGACGCCAGGTACCGGTCTTTGCCTCCTCGACATTGAAGCCACCGCTGAACACGCCGGGGGTGTCGGGGCGCTCGGTGAGCGAAATGGCCTGGGGGTCCGGCAGGTCTGTGGAACCGTCTTCGTTTGCGCTGCAGCTCAGCGTGAATGCGGGTGCGGATGTGCCGGCCGTCGCGTCCGCGCCGAATACCCACAGCTCTCCACCGACGGGGGAGAGGCCCGCGACGCGCCGGAAGACGTAGGGGAAGCGTGCCTTCAACAGGTTTAAGGTCATGGCGCCATCGGGCTGGAAGAGCGCGTTCCACTCGGCAGAGTCTTCGCTTCGCAGCGAAAACACCCGTTGCATCTCCTGGCCCTGAGCCGCATCGATCTCCGCGGAGGCCCAGGCGGCGACGGCGGCGTTCGCGGCGTCGCGGAGGCGGTCGCCGCCCTCCCGCGCTGTGTACCGCAAGTGGAGGATGGCGTCGGAGATGGTGGTGTAGTCGAAGGACTGGTACTCGGCCGGCAGCTCGATCCTCCAGCGGCTCTGCACCACGCCATGGCCCTCGAAGGGCAGGTAGCGCTCGTCGCGTAGGTTCAGTTCGAACAGGCCGCCGTCCTCGATGCCTCGGCTGGTCAGCACGCCCTGGGCCGGGCCGGGCAGCCGGACGAAGCGGGAGTCATCGGGGCTGGGTGTGCCGTAGCTCTCGGCGGTGATCTCCTCGAGTTGGGCTGACGTGCGCACGTAGCTGTCGAGCAGCCGGAGCGTGGCGTGGACAGGCGTATGGGGCCCTGTGACGCAGGGCAGCGAGAGAGTCACCGCCTTGATCCGGCGGTGATACAGGCCCGGCCGGTCCATGTCGAACAGCATCTCGGGCAGGGAGAGCTCGCAGGTGCCGGTGGACTTCAGTGTCAGGAGGGCGAGTGGGTCGACCTGGGAGAGTGAGATGTTGCGCGTCAGCTCATATTCCCGCCGGGACTGCTCCAGGTAGGCGACCTCCATTCGGTGCAGATCCATGGCCAGGCGCTCGCCGGCCAGCAGCCCCTTGCGCAGGCTGTCCCAGTGGCTGGCTTTCACGAAGGTTGGAGGCGTGGCGGCCGCCACCTCGAACTGCCAGGCCCGCTCGGCCCGTCGTGCAAGATCGAGGGCAAGCTGGTAGGCCTGCACGTAGACGCTGGCGAGCTGGCCCACCATCCAGTCGTAGAGGTCGACGCCGGTGAACTTGGAGCGCAGAAAGGCATCGCACTCGCCGGCGTTCGCCCGCTGCAGAGCATGGTTCCGCAATTCACGTTCAGCGATCTCAAGGCGCTTGCGTGCTGCTTCGATCTGGCGGGCGCTGCTCGTGATCTCCAGAGTTGCAAGGTCATGCTGTAGTTGCCAGTCCTGGGAACGGCGCTGGTGGGAAGCGGCGAGGCCAGTGCTCGCCGCCACGGAGTCCGCAGCAGAGGCGATGGTGTTCAACAGATCCGCTTGCAGACGGACAGCACTCGAGAGCTGCTCCCCCCCGAACTGGCCGCTGACGCGTGGAGTGGCCATGGCCCCAGATGCTCCCACTTCGAACTGGGGAATGAGCACAAGTGCTCCGGCCAGTGCCCCGGTCAACCCTGCTTCGACCCGAACCCTTCCCGCAATCACCATCGAGACCATCTGTGCGATTTCCAGGTCCGACAACCCATTGTCCAGAAGCCCCTGGTAATGGTTCTGCCTCGCTGCAGCGAGCTGCTTGGAAGCCTCGATCACCTCAATGCTCTTCTTTGCCTCATCTACCTGGAGCTTGCGGACTTCGGCTACCGCATCAAGTAGCCCTAATTCGTGGGAGGACCGGAGTCGGGCCAGTGCCTCGCCATCCTTCTTCTCCAGAGCCGCGAGCAGGGCCGCACCAAAGGCACGGACCTCGCCGCACAGCTCCTTAGCGCGGCCGACCATGACGCTGTAGCGGAATGCCGGAATCGGCGCATTGAGCGCGGCCAGGGCCGAGGCGATCGGAGCCCCCCTGCCACCGCGCGCACGACTGCCCCCGGGTCGATAGGCGGATCGAACAGGGCTAGCGGCCTGGCCACACCATCGATGTCGAGGCAATGGCGGATCTTGTAGAGGCGGTCCTCAACGCGGTCCCAGTAGGCCAGCAGCTTCTCGTCGCGCGGGATGCAGAAGTAGAGCGAGGGACTCAGCACCGGAGGCAGGTCGTCCCAGGCCGTGGACGGTGTGGGATCCAGCTCGGCGGTGATCTCCACCAGTGCGTTGGAGAAGAGATCGAGCTGCCCGCTGTCATAGAGATCCTGGAAGGATTGCGGCTCAGGATCCTGGATATCGACCTCCTCAGGCCGCGGGCCGAGTAGCTCCGATGCCAGCACGTACAAAAGACGTGCTTGATCCACTGACTCAAGCGTGTACTGCCGGAAGAAGGAGTCGCCCCATTGGATCAAGTTGTCGATGT
>CAIVPT010000078.1 GCA_903907855.1 uncultured Synechococcaceae cyanobacterium | reverse complement strand
GCGGCCACCAGGGCCTGCTTCTTGCGGTTCACCAGAGCCTTGAGCTCCGCGCTCAGCTCCTCCGGCGCGATCGCCCCAAAGCCCGCACGCCGCAGCAGCGACACCACCTCCCGTTTCTGGCGGAAGCCCTGGCGGTGCGTCGCCATCGGCAGCAGAGGTTCGCTCGGGTCCTCCAGGTGCGCCTTGAGGCTCTCGCTGGTGTGCAGAGCGAAGCGCCGCACATCCAGGCTCGCCGGCCGCTCGGATGGAAGCAGGCGGAAGTAGCCCTGGCCCTTGAACGGGCCCACCAGGTTCATGTTCACCCCCTGCCCGCGCTGGAAGGTCACCACGGCCTCGCAGATTTCCGGCCAGGTGGGGGCGTTGCCTGTCGCGCTTGGTTCTGGAGCCGCAGCCGTCAGGGCCTCCCAGGGGAAGGGTTGGCCCGGCCGAGCCAGGCGCAGCACCAGCTCACAGAGACTGTCGACAGCCTCGGGATCTGCAGCGCGATAGCCCCGCATCGCCTTCTCACGGCTCGTCCCGCTGCCTCCGAGCTCGTAGACGCTCAACCACTGGCTGTGGCGGCGCTGCCGGATCCGCAGCGGCAGGCGGTTCAGTCGGAGCAGTCCGTTGGCGCGCTCAAGAGGAGGGGTCAGGGTGGCCATGGCCGGGTCGAGACCTGGGTGCAGTAGAGGATTCCGACGTCCTCCCTGGACTCATGGGACTGTCTCGTTAAGACGACAGAGCGTCGAGACCGCCCTTGGCAGTACTGCCAAGGAAATGACCCAATTACGGTTTTTCCTGGCCTTTCACGGACTCACTACGGCCTGGCGAAAAACGCTGGCCGCAAGAAGAAACCGCTTGCAGTGCGGTGGTTTTGGGCCCAGACGTACTGCCGGAAAAGCAATGGGTCGCCTGAGATTCGAACTCAGGACCAATCGGTTAAAAGCCGAGTGCTCTACCGCTGAGCTAGCGACCCGCCCAAAGGGCAGCCCCGCAGGGCTCAGAGGAACGTATCACCCGGGGGGGGGCACCCGGCAAGCGGGGGATCGGCGGTGGAGGGGGATCGCAGAATGGGAGCAGCGCAGCAAGAGATGTGGCAGGTTCTGAACGGTATTCATCCCCCCCCTGGACGGGACCACGGGTGCATCCAGAGGCCTGGGTGGCCGACTCGGCTGTGTTGATCGGGGATGTGACGCTTGAGGCGGGAGCGAGCCTCTGGCCCACGGCGGTGGCCCGTGGCGACGTGTGCGGGATTGTGATCGGGGAGGGCAGCAACGTGCAGGACGGGGCGGTGCTGCATGGCGATCCGGGGCAACCGGTGCGGATCGGGGCGGACGTGACCGTTGGGCATCGGGCCGTGATCCATGGCGCCACCCTCCAGGACGGCTGTCTGGTGGGGATCGGGGCGATCGTGCTCAATGGCGTCACGGTGGGGGAGGGGGCGTTGGTGGCGGCAGGCGCCGTGGTCACCAAGGACGTGCCGGCAGGGGCGTTGGTCATGGGGGCCCCGGCCCAGGTGAAACGGGAGCTGAGCCCGTCGGCGATCGCGTGCCAGCGGGAGCACGCCCGCCGCTATCGCAAGTTGGCGATGGTGCATGCGGGGCGGGGCGAGGATCCGGGGTTCTGACCGCTTCGCCACGGGTTTCTGATCGCCCTTCTCTCCCCGCTCCGCCTGCCGGAAGACATCCGAAGGAAGCGGGGGCGATTGCGTCGAAATCCCACGGTGGGGATTGGATCGGAGCGGTTGGGAGCGATAGGTCCGTAAGATCTGTTCACCCTTTCTTGCTCGCCGCCATGGATCTCCGGGTCGTGCTCGTCGCTGCTCCGATCGTGCTGGCGGCGTCCTGGGCCGTGTTCCATATCGGCCGTGCCGCCGTGGGCCAGCTGCAGCTGATGTTGAAGCGCGCCCGCGCCTGATCCCCCGGCGCGCCGCCCCGGCCATCGCCCCCGTAGCCTGAGCTTTCCTCAGCACCGGCTTTGGTGAACGGCAGCGATCCCGAGATCCTGGTGATCGGAGCGGGCTTAGCCGGCACCGAAGCGGCCTGGCAAATTGCCAAAGCCGGCTTGTTGGTACGTCTGGTGGAGATGCGGCCCTTGCGCCGCTCCCCTGCCCACCACAGCGCCGAATTCGCCGAACTGGTGTGCAGCAACAGCTTCGGTTCCCTCAGCAGTGACCGAGCGGCGGGTCTGCTTCAGGAAGAGCTGCGGCGGCTGGGCTCCCTGGTCATCGACACCGCCGACCGCCATGCGGTTCCCGCCGGCGGGGCCCTTGCGGTGGATCGGGGCCGCTACAGCGCCGCCCTCACGGCCGCCCTGGAGTCCCATCCGCGGGTGACGGTGGAACGGCGCGAGCAAGCCACCCTTCCCTCGGCCGATCAGATCGCCGTGCTGGCCACAGGCCCGCTCACCAGTGAACCCCTCGCCGAGGATCTGCGCGCATTCACCGGCCGGGACGACTGCCACTTCTTTGATGCCGCCAGCCCAATCGTGGCGGGGGAGTCGATCGATATGGATCTGGCCTTCCGGGCCAGCCGCTACGACAAGGGCGACGCCGACTACATCAACTGCCCGATGGACCGGGAGCAATACCTCGGGTTCCGCGAGGCCCTGCTGACGGCGGAACAGGCAGAGCTCAAGGACTTCGAGCAGGAGAGCGCCTGCTTCTTCGAAGGCTGTCTGCCGATCGAGGAGCTTGCCCGGCGCGGGGAAGACACCATGCGCTACGGCCCCCTGAAGCCCATCGGCCTATGGGATCCCCGCTGGGGGGATGTGAACGACCGGGACGTGCGCCGCGCCCGTCGTGCCTACGCGGTGGTGCAGCTGCGCCAGGAAGATCGCGATGGCCGCCTCTGGAACCTGGTGGGCTTCCAGACCAACCTCCGCTGGGGCGAGCAGACACGGGTGCTGCGGATGATCCCGGGTCTGGCGAACGCCGAATTCGTGCGCTTTGGCGTGATGCATCGCAACACCTTCCTCGAATCCCCCCAGCTGCTCGATGCCACCCTGCAGTTCCGCCGTCGCCCCACCCTGCTGGCGGCTGGGCAGATCACAGGCACCGAGGGTTACGCCGCAGCGGTGGCGGGCGGCTGGTTGGCAGGCACCAACGCCGCCCGGCTCGCCCGGGGGCTCCCCCCCCTCAGCCTGCCGCCCACCACAATGGTGGGGGCGCTCACCCACTTCATTGCCGAAGCCCCGAGCGAGCGCTTCCAGCCGATGCCCCCCAACTTCGGCCTGCTGCCCGATCTGCCCGAGCGGATTCGCGACAAACGCCGCCGCTACGGCGCCTATCGCGACCGCGCCCTGGCGGATCTGGCCCCGTTCCACGGACCGCTGCCGCCTTCGGCGGCGCCCCCGAGCGATCCAGCCCAGCCGCCAACGGCGAGCGACCCGACCGCAGCCCTGGCGGTCCCGGCCGGCGCCTGATCCCCGGCGGGGCGGCCCGTTAGGAAAAGCGCAGGAGCCCAGGCCAGCCGGAGCTGCCTGGTACCGCTGGTGCCCCCACCCCCCACCCTTCCCCCCTCTTCCCTCCTCCCATGCAGATCCGGCTCGGCTGCGAGCTCACCCTTTGCTGCCCGGTGCTCACGCCGGCGCTGGTGCTGGTGCATCCCCACAGCAGCCGGCGTGACGACCTGAGCGCTCCGGAGCGGCTGCGGCTCAGCCCGGATCGGGCCACCGAGGTGCTGGTGGACCGGGATGGCAATCGCTGGTGCCGTTTCCAGGCGGCCGCCGGCACCACCACCCTGCGCTACGAGGCCCTGCTGCGCGACCACGGCGCCGCAGATCCGGTGGTGCCCCTGGCCCGCGCCTGCTCCGTTGCCGCCCTGCCGATCGAGAGCTACCGCTACCTCAACGCCAGCCGCTACTGCGACAGCGACAGCCTGCAGAGCTGGGCCTGGCAGCAGTTCGGCGCCCTCCCCCCAGGCTGGGGCCAGGTGCAGGCCATCTGCGACTGGGTGCACCGCCACCTCACCTACGACCCAACGGCCGCCTCGCCCGAGCGCAGCGCTGTCGACAGCCTGCGGGACGGCCGGGGAGTCTGTCGCGACTTCGCCCATCTGGCGATCACCCTCTGCCGCGCCCTCAACATCCCAGCTCGTTACTGCAGCGGCTACCTGGGCGAGGACGCGCCGCGGCCCGGGGAAGACGGCATCGATTTCACCGCCTGGTTCGAGGCCTGGCTGGAGGACCGCTGGTACGTCTTCGATGCCCACAACAACGTGCCCTGCAGCGGCCGGGTGCTGATCGGCCGTGGCCGCGACGCCGGCGATGTGCCCTTCCTGCGCACCTTCGGAGCGCACCGTCTTGATCTGTTCCGGGTGATCAGCGAAAGGGTGGCGGCTCCCCCCATCCCGATCGAAAGCCTCAGCGCCGGAGACACCCGGCCGGAGCCGGTGGCGCCGGTCGCCTGAGGGGGCCTACTGCTGTAGGGGCAACGGCAGCGGACCACTGGTGCACTGGCCGGTGCGCACCGAACAACGTCCTGACGGCTCGAGGCCATGGGCCTGCTCATGGCGCAGCAACGCCTCCAGCAGCCAGCGCTCGCACAGGCTGCCCAGGCTCACTGCCTCGCGGGCAGCGGCCTCCTGCAGGCGCTGCTGCAGATCGGGATCCAGCCCGGCGCTGGAGAAAACCGGACCATCAGAGGAAGACGACGGGGTCATGGCGGCTGATGCGCGCAGCCTTCCAGCATGGCCGGCCACGCCCCCGCCGGGCATCGCCTCGCCACCTAGGGTCGCCCCAGCCTGCCCACCCCCACGGTGCCCGCCCCCTCCCCCCTCGCCACCGCCCCCAGCCCGGGCCCCGGCAGCAGCGAACCCACCTGGGACGTGATCGTGATCGGCTCCGGCATCGGTGGCCTGGTGACCGCCAGCCAGCTGGCGGCCAAGGGCGCGAAGGTGCTGGTGCTGGAGCGCTACCTGATCCCCGGCGGCAGCGGCGGCAGCTTCCGGCGCGGGGGCTACACCTTCGATGTGGGCGCCTCGATGATCTTCGGCTTCGGGGAGAAGGGGCACACCAACCTGCTCACCCGCGCCCTGGCCGATGTGGGCGAGCGCATCGTCACCTTGCCCGACCCCGCCCAGCTCCAGTACCACCTCCCCGGTGATCTCACCGTCGCGGTGGACCGCGACTACGAACGCTTCCTCGCCGACCTGGGCGACCGCTTCCCCCACGAGCGCGTTGGCATCCGCCGCTTTTACGACACCTGCTGGAGCGTCTTCCGCTGCCTCGACGCAATGCCGCTGCTGTCGCTCGAGGATCCCGCCTATCTGGCCAAGGTGTTCTTCCGCGCGCCACTGGCCTGCCTCGGCCTGGCCCGTTGGCTGCCCTTCAACGTGGGCGCCGTGGCGCGCCGCCACATCCGCGATCCCCAGCTCCTGCGCTTCATCGACATGGAGTGCTTCTGCTGGTCGGTGATGCCCGCCGATCGCACGCCGATGATCAATGCCGGCATGGTCTTCTCCGATCGCCACGCCGGCGGCATCAACTATCCCCAGGGCGGGGTGGGCGTGATCGCCGAGCGGTTGGTGGCGGGGCTGGAGCACCACGGCGGCGCCATCCGCTACCGGGCCCGCGTGACGAAGGTGTTGCTCGACAACGGCCAGGCGGTGGGCGTGCGGCTGGCCAGTGGCGAGGAGCTGCGGGCCCGGCGGGTGGTGAGCAACGCCACTCGCTGGGACACCTTCGGCGGCGAGGGCTCCCCCGCCCACCCCCTGGTGGACGCCGCTGATACCCCGTCCGGCGAAACCCCCTGGCGCCGCCGCTACCGCCCCTCCCCCTCGTTCCTCTCCCTCCACCTGGGGGTAAGCGCCGAGGTGATCCCGACGGGCACCCATGTGCACCACCTGCTGTTGGAGCGCTGGGAGGAGCTGGAGGCCGAACAGGGCACGATCTTCGTGTCGATGCCCACCCTGCTGGATCCCTCCCTGGCCCCGGCGGGCCACCACATCGTTCACACCTTCACCCCCTCCTCGATGGAGACCTGGCAGGGGCTGGGCCCCGCCGACTACCGGGCCAAGAAGGAGGCCGATGCCGATCGGTTGATCGCCCGCCTGGAGGCGATCCTGCCGGGGTTGGCGGGGGCGATCCAGCATCGCGAAGTGGGCACCCCCCGCAGCCACCGCCGCTTTCTGGGGCGCTTCGCCGGCACCTACGGCCCGATCCCCGCCCGCACCCTGCCCGGTCTGTTGCCGATGCCCTTCAACCGCACCGGCCTGCCGGGCCTGTACTGCGTGGGCGATTCCTGTTTCCCGGGCCAGGGGCTCAATGCCGTGGCCTTCAGCGGTTTCGCCTGCGCCCACCGCATCGGTGCCGACCTGGGCCTCAACCCCTGGCGCCTGCCCGCCTGAACCCCCGCTCCACCCTCAGTGGCGGAAGACGGTGCGGGTCATCGGCTCCGGCATGGGAGTGGTGAGGGCCTCGAACCAGGCCACGTCGCGACGCAGGTCCTCGAGCAGTTCATCCGCCAGGGGGCGGGTGAAACCGGCGCGCACCACGAAGCGCAGCACCGCCCGCTGCTCCTGATCCGGCGGCAGGGTGTAGGCGGGCACCAGCCAGCCGCGCTCGCGCAGCTTGTCGGAGAGGTGGAACACGCTCCAGTGGCCCGGGGGCTCCGCCAGCTCCACGCAGAACACCGGCAACTGGCCGAGGGGATGGCTCACCAGCCGCAGCGGGCGGAGGGCGGCGATGCCGTCCGCCAGGTGGCAGGCGATCGCTTCCAGGGCCTGCATGCGGTGGCGATAGCCACGGCGGCCGAGGTGCAGGAAATGGAAGTACTGCGCCACCACCGGCGCGCCGGGGCGGGAGAAATTCAGGCCGATCGTGGGGGTGACACCACCGAGATAATTCACATCGAAGCGCAGCTCCGCGGGCAGCAGGGCGTCCCGGCGCCAGAGCACCCAGCCCACCCCCGGCAGCACGCCGCCGTACTTATGGCCGCTGGCGTTGATCGACCACACCCGCGGCAGGCGGAAATCCCACAGCAGATCGGGCGTCAGGAACGGCGCCACGAAGCCACCCGACGCCGCATCCACATGGATCGGCACCTCCCAGCCCGTGCGCTGCTCCAGCTCCTCGAGGGCGCTGGCGATCGCCGCCACCGGCTCATAGCTGCCGTCCACCACACTGCCCAGCACCGCCACCACGCCGATCGTGCCGGCATCGCAGGCGGCGGCGGCGGCGGCGGCATCGAGATGCAGGCAGTCGGGTCGCAGCGGCACCCGGCGGGGCTCCACGTCGAAGTAGGTGCAGAACTTGTCCCAGCACACCTGGCGGTTGGCGCCCATCACCAGGTTCGGCCGGCCGGTGCCGCCGCCCAATCGCCCGCACCGCTGCCGCCAGTGCCAGCGCAACACCAACCCCGCGAGCAGGCACCCCTCGCTGGAGCCGGTGGTGGAAGTGCCGACCGCATCGGCCGGATCAGGGGCGTGCCAGAGATCGGCAAGCATGCGCAGACAGCGCTGTTCGATGTCGGTGGTCTGGGGATATTCGTCCTTGTCGATGATGTTCTTATCGGCGCACTCCTCCAGCAGGCGGCGGGCCTCGGGCTCCATCCAGGTGCCCACGAAGGTGGCGAGGTTGAGCCGGGCGTTGCCGTCCAACATCAGGTGGGCGTGGATCAGCTCGTAGACCACATCACCCCGCAGGCCGCCGTCGGCGAAGCGATCCCCTGGCAGCCCGTCGGGCAGGTGGGCAGCGTTGGAGGGGGCAGGGGGGCGAGCGCCCATGGCAAACCCGCAGGCGGATGGATCCATGATCGATCCGCACCCCCTTGCCCGCGCCGATGGCCGCGCCGACCGATCCAAAGCGTGACGCGCCCGCCCACCGGCTGCGGGCCTGCCTGCGGCCCACCCCACCGGCGGCCGGGGAGGGGATCCGGCTGGCCCTCTGGCAGGGGAACGGCGATGCCGGCAGCGCCGAGGCCCGCGACCAGAACCTGAGCCGCCTGGAGCAGGTGGCGGCCCTGGCGGCCAGCCATGGCGCCCAGCTGCTGGCCTTTCCGGAGCTGTACCTCAGCGGCTACATCGTTACGCCTGAGTTGGCGCAACAGCTGGCCGAACCCATGGACGGCCCCTCCCTGCAGCGGGTGGCGGCGGCGGCCCATCGCCACGGGCTGGCGATCGCCTGCCCCTATCCGGAGCGGGCGATGGTGGCCGGCCGGGAGCGCTTCTACGACGCGATCGCCCTGTTCGATGGCCAGGGGCAGCTGCTGCGCAGCTACCGCAAGACCCACCTCTGGGGACCGGACGAGCGGCGCTGCTGGAGCCCGGGCTACGAGCACCCGGAGGAGGGCCCGGCACTCACGGTGCAGACGGTGAACGGCCTGCCGCTGGGACTGCTCAACTGCTACGAGGCGGAGTTCCCCGAGCTCACCCGCCGGCTGGCCCTCGAGGGGGCGCGGCTGGTGCTGATCCCCACGGCTGCCGACGCCTGGGCGGTGCTCAGCGACGGGCAACGGACCGAGCGGCCCTACCCCGACGTCTCCCGCACCCTGCTGCCGGCCCACGCCTTTGAAAACGACTGCTTCATCGCCTACGCCAACCGCTGCGGCCAGGAGCGGGTGGCGGGTCGGGTGATGGCGGCCTACCTGGGCAACAGCGTGATCGTGGGGCCCCACGGCGATCTGCTGGTGGCGGCCACGGCGGAGCCCACCCTGCTGCTGGCCGATTGTCTCCCTGGCGAATACGGGCCGACCCACCCGGCCGGAACCCGTTACCTGCTCGATCGCCGGCCAGATCTCTACTGAGCGCTGCCGCCCCCAACGGAGGTGCTGCCCCCTACGGCTTGCCGTCGTGGCACAGACCACCAATGGATGACCGCAGTCCATAGGCTGATTCCCCCCCCACACCCCCATGGCCCGCAACGATGTCCGCCGCCCCCCTGCCCAGCTCCGCCGACCTGGCCCGCTACCTCGAAGCGCGCGGCGAACTGGGCAAACCCTGGATGTGGCAGCTGCTGCGGCTCGCCAAGCTCAAGGAGGCGAAGGACAGCCTGCCGCCCGAGGAGTACATGGAACGGCTGCGTGAGGCCCATGCCGATCTGATGCGCCTGGGGGAGTTCTGGAAGGGCCGCGAGGCCGAAGTGTTCGGAGGGCGCTACAGCCCGTCTGAGATTCTCGAACCCCTGCCCGGATCGCCGGAAGATCGCTGAGGGTGGCGCTGAGCCAGGGAATAGACACCAGTACGTCACCCCCGCGTCGGCCAGATGGCGGGACTGCTGCGCGTGCCCAATCCCATTCCCTAGGCTCCCTGGCGGTTCCACCCGTCGCTGCGCTTCCGTGCCCCCATCCCCAGCCCTGGAGCGACAGGTCTATCCGATGGCGGCCCTGATCCGCTTCACCCTGATCGGCCTCTACCTGGCCCTGGTGTTGCCGTTGCCGTTCCTGGCCCCCGAGCCCCTGCGGACCCCTCTGCTGCTGGCGTTGCCCCTGGGGTTGCTGCTGGTGGTGGCCGCCACCGGCGAGCGGGTGGAACTCGATGAATCGGGGGTACGGGTGGGCTACCCGGCCTGGTGCGCCTGGCTGTTCCGCCGCAGCTGGGAGCTCCCCTGGCAGAGGATCCAGGGGCTGACTCCGGTGGCCACCAGCCAGGGTGGGCGCGTCTGGTATGTGCGCAGCGCCGGTGAATCAGGGGGCACCAGGGGCCGCTCCTTTCTGCTGCCGCAGCGGGTGGCCCGCTTCGACGACTTCCTGAGCCGCTTCTCCCAGGCCAGCGGGGTGGACACGGCCGCCGTGGGCCGGATCAGTCCGCCCTGGACCTATCAACTGCTGGCCCTGCTCAGCGGCGCCTTGCTGATCGGCGAAGTCCTGGGCTTAGCCCTGATCCAGAGACCTGCAGCCTGACGCCCGTGGGGCCTTGGAGCTTGGCTCAGGCCCTGCTGGAACCGTTGCTTGGCACCAGCAGGGGGCCGGTGCCCCCGCCCACGCTTTCCTCCGCGGGATCGGGCAGGGTGTCGAGGCTGAAGCGGTAGCCCTGCTGGCGCATCGTTTCGATACCACCCCCCTCTCCCAACCCCGCCTGCTCGAGCTTGCGCCGCAAGGTGAGCACCTGCGTATCCACAGAACGCGGACCGCCACTGAAGGGCGGCCAGGCCATCCGCAGCAGCTCCTGGCGGCTGCGCACCACCCCAGGTGGCATCAGCAGGGCGCAGAGCAGGGCAAATTCGCGCGGGCTGAGCTCCACCGGCTGATCCCGCAGCGTCACCTGGCGCAGCAGCAGATGCACCTCCAGCGGGCCGACGCACACCCGTTCCTGCAGGCCGGTGCCACTGCGCCGCAGCAAGGTGCGGCAGCGGGCCGCCAGCTCCTCCAGCCCAAACGGCTTGCGAAGCACGTCATCGGCGCCGGCGTCCAACAGCGACACCACCGGCTCAGATCCAGAGCGGGCGGTGAGCACCATCACCGGACAGTGGAGCTGGGCAGCCAACCGCAGGGCTGAGGTTTCCTCCAACAGCTCGGCGCTCACCAGAAGGTCGGGGGACTGCTCCTGACAGATTTCCTGAGCCTCACGGGCAGAAGCCACGGCAGCGGCGAGGTGGCCATCCTGGCGCAGACGCTGGGCGAGGACAGTTCGCAAGGTGGCGTGGGGATCGACCACCAGGACCCGCTTGGGAAAACCTCCGGATTCGGACAATGTCGCCTGGGTCATGCGCCTGGAGGAAGATCGGGAGACGGGAGGCGAGAGAAGAAGGGGGTGGGCGCCACCTTGACACGTCCACGGGGAGGGGAGCGGGTGCTGGACTCAACCGTGTGCGTACGCTAACGGGACCGACCCGGGGCGAGCACGCGCACAGGGACGGTTCCTTCGTCAGAATGGCCCCAGGGCCGTTGCCCCTTCCCCTGTGCTCGAACACCCCGACGCCATCCGCCATTTCCAGTCGCTCTGCGATGCGTGCCAGGAACTTGCCCATCGGCACCACGGCCCGAGTGAACTGCGCCTCTATGCCGATGGCTACCTCCACGCCCTGCGCCGCACCGGCGTCCTCGACCATCAATCCCAGCGCCGCCTCGAGGATCTGATCGACCGTTGGATTCGCGATCCCTCAAGCTTCGTTGGCCCGGATGGAGATCCTCGGGCTCTCTTCGAACGTCAGCCCTACTGAGAGAGCCAGCCCTACTGAGAAAGCCGGCCCTCACCCCAGGGGATGAAGGCCGGCAAAATCTCGGGGGGCCGTGCAGATGCCGGCGGGAATGGGATCAGGAAGCAAGGGCCACCGCGAGTTTCTCGCGGAGCTCACCGTTGTTGTACATCTCGATGAGGATGTCGGAGCCGCCCAGGAATTCGCCGTTTACATACACCTGGGGAATGGTGGGCCAGTCGGAATACTCCTTGATCCCCTGACGGATCTCCATGTCGGAGAGCACATCAAACGTTTCGAAGGCAACTCCGAGCGAGTGCAGGATCTGCACCACGTTGTTGGAAAAACCGCACTGGGGCATCAGCTTGTTGCCCTTCATGAACACGTAGACGGGGCTGCTGGCGATCAGGTCGTCGATGCGTTGCTTGAGCTGGGCGTCCATCGGTTCGGATGCGGCGGGAAGGATCAGGGGGTGGCGGTGTGCACCGCCAGGGCATGGATGGCCTCGCTGGCCAGCTCGCTGCGCAGGGCGCCGTAGACCAGCTGGTGCTGACGCACGCGGGGCAGGCCAGCGAAGGCCTCGGAGACCACCCGCACCTGCAGATGGTCGCCACCACCGGTGAGGTCTTCCACCTCCACCGTGGCGCCGGGGAGGGCGCTGTGGATGGCAGCCTTGACCTGGTCAGGATGCACCATGACGCGGGCGGGGGAGAGCACAGGGTCTGGAACGGGAATCTAGGCCGTGGGCTCAGCTGCCGGGGGTGCTGCCGTAATAGGGAGTGGTGACGAAGCCGATCTCCAGCAGTTGCTGATAGGCGCGGCGGCCCACATCGGTGGTGGGGGTCATGCTGCTGACCACCTCCACCAGCAGCGGCACAGCCACCTCGGGCTGGCCCTGGCGGCGGAACAGGGCGGCCAGGCGCATGTTGGCGTCAGCCAGCAGATCGAGGGTCTGCCGGCCTTTGTCGTCCATCTCGCGGGGGATGCGGGCGTCGAGACCGCGGAAGGCGCCGCTGAGGGAGCGGTAGAAGCCCAACAGACGGCGGGCAGCCTCCCGGGCCAGGTCGTACTGGCGGCGGGCCTCGGCGAGGTTGCCGGCGGCCACCGCCGCATCGCCCCGCTGCAGCAACGTGCGCACGGCGTTGACATCAAAAGGACTGCCGGCGTTGGGCACCGCGGGGGCCTCGGCCTGGGCCCGCGCCGCCCCGGGGATGAAGGGAGCGGCGGGCACCAACGCGCCCACGGCAAGAGCCGCGCTGGTGAGAAGGGCCGCGGGAAGCCTGATCACGTCGTTGCCGGGACGGGGTGGGCGGACTCTACGCAGGGGGCAGGGGACGGCCCAGGGCCTCACGGGCCGCTTGCTCGGCCGACTGCATGGCGGCGGCCAGGTTGGCGGTGAAGGCCTTGGCGGCTTCCCGGCCACTGCCCTCGGCCCGCAGCGGAGCACCGAAACAGAGGGCGGCGCTGTCGCCCTGCCGGGGGCGCTCGTGGGTGTAGGCAATGCCGATGGGCACCACCGGCACGCTCACCCCCCGGCCAGCGGCGAGCTGGGCCAGCCGCGCCAGACCCTGCTGCAGCCGGATCGGGCCGTCATCGCGGCGAATGCGCCCCTCGGGGAACACCACCAGCTGCTCTCCGATGGCCAGCAGGTCGACCGCGTAACGAAGGCTGGCGGTGGTGGGGCGCCCCTGGTTCACCGGAAAGCAACCGAGCCGGTGCAGGAACCAACCCTGCAGACCCTTCATTTCATCGAGGGTCACCATGAAGCGGCAATCGCGGCCGGTAACGCGCCGCCCCGCCACATGGGGAAGGATCAGGGCGTCCCAGCGGGCCCGGTGGGTGGGGGCCAGCAGCACCGGGCCGCTGCTTGGCAGATGCTGGCGGTCGATCACCAGGATGCGGGTGAACCAGGCCGGCAGGGCCAGGTTCTGGGTGGCCACCATCGCCAGGGGCGAGAGCCAGGGGCTGATGCCATTGCAAAGGAATTTCTCCCGTTGCCGGGCCAGGGTGATGGCGCGGTCTCCGCGGCCCGGCGGGGGGGGCGAGGGGGAGTCCGTTGCCGGCTCGGCTGCAACCCGATTCCCCGTCGCCAACACAGCCGATCCCCTGCGCTCCCTGAGGTCTGAACGTTAGGGGGAATTGCCCCGGCAGGCGGCCCGGGGGCGGGCAGTTGGGGCGGCGGCCGCCTCTAGCGTGGCCCCAGCCGCCGCCCTGCCGCCGCTCCATGGCCAGCCTCGGAGTCAACATCGATCACGTCGCCAATGTGCGCCAGGCACGCCGCACGGTGGAGCCTGATCCGGTCAGCTACGCCTTGCTGGCGGAGCTGGGCGGGGCCGATGGCATCACCGTGCACTTGAGGGAAGACCGCCGCCACATCCAGGACCGGGATGTGGAACTGCTGCGGGCGACCGTGCGCAGCCGCCTCAACCTGGAGATGGCCGCCACCGCCGAGATGGAGGCGATCGCCCTGCGCCTGCGGCCCGACATGGTCACCTTGGTGCCGGAACGGCGGGAGGAGGTGACCACCGAGGGGGGGCTCGCCGTGGCTGGCCAGCTCGGCACCCTGGGGGGAGTGGTGGAGCGCCTTCAGGCGGCAGGCATCGGCGTGAGCCTGTTCGTGGATGCCGATCCAGCCCAGCTGGACGCCTGCTGCGCCACCGGTGCGCGCTGGGTGGAGCTCCACACCGGTCGCTACGCGGAAGCCACCTGGGCCCAGCAGGGGGCGGAGCTGGCCCGCCTGCGGGAGGGAACGGCCCTGGCCCGCTCCCTCGGCCTGCGCGTGAATGCCGGCCATGGGCTCACGTATCAAAACGTGGAAGCGATCGCGGCGATCGAGGGGATGGAGGAGCTCAACATCGGTCACACGATCGTGGCCCGCGCCCTGGCGGTGGGGCTGGAGACAGCCGTGCGGCAGATGAAGGCGCTGATCCAGAATCCGCGTCGCGAGCCCCTCTTCGGCGACCAGCCCTGAAGCCCCCCATGCCCGAGTCCGACGCTCCCGCCACTTACCACTTCGTCGCCGCCAGCGAACGCTTCCTCTGCGAGGAGGAACCCCTTGAGGAGGTGCTGCGCGAACGGGTGCGCAACTACGGCGAGCACAACCGGCCGATCGATTTCTGGCTGGTGCGTCAGCCCGCCTTCCTCGAAGCCCCGCAGCTGGCCGAGATCGCCGCCGCCGTGCCCCGGCCGGCCGCCGCCGTGATTTCCACCGACCCCTCGTTCATTACCTTCCTCAAGCTGCGGCTGGAATTTGTGGCCCGGGGCTCGTTCGAGGCGCCCACAGCGGCGATCACCGACCCCCTGGCGAGCGCCACCTGATTCCCCCCACCATGGGTCCCCCCAAACCTCGCCCCCAGTCACGCCCCGGCCAGGGCGGCCGCCTCCTCTGGATCGCCGCCGCCCTGGCCGGGGCGAGCGCGGCGGCGGCGGTCCTGATTGTGGTGAACCCGATCGAGTGGCGTTCCGAGCAGGCCCCATCGGAGCCAGCCACTCCCCAACCTGCGCCCTCCGCCGGCCCGGGCCGCAGCGCCACCGAGCTCAGCGAGGCCCTGCAAGGGAGCGCCGCAGCCCCCCCAGCATCCCCCGCCACCGGCAACAAGGCGGCCGAAGCCCCCGCCGCCGGTGCCGTGGCATGGGAAACCCTCACCAAGCTCTGCCTGGAGGACGTGGGAAAGGCCAACCCGCGCCAGGAGTTGCGGCTGGTGGAAAGCACCGGCTTCGTACCTAAGGCTGCCGAAGCCAACACCCGCCTGGGCTTCGCCTGGGACCAGGCGGTGAGGCTGAGCCTCGAACCCGCCGGCGGTGGGGCCACCATGGGAATCGAGTGCTACTTCCAGAAAGGAGCCCTGGCCGGCAAGAGCCGCGCCTGACGAAGCGCTTCAGAACAGGCCGAGGAAGCGCCGGCGCCCCTCCGGCTGCTCTGGACGACCCTGGCCGCCGTCCTGCTGGTAGCGGGGCTTGTCGTCGCCGATCGTCAGCACCGCCTCCTTGTTCTTCCACCACACCCAGTCGCGGATCGGGGGGGTGTCGCGCAGCTGCTCGCGGCTGAGGCCCAGGCCCAGCTTGGCGGAGGCATCCAGCAGCACATCGAGCATCTCCTCGCCGTCGTGGCAGCGGGCCAGGGCCTCATTTGTGCGCTGGGCCCCGTTGAGCGCCTTGACGAGCAGGCGGATCCTCTGGGTCACCGGCAGGCTCTTGGGATCGATCGGCGTCGGCTCCATCGCGGGGGCGGCCCAGAGGTCTGGAACGGTAGCGGCGGCGGGGGCTGACAGATCGCGGGCAGGCACGCAAGACTGATGGGGACGCCAGGTCTGGATGCCGACCTCCCCCGAACCCGCAGGCCTCACCGTTGCGGGCGCACCCCTGCCGCTGGCATCCGCACCCGTTGCGCCGCGCCACTGGATCATCGGCGATGTGCATGGCTGCGCCGACGCCCTGATCGCCCTGCTCCGTCTGCTGCCCCGGGAAGACCGGCTGGTGTTCTGCGGCGACGTGATCAACCGCGGCCCGCGCATCGAGGCCACCATGGAGATCGCCTGGGAGCTGGTGCAGAACGGCCGCGCCGTCTGGCTGATGGGCAACCACGAACGGGCCCTGGTGGAGGGGCTCGGCAGCGGTGAATCCTGCGCCCTCTCCAGCCTGGCGGGATGCGACACCTACCGCCAGCTCGGCGACCGGCGGGCCCGGCTCTGGCTGGAGCGGCTGCGGCTTCTGCCCCTGGCCTACTGGGGGCGGGGCTGGGTGGCCACCCACGCCGGCTTCGACCTGCAGACCTGGCAGCCCGACCTGACCGTGCGCATGGCCTTCTGGCAGGCCTACGACGGCCGCTTCGGGGAGGCGATCGTGGGGCATACCCCAGGGCCCGATGTCCGGCGGCTGCGCCATGTCGTGCTGATCGACACCGGAGCCTGCTACGGCGGGCCGCTCACCGCCTATTGCGCCGAGACGCGCCAGGTACGGCGTGTTCCCGGGCTCGTCCGCTCCCCCGGCCCCCTGCTGCCGCTGGGTCCCCGCGGCCTGCACCCCTGAGCCCCCGCGCCGCCCCTCCGCCGCGCCATCCCCCCACCGGGACGCCTCCGGCCGAAACCACCGGTTTGGTGGTGTACCGCAGCAACCGAGCCGAATTCCTGGCCCGGCTCCTGGCCACCCAGCTGCGCCTGGCTCCGCCACCACCGCTGGAGACCGCCGTGGTGGTGGTCAACACCTGGCCCACCAGCCGTTGGCTGGGGGAGCGGCTGGCTGAGGAGCTCGGCGGCGTGGCCGCCAACGTGCGCTTCCCCTTCCCTGCCGCCCGCCTGCGCCAGCTGGTGGACGAGCTGATCGCCGAGCCCGGGGCCCCCCCCACCGCCGAGGCGGCCGAGGAGGCCCCCGCCGATCCGTGGCGGGCCAGCCGCCTGGTGTGGCCCCTGCTCGAACTCCTGCCCTCCCTTGCCGCCAGCGAGATGGGCCTGCCACTGCGGCACTGGCTCGAGCGGCGCAGCGAAGGGCGGCGCCTCGATCTGGCCACCTGGCAACTGGGCCGGGCCATCGCCGATGCCTTCGACGATTACGCCCTCTACCGCCCCGATCTGCTGCGGGCCTGGGAGGGGGGCAACCCCTGGAGCGGATCCGCCGACCCTCTCCACGAGTCGCTGGCCTGGCAGCCGCCCCTGTACGCGGCCCTGCGCGAGCGCCTGGGGGTGGAACCGGGCGGATTGCGCATGGAACGGGCGATCGAGCTGCTGCACCGCCCAGGCCATCCACCGGGTGCGGCGGCGGAACAACCGCTGCGCCTGTTCGGGTTGAGCAGCCTGGCGCCGGTGCAGGTGCGGCTTCTGCAGGCCCTCTCCGGCCATCGGCGGGTGGAGCTGTACCTGCTCACCCCCTGCGCCGACCTCTGGCAACGCTGCCAGGACCGCCGCCACCAGTTGCGGGAGGCGCTGCAGGATCCCCTCGACCTCCACTGGCTGCTGGCGGCTCCGCCCCTGGAGGCCCGCTTCGGACGGCTGGGGGCCGAATTCCAGCAGCTGCTGGAGGGCACCGGCGACGCCCAGCTGGGGGAGGAGCGCTCCGAGGAGCTGTTCTTCGCCCCCGCACGCCGCCATCCCGACGGACCGTCGGCGGCGCCGCTGCTGGCCCAGCTGCAGGAGCAGCTCGCCGACCGTGACGCGGCGGTGCCGCTGACCCTGCCCCCGGGCGACTCCTCGCTGGAATTCCATCCCTGCCCCGGTCCGCTGCGCCAGGTGGAGATCGTGCGGGACCGGCTGCTGCAGTGGATGGCCGACGACCCCTCCCTCCAGCCCCGCGACATCCTGGTGATGACACCCCAGGTGGACGCCCTGGCACCCCTGGTGGCGGCAGTGTTCGGCGACCGGGAGGCCGTGGGGGTGTCGATCCCCTGGCGCCTGACCGACCGCAGCCAGCAGAGCCAGGCGGGCATCGGCCGCACGTTTCTGGCCCTGCTGCGGTTGGGGGGGGAACGGTTGACCGCCTCCGCCCTCGAGGGCCTGCTGGAGTGCCAGCCGCTGCAGCAGCGCTTCGATCTCGCCCCCCGCGAGGCCGCCCGGCTCCATGGCGTGCTGCAGCGCTGCGGCTTCCGCTGGGGCCTCGACGGCCCCTCCCGGGGCGGCGACCCCGTCCATTCCCTTTCCTGGGCGATCGACCGGCTGTTGCTGGGGCTGGTGCTGCCGGAGCGGCCCGGGCTGGCGCTGGCGGCAGGGGAGGGGGAGGCGGCAGCGGTGGCCCCGCTCGCCGCCGATCCCGACCTGGCCCTCTGCGGCCGCTGGCTGCATCTGCTCACCAGGCTGCGCCACTGGCTGGGGCAGCTGGCGATCGCCACCGATGTCGAGGGTTGGGCGCAGCGGCTACGGGAGCTCCTGGCCGATCTGTTCGGCGATGGCGGGGAGGCTGCCTGGGAATTGCCCATCCTGTTGGCGGCGATCGATGGCTGGCAGGAGGCGGCCGCCGCCAGCCCGCTGGTGCTGGATGCGCCGGTGGTGGCGGCGGTGCTCGACGAGGCCCTGGCGGTGGACAGCGGCCGCTTCGGCCATCGCAGTGGCAGCCTGACGATCAGCGCCCTCGAACCGATGCGGGCCATCCCCCACCGGGTGATCGTGCTGCTCGGCCTCGACGCCGGCGTCTTTCCCCGCCAGCGCAACCGGCCGGGCTTTCACCTGATGGAGCGGCAGCGGCGGCTCGGCGATCCCCACCCCGCCGACCAGGATCGCTATGTGCTGCTGGAGGCCCTCCTCTCCGCCCGCAGCCACCTGCTGATCACCTGGAGCTCCCGCGACGACCGCAGCGGCGAGCCCCTGCCGCCCGCCGGTCCGGTACGGCAGTGGTTGCAGTGGCTGGAAGGCCAGCTCGGCGCGGAATCGCTGGCGCAGCTGGTGGCGGATCACCCCGCCGGCCCGCTGGAGCGGGGCCATTTCCTGCCCAGCGGTGGCCGGCCACCCGCCAGCTGCGACCGGCGGCGGTTGGAGGCGCGGCGGCGGCTGGAGCAGGAGCCCCCCGTCCCGCCCCGGCCCCTGGTGTCCTCACCAGCGCCACCGGCCCCGGAGGCCCCCCCCAGCGCCCCGGCCGACCGCACCGCCGACCTGACCGCCTGGCTGCGCGCCCCCCAGAAGCACTGGCTGCAACAGCTGGGCATGCGGCCGAAGGAATGGATGGAGCGGCTGGAAGACCTCGAACCGTTGGAGCTGGAGGAGCGGCAGCGCTCGCCGTTGCTGCGGCCGCTGCTGGCGCCAGGGAGCCCCGAGGATCCACGCCTGCCGGAGCAATGGCTTGAGCGCAACCGCGGCCAGGGGACGCTGCCGGCGGGGGCCGCGGGGGCACTGGAGGCCCAGGCGCTGGCGGAACGCTGGTCCAGCCTGCAGGAAACCCTCGAAAGCCTGGGGAAGCCCTGGCAGGAACCGATCGGCTGGGGGGACTGGCAAGCGGCACCCCTCTGGCGGGGAGACACCGTGGTGGTGGTCCACCCGGGCCGCCCCAATCCGAGCGTTCACATGGAGCTCTGGATCCATCTCCTGGTGGCCGCCGCGGCCGCCGCCGACAGCGGGCGATCCCCGTCGCAGGCGGCGCTGATCGCCCGCGACGGAAACCGCCTGGTGGTGAAACAACGACTGCTGGCGCCGGACCCCGAGGCCGCCCGCGGGGAGCTGGAGCGGCTGGCGGCCCTGCGGGAGCAGTGGCGCCAGGCCTGCTGGCCGGTCCCCCCCCGCAGCGGCTGGGCCTGGTGCGAACGGGAACGGGACCACCCCGGCGAGGGGTTCGCGGCGGTCGACAAGGCGTGGGAGGGGGAGGGTCAGGTCCGGGCCGAGTGCCAGGACGAGGTGATGGTGGTGTGCTTCGGGGCGGATCTCAGGGCTCGCGATCTGGTGGATGGGGCCTTCGGGGAGCGGGCCCAGGCGATCTATGGCCCAGTTCTGGCGGCGGAGATCCCGTCGCAGCGGGGGCGACAGAGGCCATGAGCACGCCAAACGCTTTTGATGCCAACCGGTTGCCGCTGGGGCCGGGCCTGCGGTTGCTGGAGGCCAGCGCTGGCACCGGCAAGACCTTCGCCCTGGCCCACCTGGTGCTGCGCCTGGTGGGGGAGGCGGGCCACCCCCTCTCACAGCTGCTGGTGGTCACCTTCACCGAGGCGGCGACGGCGGAGCTGCGCGACCGCATCGGCCAACGGCTGCAGGAGGCCCTGGCCTGCCTGGAGGACCCCGATCGTCCCCCGGCCGATGCCGTGCTCCAGACCTGGCTGGAGGAGCGGCGCGCCGAGGTCGACGCCATGGACGACGCCATGGGGCCCCTGCGCGGTCGGCTGCTGCTGGCCCTGGAGGATCTCGACGCCGCCGACATCACCACGATCCACGGGTTCTGCCGGCGCACTCTCCAGCGCCAGGCCCTCGAGGCCGGCCGCTCTCCGGACCTCCAGATCGACAGCGATGGGGAGGCGCGCTTGGCCCAGGTGGTGCACGACACCGTCCAACGGCAGCTGCTGCCCCTGCCGCCGCCCCTGTTCGATGGCCTGCGGGCCGCCGGGGTAACGGCGGCGGCCCTGGCGGCGGTGGTGCGCCAACTGGAGGGCGACCCCGCCCTGCGGCTTGATCCCGCCCCCGACCTGGCGACCTGTCAGGAGGGACTCCCCCTCTGGCTGCCGGCGCTGGTGGAGGAGCGCTGGGGGCGGTTCACGGAGCTGTGGCGTCGGGAGGGCCGGGAGCTCGAGAACGACCTGCGGGAAGCGGCAAGCCGCTGGCGGGAGGAGAACGGCGCTTCCAGAACCGGCGATTACACCCCCCGGCCGCGGCGGGACCGTTGCGAAGAGCTGCAGGCCTGGATCGACAGCCAGCCTTCAGGCGGCGACTACGGAGCCGTGCGCCGCCAACCCCTGCTCACCGGGTTTTACCACCCGGGGGGCTTCAGCGAGATGGCGCGGCGGGTGGAAAAGCCCAGCGATGGCCAGGTGCGGCTGCCGCGGCCGGAGCTGATGGGGGCCATTGCCGATCTGGTGGACGGACCGGCGGAGCTGGCCCTGCTGGTCGGAGCCCATGCTTGCCGCCAGGAGCTGCGGCGGCGACGGGAGAGCAGTGGCGTTACCACCTTTTCCCAGCTGCTGGCCGATCTGGATCCAGGCCCCGATGGCACCGAGGCGACAGCCCTGCTGGAGGCGGTGGGCCAGCGCTACCGGGCCGCCCTGGTGGATGAGTTCCAGGACACCGACCCGATCCAATGGAGGATCCTGCGGCGGGCCTTTGGGGGCGGCAGCCATCCGCTGCTGGTCGTCGGCGATCCCAAGCAGGCGATCTACCGCTTCCGCGGCGGCGATCTGCCCACCTACCTACAGGCCCGCTCCGAGGCCGAAACCGTGCTCGAACTGCAGGAGAACCGCCGCTCCACCGCCGGGCTGATCGGGGGCCTCAACGCCCTGATGCGGCCGGGCCTGCCCCGCTCGGCTCTGGCCGTCCCGCCCGTGCAGGCCCGAGCCGAGCGGGGCGAACCCCTACCCCCCCAGCAGCCGATCGAACTGCTGTGGCTGGGCGAGAGCGGCCAGCCCACCCCCTCCAAGACCGCGCTGGATGCTTGGTGGCCCCCGCGCATCGCCAGTGTGGTGGTGGAGCTTCTGGATCGGGGCCTGCAGATCGCAGCCTCCGGGAGCCACCGGCCGCTGGGTCCGGAGGATCTCTGCCTGTTGGTGAGCCAGCACCGCCAGGCCGAGGCGCTGCGGGCCGCGCTGGAGCGCCGCGGGGTGCCCAGCCGGCTGGTGAGCCGCGCCGATGTCTTCGCCAGCCCGGCCGCCACTGCCCTGCAGCGGCTGCTCGATGCCCTCGCCGATCCGGCCGATGCCAACCGCGTGCGCCTGCTGGCGGTCTCGCCGCTGCTCGGCTGGGATGCCGAACGGTTATGGCACGACCCGCAACGGGAGGGCGGCCGCCTGGCTGGGCGCCTGGCGCTGCTGGCGGAGCAGCTGCCGCAGCGCGGCCTGCTGGGGGTGCTTGCCGACCTGATCGATGGCGAGCGGATGGCCAGCCTGGCCCTGAGCGGCCGGCTGCTTGCCGATTTGCAGCAGGTGGCTGCCCTCGTGCAGGAGCGGGTGCACGCCGACCAGCTCGGAGCTGAAGCCGCGGCCGACTGGCTGCGGCGCCTGCGCCTCGATCCCGAGCGGGTGGTGCCGGAGGAACACCAGGCCCACAGCGACCGGGTGGACGGGGCGGTCTCGGTGGTGACCATTCACCGCAGCAAGGGCCTGGAGTACCCGGTGGTGATCTGCCCGGTGCTCTGGAGCGGCGGCGGCGGCAGTCGCGGCGGCGGTCGCAGGTCCCCCGGCAAACGCTGGATGCCCGCCGGCGCCGACGCCCCCCACCTCGATCTGCATCTCGACCCGCGCTGGGGAGCCGGCTGGGCGGCCCAGCAGGAGCAAGAGCGGGCGGAGGAAGCGGAGAGGGAGCGCCTGGCCTACGTGGCGGCCACCCGGGCCCGCGACCTGCTGCTGCTGGCCTGGGGCCCCGCCCGCGGCCAGAGGGGGGGGGCGCTCTCCCCCTGGTTGTTCGCCGACGATCCAAGGCCGGAGCCCGAGGAAGACGAGCTGCCGCCGGAGGCCTGGCGGCAGCGGCTCGAGGAACAGATCGCGGGCCGCTCCCTGCCGATCACCCTGCGGGATCCGCCACCGGCAGAGGGCCCCCGCTGGATCCCCCCCCGCCAGAGCGGGGACCTGGCGCTGGCCTGTGGTCCGGTGCCGCTGCCCCAGGCGATCGACCGGCTGTGGGGGCGCAGCAGCTACAGCAGCTGGACGGCGGGGGCCCATGGGGGCACCCCGAGCGGCGTGGCGGAGCCGGATGAGGGGCGCGACATCCTCGACCCGGAACCCACCGGGGAAGTCCTCGCAGCCGTGGAGGCACCGGCGCAGGAGCCCACAAGCCCCATGGGCGACCCCAGCGACGGCCCCCTGGCCCCCTTTCCACGCGGTGCCGCCGCAGGGGACTGTCTCCACCGCATCCTGGAGCGCGTTGCCCTGGGCGAGCCCCTCTCCAGCCCCAGCAACCAGGCTGTGCTGGAGCGGGAACTGCGGCGGGCCGGCCTGGATCCCAGCTGGCAGGAGAGCGCCACGGAGGGTCTCGAACGGATGCGGCTCACCCCCTTCGGCGGACCGCTTGGAGCCCTGCGCCCCGCCGACCTGGCGGCGGAGAGCCGACAGGCGGAGATGGGCTTCGATCTACGCATCGATGCCGTGCGCGCCGAGGATCTGGCGCGCCCCTTCCACGAACACCCGGGCGGTGCCTTCGGCTCCCCCTACGCCGAACGGTTGGCCGCGCTGCCGATCGCCAGCCGGGGTTTCCTCACCGGCTCGATCGATCTGGTGTTCCACGCACCGCCTGAGGCCGATAGGGGCCGCTGGTGGGTGCTCGACTGGAAGAGCAACTGGTTGGGGGAACGGGATGCCACCGGCCAGCCCCGGTCCTGCGGTCCGCGCCACTACGCCCCGGAGGCGATGGCGCTGCTGATGGCTGACCGGCACTACCCCCTGCAGGCGCACCTCTATCTGGTGGCCCTGCACCGCCTGCTTGGCTGGCGCCTGCCGGACTACGAACCGGAACGCCACCTGGGTGGCTACGCCTACGTCTTTCTGCGGGGTACGCCGGGACCTTCCGCTGGGGACACCCGGCCGGCGAGCGATCCGGTACCCGGGATGATGGTGGAGCGCCCACCGCTGGCCCGGCTGCTCGCCCTCGACGCGGTGCTGGGCGGCCGCTCGGAGGCCCCGTGGTGAGTACCCCGGGGCGGGGTCGCCGGCCAGAGGAGGCGCCGGCCTGGCTGCCGGCTTTGGCCAACGCCCTGGTGGAGGCGCTGCCGCGGCTGGGGCAGGAGCGAAGCGAGCCGCGACTGGCCGAACTGATCCGGGCCCTCACGGCCGCCCTCGCCCGCGGCGAGACGGAACTGGCACTGACAGGACCGCCGCCCCCCGAGGTGGATCCAAGCCACTGGCCGGAGGGCCATCGCGCGGCCCTGATCGGATCGAGCCTGGCCACGGCCCCCGCTGGCCCCCTGGTGCTCGACGACGGACGGCTCCTCTGGCGGCGCTGGTGGGAGCGGCGCCAGGCGGTGCTCGAGAGCCTGATCCGGCGCGCCAGAGCGATCCCGGCCGACGAGCAACCGAAGTCCCTGGCCGATGCCCCTACACCCCCCGGTGCCGGAGGCGACCTCGATCCCGACCAGTACCGGGCCGTGGAGGCGGTGCGACGCCACCGCCTGGTGCTGCTGCAGGGGGGACCCGGCACCGGCAAAACGAGCACCGTCGGGCGGATGTTGACCGACCTGGAAGGCTGGGGCAGGGAGGCCCGGGTGCACCTGGCGGCACCCACCGGTAAGGCGGCGGCGCGGCTGCGCGCGGCCACCGGCGCCCGCCATCCCTGCACCACCCTGCATCGCCTGCTCGAGAGCCGTGGCGATGGCTTCGGACGGAACCGTCACCGGCCGCTGGCGCTCGATCTGCTGGTGGTGGACGAGGTGTCGATGGTGGACCTGGGACTGATGGAGGCCCTGCTCGAGGCGCTGCCGGAGCAGTGTCGGCTGGTGCTGGTGGGCGATCCGGCCCAGCTGCCGCCGGTGGCACCCGGGCCGCTGTTGCCTGAGCTGCAGCGCCCTGCCCTGCGGGAGGCCCTGGGGGAGGCGGCCATCACCCTGCGTACGGTCCATCGCAATAACGGCGCCATCGCCGAGGTGGCGGGACTGCTGCGGGAGCGGATCGACGCGGACACGCGCCCTCCAGCCGAAGGCGAGGCATCAGATCCCCTGCTGGCCTTGCGGGAGCGGCTGCAGCGGCTCACTCCGACCGACAACCTCGCCTGGCACGAAAGCCCACGGGCAACCCTGCCGGAGCTGCTGCTGGAGCCCCTGCGGCGGCATCGCCTGCGACTGGCGGAGCTGGCGCGGGCCTGCGACCCCGGCGCCGGCGGGGCGGACGGCGAGCCGGAATCGCGGCTGCTGGCCGAGCGCGAGCGGTTGCTGGTGCTGGTGCCCCGCCGCCGGGGCCGCTGGGGCGTGGAAGCGATCCATCGCGCCCTGCTCGGCGAGAGGGCACTGACGGATCCGCGGCTCTGGCCCGCGGGCACCCCGGCGCTCTGCACCCGCAACCTGCCGGAGCTTGGGCTGGCCAACGGCGATGTGGGACTGGTGCTCGAAGCCGATCCGGAGGACGGGGTGCGTTGGCTTCTGTTCCCTGATGGCGACAGCGAGGGCGCGCCCGGAGGGGGGATCCCGACGCGGCGCATTCACCCGGCCCAGGTAGCCGGCAGCCTGGAGCCGGCCCTGGCGCTCACGGTGCACAAAGCGCAGGGGAGCGAAGCCGAATCGGTGATCGTGCTGCTGCCAGGCGACGAGCACCAGGACGGCCGCTTGCTCTACACGGCCCTGACCCGGGCCCGGCATCGGGCCCTGTTGATCCACGCCACCCTGGATCGCGATCCAGCCAAGGACGGTTGAGCGGCCGAAGGTGCGCATGCCCATGGGCCTCGGGCAACACCGCTTGCGATGGGCCCCAGGCAGCAGCGCGCAACCTGCCTACCCTTTGCCGGCAACGCCTCCCCCTTGTCCATGCCATCGGGCCCGCAGGAGAACGGCTACGACCGCTGCGAGCGCCCCTGGGGCTGGTTCGAGACCCTGGCCAGCGGCGACGGCTACCTGGTGAAACGGCTGGGCATCCGGGCGGGCCGACGCATCAGCCTGCAGCGCCACAAGCACCGCTGCGAACACTGGATCGTGGTCGGCGGTTGCGGCGAACTGGAGCTGGAGGGCGAGGGAATCCCTGCCGCGGTGGGTACCTCCCTGTTCGTTCCCGTTGGGGCCTGGCACCGGGCCGCGGCCGGCCAGGAGGACCTGCTGATCGTGGAAGTGCAGCGGGGGGCCGAGCTGCGCGAGGACGACATCGAGCGCATCGCTGACGATTTCGGTCGAGCCGGCTGATCGGCAGTGTTGTAAGATTTAATTTCACCCTTTGATCGGAGCCAGGCAGCTCAGGGCATCGGAGTCGGCTGTAGCGGAACCCACGTTTTTCCCGCACGCCAGAGCTCCTCGCCCACCGGGTCGCTGCCCGCCTGCGTTGAAGGAATCGTCCGGTCCTCCGCAGGCCCGAATTCATCCCGTGTCCAACACCCCAGAGGGTGCCCTCGCTTTTGCTGCGTCCGCCCATGGCAGCGAGGGTGCCAGCTCCGCTGTAGCCGAGTCCACCGCTGCGACCACCATCCCAGCTGACATCAGCGAAGCGGTTGCCAGCCCCGTCGAGGCCCTGAGCCGCGCGGACGCCGCCCGTGCCGACGAAGCCACGAAGAGCGAGCTCACGGCCAGTGAGCCCACAGCCAGTGAGCCCACAGCCAGTGAGCCCACAGCCAGTGAGCCCACAGCCAGTGAGCCCACGGCCAGCGAGTCCACGGCCAGCGAGTCCACGGCCAGCGAGCCCATGGCCAGCGAGGCGGCCCCAAGTGGTTTCGCCGATTTCGGCCTGCGGCCCGACCTGCTCGAGGGTCTGACCCGCATTGGCTTCCGCGATCCCACCCCAATCCAGAAGGCCGCGATCCCCGATCTGCTTCTCGGCCGTGACCTGCTCGGCCAGGCACAGACCGGCACCGGCAAGACGGCCGCCTTCGCCCTGCCCCTTCTCCATCGCCTCGATCCCACGGCCCGCACCCCCCCAGGTGCTGGTGCTGACCCCCACCCGCGAACTGGCCCTGCAGGTGTCCGAAGCCATCCGCAGCTTCGCAGCCGCCATGGGCGACGTGCGGGTGCTGGCGGTCTACGGCGGCGCCGACTTCCGCGAACAGATCCAGCAGCTGCGCCGGGGCGTGCCGATCGTCGTGGGCACCCCCGGCCGGGTGATGGACCACATGCGTCAGGGCACCCTCGATGTCTCCGGTCTGCGCACCCTCGTGCTCGACGAAGCCGACGAGATGCTGCGCATGGGCTTCCTTGAAGATGTCGAGTGGGTCCTTGAGCAGCTGCCGGCAACGCGCCAGGTGGTGCTGTTCTCCGCCACGATGCCCACAGAGATCCGCCGGCTGACGCGCCGCTACCTCACCGACCCCGCTGAGGTCACCATCCGCACCAAAGGCTCCGAGGGCCGCCGTATTCGTCAGCGGTTCCTGACCGTGCCAGCCCCCCGCAAACTCGAAGCCCTCGAGCGGGTCCTGGAAGCCGAAGGTGGGGAAGGGGTGATCGTCTTCGCCCGCACCCGCGCCGTCACCCTTGATGTGGCGGAAGCCCTGGAGGCCCTCGGCCATGAGGTGGCCGTGCTGAACGGTGAGGTGCCCCAGGCCCAGAGGGAGCGCACGATCGAACGGCTGCGCGATGGCCGCGTCGACGTGCTGGTGGCAACGGATGTGGCCGCCCGCGGCCTCGATGTGGACCGCATCGGCCTGGTGGTGAATTACGACGTGCCCTTCGATGGCGAGGCCTATGTGCATCGCATCGGCCGCACCGGCCGGGCCGGTCGCCGCGGCGACGCCATCCTGTTCATCACGCCGCGGGAGCGGCGGATGCTGGCGGGGCTGGAGCGGGCAGCGGGCCAGCCGATCGAACCGATGGAGGTGCCCGCCAACGCCACCATCAACCAGAGCCGCCTCGACCGGCTGCGCCAGCGCCTCACCGACGCGGTCACCACACCGCCGGGCGAGGAGGAGGAGCGGGCTTTGTTGGCCGAACTCGTGCAACGGGTGGCCGGCGAACTGAACTGCCCACACGAACGCCTGTCCCTGGCCGCCCTGCAACTCAGCCTGGGGGGCCGCCCCCTGCTGCGGCATGGAGAGGAATCCCTGGACTTCGTGAGCGAACGGCGCGAACGCCCGCGTCGCACCGATGGGCGAACGGACGGTCGCCCGGACACCCGCCCGGAAGGACGCCCCCAGGGGCGCGGCGACGAGCCCCCCGAGGCGCACATGGAACGCTTTCGCGTGGAGGTGGGCTGGCGCGATCGGGTCCGACCCGGCAACATCGTGGGCGCCATCGCCAATGAGGCGGGCCTCGACGGCCGCTCAATCGGACGCATCCGGATCTTCGACTCGCACAGCCTCGTCGACCTACCCAAGGGAATGCCGCAGGATGTGTTTTCGGATCTGAGCCGGCTCCGGGTGATGAGTAAGGAACTTCAGATTTCCCGAGTCCCCACCTGACGATGCACGCCCCGCGTTTCGCCCGCCTGCTGGCAGCCGCCAGCGTCACCCTCGCCCCCATGGTCGCCCTGGGCGGCCAGGGGGCACGGGCGGGCGGAATGGGGGAGATCGTGATGGCCGTCTGCCTGAGCGCCTTCGAAAACGAGATGGCCCAGGCCGGCAAACGCCCTCCCGCCGGCATGGCCAACTACGCCTGCTCCTGCGTGGTGGGTCAGATCAGCAGTGGCCAGAGCATCGAGGAGGCACGCACCAGCTGCCGCAGCGCCACGGCCCGCCGATATCCCATCTGAGGGCCGGTGCCCGTCGGCCCATCAGGCGCACAGACCCGTCACCTCTCCGGTGGCGAATACGGAGAGTTCCGTCACCGACAGGCGTTCCACGGCGGCCACCAGGGCCGGCTGGGCCTCCAGGGTTTCGCTGACCACCAGGGCCTGCAGCAGGTCAAACAGATCCTGCGAGGCCAGTTCGCCGTTCTCGCGCCAGGCGAGGCTCCAGGGGGCAGGGGCCGTCATCGTGGGGATCGCGTGGATCAGGGTTTGCTGACAATGGGGCACTCTCGGACGCCGTGGGCGGTTCTTCGGTTTCGCTTCCAATCCGCTTCAAGCTTCTCCATGTACCCGGAAGCCCCGCGGTAGAGTCGGCCCGATTCCAAGACGCCCAGGCTCTCCCACGGCTCGACCAGCCGGCGGATACCTCCCAGGTTCGACCCCCTTCAGGCTTCGATCTCCGGTCTTCACCGTTCACTGGACTTTCCCGGGACTCCCGGCCTCCCACGAATCCGTCCCAGCCAATTGCGTGAATGACCATCTACATCGGCAACCTCTCGTTCCGAGCCGAACGGGAAGACCTCGTGGACCTCTTCGGCCAGTACGGCGAGGTGAAGCAGTGCAGCCTGCCCCTCGACCGGGAAACGGGTCGCAAACGCGGCTTCGCCTTCGTCGATCTCATCGATGACGCCGCCGAGCAGAAGGCCATCGACGACCTCCAGAACGTCGAGTGGATGGGCCGGATGATCCGCGTCAACAAAGCCACCCCGCGAGATGGCGGTGGCGGTGGTGGCGGCGGTGGCGGTGGCGGTGGCCCCCGCGGCGGCAACCGCGGTGGCGGCGGCTACGGCGGCGGCGGTGGTGGTGGTGGCTACGGCGGCGACGACGGCAACCGCTGGTGAGTGCCGCTGGCACGGCGGCAGGGGGCGGCGAATGGGGGGCGCGGCTGCGCCATCAGCTCCGCCCCCATCGCCGCACCGTGCGGCTGGCCTCCATTGCCTCTGTCCTCAACAAGCTGTTTGACCTTGCCCCGCCGGTACTCATCGGCCTGGCGGTGGATGTGGTCAGCCGCCAGGGCAATTCCTGGCTGGCGACACTCGGCCTTGGCTCGGTGCCCTCCCAGCTCGCCGCCCTCGCCCTGCTCTCCTTCGCTCTCTGGAGCGCCGAATCGCTGTTCGAGTACATCCAGCGGATTCTCTGGCGCACCCTGGCCCAACGCGTGCAGCACGAGTTGCGCCTGGAGGCCTGGCAGCACCTCCTCCAGCTCGACCTGGCCTGGTTCGAGGCCACAAGCGGCGGCCGTCTCCTGGCCATCGTCAACGACGACATCAACCAGCTCGAGCGCTTCCTCGATAGTGGCGCCAACGAGATCCTTCAGCTGATCACCACCGTGGGGGCGGTGGGGGGAGCCATGCTCTGGCTCTCCCCCCAGGTTGCCGGGCCAGCCTTTCTGCCGATTCCGGTGATCCTCTGGGGATCGCTCAGGTTCCAGAGGCGGCTTGAGCCCCGCTACGCGGAGGTGCGGGAGCGGGCCGGGGCGATCGCCGCCCAGCTCTCCCACGACCTGGCGGGCATGCTCACCCTCCAGACCTACGGTGCCGAAGCCTGGTCACTCCAGGCCCTGCGCCAGCGCAGCGACGCCTACCGCCACAGCAATGGCCAGGCGATCCGCCTCTCCTCGGCCTTTGTGCCGCTGATTCGCTTCGCCATCCTCTTCGCCTTCCTCGCCATCCTGGTGATCGGGGGGCTGCAGGCCTGGCGCGGTGCGCTCGCGATCGGCACCTACAGCTTCCTGGTGTTCATCACCCAGCGGCTTCTGTGGCCGCTCACCGGCCTGGGCCAAACCCTCGATGACGGGCAGCGGGCCCTGGCCTCCGCCCGCCGGGTGCTGGATCTGCTCGACACTCCGGTCGCCAGACCCAGCGGCATGATCCCCCTGCCAAGCGGGGCGGTTCGTGGGGAGATTCGCTTCGAGGGGGTGAACTTCGCTTACCCCGGCCGGCCGCCGCTGCTGGTCGACTTCGAACTGACGGTGCCTGCGGGCCGCACCCTGGGGATCGTCGGCGCAACCGGGGCGGGCAAAAGCACGCTCGCCAAACTGCTGCTGCGCCTGCAGGAGCCGCTCCAGGGCCGCATCCTCCTCGATGGGCAGCCGATCGAGACGCTGCGCCTGGCCGATCTGCGCCGGGCCATCGCCCTGGTAAGCCAAGAGGTCTTTCTGTTCGATGGCACCGTGGCGGCCAATATCGCCCTGGGCCGCCCCGACGGGGACCGGGCCGCGATCAGGCGGGCCGCGGAGCTGGCGGAGGCTGCCGCCTTCATCGAGGAACTTCCCGAGGGCTACGACACCCTGGTCGGCGAACGGGGCCAGCGGCTCTCAGGCGGCCAGCGCCAGCGCATCGCCCTGGCCCGGGCGATCCTGCGCGATCCTCCGGTTCTGATTCTCGATGAGGCCACCGCGGCGGTGGACAACGAAACCGAGGCGGCGATCCAGCGCTCCCTCGATCGCTTCACCGCCGATCGCACCACTGTGGTCATCGCCCACCGACTGAGCACGGTGCGCCATGCCGATCGCATCGTGGTGCTCGAGCGGGGCCGGATCATCGAGAGCGGCGCCCATGGCGAGCTTCTGGACCACCACGGGGCCTATGCGGCGCTGTGGCGGGTGCAGGCGGGGCTGCGGCCTGATGAGGCCCTGCGGCTCTGAAGGATGCCGTAGCGTTTCCGGCATGAATCGACACACGGCCAGGTCCGTCGCCCGCACGCCGGCCCGGCCCACCGCCCGGCGAGGCCCCAGGGCACCGGTGCTGCTGGCCATGGGGATCGGTCTGGCCGGGGGATTGCTGGTGTCCGGGCCCTTGGCCAGGCAGCTGCGCGGATCCCTGCTGGCCGCCCCAGGGGCCATCGCCAATCCCTTTGCCGCCTGGGCCGATCTCGGCAACGACAACGTGCTGCTGCTGGGCACCGACGTGGGGGGCGGCAACACCGATGTGATCGCGGTGCTGCGGGTGGATGGCGATGTCACCCGCATCACCCAGATTCCGCGGGACACCTACATCGAATCGGAGCGCTTCGGACCGCTCAAGATCAACGCCCTCTACGCCCTGGGCGGCACCGAGGCGATCAAGGCGGAGGTGGGCCAGGGGCTGGGCCGGCCGGTGTCCCATCACGTGGTGATCAACCTTGCGGCAATCCGCCGGATGGCCGACCTGCTCGGCGGCATCGAGGTGACAGTACCTAAGCGGATGCGCTACACCGACCGCAGCCAGGGCCTTTACATCGATCTGCAGCCCGGGCCGCAGACCCTGCGGGGCGGCGACCTGGAGGGGTTCCTGCGCTTCCGCCACGACGAAACCGGGGACATCGGCCGGATGGAGCGTCAACAATTGGCGCTGCAGGCCCTGTTCCGCAAGATCACCCGCCCGGAGAACCTGGTGCGCCTGCCGGCCCTGCTGCTCGCCGCGGGCAAGGATGTGCGCACCGACCTGGGCCCGATGGAGCTCGGCGGCCTGATCACCCGCATGGGCAGCACCCAACTCCAGACCGCCCACCTCGACGGTCGCCCCTTCGATCTCGACGGCATCAGCTACTGGGAAGCCGACTGGAACGGCGCCGGCACCAGCGCTCTGCCCAAGGAAGCGGCCTCCGGCGGCGAGCGCCGCTATCGCTTCCTGTTCTGAAGCAACACCTCCAGATCCGGAGTGACGGTTACCACCAGCCGACTGCCGGAAGGCCCAGTTGCAGAAGGATCAGGGCCCAGCCTCCCCATCCCCAGCGGTGGCGGCCGCGCGATAGGCCGCCGGCGCCAGCACCAGGAACACCCCCCACCACAGCAGCACCGCCAGCGCCAGCGGCAGGGACACCCACCAGCGCCCCGGCCACAGCAGGCTCCCTCCCACCAGCGCCACCCCGGTGAGCACGATCGACCAGGGCTGACACCACCAGGGTTTCTGGCTCCAGAGGCTGGGGGTCGGAACCATCGCGGGGCCTGAATCGCTCCCTCCCGCTCTAGGGCATCGAGGGGCTGACGGCCAGCGGGGCTCCGGCGCTCAGCTCTGGGTCCTGGGGGAGGGGATGAGGCCCAGGCGCCCCAGCGCCGCCTCGGCGGCCTGCGCGTCCGCTTGCCCCTCCCCCATCGCGGCCGCCAGCAAGGGGGCCAGCACCGGCACCTGGGCAAAGGCGCCGCGGAAGCCGCTGAACACCCAAAGCCCACGCGCCAGCCGGCCCACCCGGGGCAGGCCGTTCGGCGCGAAGGCCACCGGCAGCTGCTGGTAGCGCCCCGCCTCCCCGGCCAGGGCCGCCAGCGGTGGGCCGCCCCCGGCCAGGGAGCTGCGCAACCAGGCTTCCGCCTGATCCGGCGGGGGGCCAATCGCCGCTACCGCCCCGGGGGCAAACCAGCTGAGCTGGCCCAACAGCCCCCCCGTCCCCCAGGGCACCAAGCCCCCATCCACCACCCACTCAGGCTGCCGCAGGGCCGGCGCGCGGGCCTCCACGGCGAGCCGCTGGAAGCGGCTGGGCAACCGCAGCGAATAGGCCCCACCTCCGGTGGGGGGCGGCAGCGCCAGCACCCCGGCCCAGCTGATCCCCAGCTCCAGCGCCAGCTCGGGGCAGAGCGCCAGGGAACCGGCCCCGGCGGCCAGCACCAGCTGACCGATCTCAAGACTTTCGCCGCCCCCCAGCGTCAGACGCCAGTGATCGGCGAGTGGCGCCACGGCCTCCACCCGGGCCCGCCGCAGCTGCACGCCCGCCGCCGCCAGCACGGCCTCCAGGCGCTCGGCCAGCCGTGCCGTATCCACCTGGGAGAGGGGCAGGGGCCAGCGGCGGCGCGATCTCCAGCCCAGATCGCCATGGCGGCGCTGCAACTCACGCCAGCGGGAGCCGGCACCGGCAGCCAGGCGAGCCAGGGGCGAGGGGTCAAGGGGAAAGCCGGGGATCACCCCATAGCTGAATGTGGTGGCGGAGGCGCCCCCCGCATCGATCAGAGACACCGCCATGCCGCGCTCGCGCAGGGCCAGGGCGAGGAGGGCCCCGGCCAGGCCGCCGCCGACGATGCCGACCCCATCGCCGGCAAGGGCCATTCAGATCAGCAGGGCAAAGGAGCTGATCACCCGCTCGAACAGTTCCCGCACCCGTGGCCAGCGCACCTCATTGGTGCTGGCGGCAAAGGTGTAGAGACGCCCCCGGTCCACCACCACCGTCGCCAGCTCGTGGCGGTCGCGGTCGGCCAGGTGCACGGCGTACTCCAGGTCGTAGTAGCTATGGCCATTCTGATCGCGCTCACGGGCCTCCACCAGCTCCGCCTCCCGGCCACTTCCCTCAGGGGCGATCACCGTGCGCCGCAGCCGCTCGCCCACTGCCACCGCGCTGCCGAGATCCTCGAGGCTGTTGCCCGCATGCACCTCGGAGATGACCAGGCTGAGGGTTTCGTCGCTGTTGATCAGGTCGTGGAACACCAGCTGGGGGCCATCCGGCACCTGCACACGGGTCCAGCCGGTGGGATAAAGGAAGGCGTAGCGGCCGTCGGGACTCTGGAACGACTGCAGGCCCGCGGCCGCCGCGCTGCAGCCCACCAGGGCCACCGCCAGCACCAGGCTGCAGAGGGCCAGCGGCCAGCGCCTCAGCCAGGCGGTGGGCCCTGGGCGGTTGGGGGCGTCGCCGGGGCGGGCGCTGGCGGACAGGGGGGGCCGGAGCAGAGGGGCCATGGCGGCGGCGGAGCTGGCCGCATTCTCGCCCTGCGTCCGTCCCCGCAGGGCGGTGGCTCTCCGAGGGGACCCGGCCCCTGCCAGGATCGCCCCCACCTGCCCTGGATCGCTGAGCGGCTTCACCCGACCCCTGGCCCGGCTGATCGACCAGTTCGAGCGGTTGCCCGGCATCGGACCGCGCACCGCCCAGCGCCTGGCCCTGCACCTGCTGCGGCAGCCAGAGGAGCAGATCCGCGCCTTTGCCGACGCCCTGCTGGCGGCCCGCAGCCAGGTGGGCCAATGCCGCCGCTGCTTCCACCTCTCCGCCGAGCCGCTGTGCGACATCTGCCGCAACGAGGAGCGCAATACCGGAGTGATCTGCGTGGTCGCCGACTCCCGCGACCTGCTGGCCCTGGAGCGCACCCACGAGTTCCGCGGCAACTACCACGTGCTCGGCGGCCTGATTTCGCCGATGGACGGGGTGGGCCCAGAGCTGCTGCAGATCAAGCCGCTGGTGGAGCGGGTGAGCCGGGAGAACGCCAGCGAGGTGATCCTCGCCCTCACCCCCAGCGTGGAGGGCGACACCACCAGCCTGTATCTGGCCCGCCTTCTGCGCCCCTTCACCACCGTCAGCCGCATCGCCTACGGCCTGCCGATGGGAAGCGAGCTGGAATACGCCGACGAAGTCACCCTGGCCCGGGCCCTGGAGGGCCGCCGTCCCGTCGAATGATCCGCCTCCCGCCCACGAGTACGTCTACGCCCACGCCCACACCGATGACCTCCCGCTCCAGCCGCTATTCCGCCATACCCCCCGCCGAGCGCCTGCCCGACTGGCTGCGCACGCCCCTGGGCAACGCTTCGGCGCTGGAGACCGTGCAGGGGGTGGTGAAGCGCCAGAGGCTGCACACCATCTGCGAAGAGGGACGCTGCCCGAACCGGGGTGAGTGCTACGCCGCCGGCACCGCCACCTTCCTGCTGGGCGGGCCGGTCTGCACCCGCAGTTGCGCCTTCTGCCAGGTGGAGAAGGGCCAGGCACCGGCCCCCTTCGATCCGGAGGAGGCGGAGCGGGTGGCGGAGGCGGTGGACACGCTCGGACTGCGCTACGTGGTGCTGACCGCTGTCGCCCGCGACGACCGGGACGACCACGGCGCCGCCCTGTTCACCACCACGATGGCGGCGATCCGGGGCCGCAATCCCCTGGTGGCTATCGAGGTGCTCACCCCGGATTTCTGGGGGGGCCACCGCGAGGAAGCCGAAGGGATCGCAGCGCAGCGACAACGGCTGGCCGCCGTCCTGGATGCCGGACCGGTGTGCTTCAACCACAACCTGGAGACGGTGGAGCGGCTGCAGGGGGAGGTGCGGCGTGGTGCCACCTACCGCCGCTCCCTGGCCCTGCTGGCGGCGGCGCGGGAGATGGCGCCAGCGATCCCCACCAAGAGCGGCCTGATGCTGGGCCTGGGCGAGAGCTTCGAAGAGGTGGTGGCCACCCTCGGCGACCTGCGTGCCGCTGGCTGCCAGCGCCTCACCCTCGGCCAGTACCTGCGGCCGTCCCTGGCCCACATCCCGGTGGCGCGCTATTGGGAGCCGGAGGAGTTCGAGCGGCTGGGGGCGATCGCGCGGGAGCTGGGCTTCCACGACGTGCGCAGCGGGCCCCTGGTGCGCAGCAGCTACCACGCCGGCGAGGCTTGAGGGAAGGCAACACCGCAGGCGGGAAGGCAATGCCGCAGGCGGGGCCGCCTCAGCGCCGCTCCAGCTGGGCAACGCTGCGGCGCAGGCCGCCTGCGCACTCTCCCTCCATCAACAAACCAGCGCCGCCCCACACCAGCCGGGGCACCAGGTCGGCCACCGCCGCGCCGAGCTCCCGCCGGGGCGTGAAGCCAAGCCGTTGGAAATAACGCACCAACCGCCGGTGCTGGGCCTCACTATCACGAATCGCCAGCAGGGTGGCCCGGCGGCAGGGGGTGGCCTCCAGCGCCCAGGCGAAGGTGGCGGCCCAGAGCAGCGGCCCCACCGCAGCGGTGTCCGCTCCCTGCACCCGCATCGTGTCGAGGCGCAGGCCGGCGGCGGTAGGCAGCGCCCAGCCCTTGAGTTCCCCCAGCAGCAGCGGCGACTCGCCCGGCCGCGGCCGGGCCACCACCACCCGCAGCGTGCGCAGTCCCAGCAGCTGCTGCACCCGCAACCGCAGCAGCAGATTGCCCCCAGCGGCGCGCTGCTCAATGGCCGCCAGGGTGGGCAACGCCGCCGCCGGCTTTGCCTGAGGTTCGCTCATGGATAGGCCTCCACTTGCAGCACCGCCTCCACCGGCAACGCACCGTAGACATGCGGGAACAGCTCCGCGCTGCCGGGCGCCGGTTCGGCCCGCAGCGGCAGCCGCAGGGCCGCCAGGCGTTGCGGATCGATCATCAGCAGCTTGAGCGGGCCGGCGTCGGCGAAGAAGCGCTGGTAAGTCGCCGCGATCTGGTGGGCGTAGGACGCATGGATGAACCCCACCTGCTCCAGCGTCAAACCGCGGGTGGAGACGCTGTACACCCCAGTGGCCCTGGCCGCACGCCAGTCGCCTTCAAGGGCCAGGTGATAAATCCAGCGGGGCGAGCGCCAGCTACGGCGCTCGCCCCAGGGGGGCTCCATCACGGCAGCAAGGGCGGGGGAGTTCCCATAGCGATCCAGCCAGCCCGGCAACGCCTCAAGACCAGCCGCCGCGGCCCAGCCCGGCGGCTCGCTGAGGCCGAACTGCCGCACGAACGGCAGCAGGGCCCAATCCGCCAGGCTCGGCCGATCCCCGAGCAGCCAGCCGCCGGGTCGCAACCGCTCGTCCCAGGCGCGCAGGATGGCGAAGGCCTGGCCGCGATGGTCGCCGCCAGGCTCCCCTGCGTAACGCTCGGGGTAGCGATGGCGATCGAGGTGGTGCTTAAACGGGCCATCGTTTTCGGCGATCAGCGCCTGCATCGCCTGCTGCGCCACCGGGTCCCAGCCCGCCCGCCAGCCGTGCGGGTCGGCGCGCTCCAGGGCCCAGTGCATGATCGCCAGGCTCTCGCCCAGCACCCCGCCATCCGGCGCCACCAGCACGGGCACCGTGCCGCGCGGGGAAGCCTCCAGCAGCTCGGGGGGCTTGGCCGCGAGGGCCACCTCGCGCAGCTCCAGATCCCGGCCCGGCAGCCAACCGGCGGCCGCCAGGGCGAGCCGCGCCCGAATCGCGAACGGACAACGACGGAAGCTGTAGAGAACGGCTGCCGCGGCAGGAACCGCCGTCGCCTCCGCGATTGAATCCCCCATCAGCCCTGCGGCATCGCCGCCCCCAGGTGGGGTTCACCGCGGCCGCGGGCCCGCTCCATCTGCCGCTGCCGTTCGGCGAAGCGCGCGCGATCGGATTCACTGAAGCGATCGAGGCACTGGTGGCAGCTCACACCCTCGCGGTAGGCGGGGTGATCGCGATCCTCTGGCGCCAGCGGCAGGCCGCAGGCGTGGCAGAGGCTGGTACGGCCGGGCTCCAGACGGTGGTTCACGCTCACCCGCTGATCGAACACGTAACACTCCCCTTGCCAGCCGCTGCCCTGCTCGGGCATCTCCTCCAGATAGCGCAGGATGCCGCCCTGCAGGTGAACCACGTTGCTGAAGCCTTGCTGCAGCAGATAGGCGGTGCTCTTCTCGCAGCGGATGCCGCCGGTGCAGAACATGGCGATCGCCTTCGGCTGCCGCTCAGCCACCAGCGGCCGCAGCTCGCGCTCCACCCACGCCGGGAATTCGCGGAAGCTGTCGGTGCCCGGATCGATCGCGCCCGCAAAGCTGCCGATCGCCACCTCGTAGCGGTTGCGGGTATCAATCACCAGGGTGTCGGGGTCGCCGATCAGCGCATCCCACTGCTGTGGCGGCACGGTGGCGCCCACCTGCTCGGCGGGGTTCACCGTGGGGCAGCCCATCGTCACGATCTCGCGCTTGATCCGCACCTTGAGCCGATGAAACGCGTGGTGCGGCGCCCAACTCAGCTTGGCTTCCAGCGGGGCCAGGCCCGGGCAGCGGCGCAACCGCGCCAGCACCTGCTGCACGCCCTGCTCCGGCCCGCTAATGGTGCCGTTCACGCCCTCCTCGGCCAGCAGGATCGTGCCCCGCACCGCGGCCGCAGCCGCCAGCTGCAGCAGCTCCTCCCGCAGGGCCGTCAGCCCAGCGATGGCACTGAAGCGATAGAACGCTGCCACCTGCACGGCAGGGGATGCTGCTGGGGGCTCCGCCATCAACTGCGGCATTCCCGCCGAGCCCCCTCGGCCACGGGGTCCTCCCAGCCGGATACCCCGGCGGCCGCCAACAGCTCCCGGTCGGCCGCCACGTCGGGGTTGCCGGTGGTAAGGAGGGTCTCGCCGTAGAAGATCGAGTCGGCCCCGGCCAACAGGCAGAGGATCTGGGCCTCCCGGCCCAGCTGCTCCCGACCGGCACTGAGGCGCACGCGGCTGTGGGGCATGAGGATGCGGGCGACCGCCACCATCCGCACCAGCTCCAGCGGATCGATTGGGGGCTCCTCGGCCAGGGGCGTGCCCTCCACCGCCACCAGGGCGTTGATCGGCACGCTCTCGGGATGGGGGTCAAGGCCAGCGAGCACCTGCAGCAGGGAGGCCCGGTCGGCCGGGCTTTCGCCCAGGCCGTTGATGCCGCCACAGCAGTGGGTGATCCCGGCGCGCCGGGCCCGCTCCAGGGTTTCCAGCCGCTCCTGGTAGGTGCGGGTGGTGATGATCTGCCCGTAATGCTCGGGGCTGGTGTCGAGGTTGTGGTTGTAGGCGGTCAACCCCGCTTCCGCCAGGCGTTGGGCTTGCCCGTCGGTGAGCATGCCCGCGGTGACACAGGCCTCGAGGCCAAGGGCGCGCACCCCACGCACCATCGCCAGCATCGCGTCGAACGGAGCCCCATCCCGGATCTCCCGCCAGGCCCAGCCCATGCAGAAGCGGTGGGCGCCGGCATCGCGGGCGGCGCGGGCGCGGGCCAGCACGGGCTCCACGTCCAGCTCGGGCCGATCGCCCACATCGCTGCTGTGGTGCATCGACTGGGGGCAGTAGGCGCAATCCTCCTCGCAGCCTCCTGTGCGCACACTCAACAGGGAGGCGAGCTGCACGCGGTAGCCCGGGTTGGCGAGGCGATGTACCTGCTGGGCCTGCCACAGCAGATCCATCAGTGGGAGCGCGAGAAGGCCCTGGATCTCCTCCCGGGTCCAGTCATGACGGGTGATCATTGGATGGGGTCGACGCCTCCGAAACGGCGGGAACGGCCCTGGTAGTCGACCAGGGCGGCCTGCAGGGCGACGGCATCGAAATCGGGCCAGAGCACATCGGTGATGTGCAGCTCGGCATAGGCCAGCTGCCAGAGCAGGAAGTTGCTGATGCGCTGTTCGCCGCTGGTGCGGATCAGCAGGTCGGGGTCCACCTCGCCGGCGGTGTGCAACTCGGCGGCGAAGCGCTGCTCATCGATCGCCTCCGGATCAAGCGCCCCGGCGGCCACCTGCTCGGCCAGCCGTTGGGCGGCGCGCACCAGCTCCCGCCGACCGCCGTAGTTGGTGCAGACATTGAAATGAATGCCGCTGTTGGCGGCGGTGCGGGCGGTGGCGTCGGCGATCAGCTGCTGCAGGCCCGGGGGCAGCTGCTCCAGATCGCCTAGGAAGCGGATGCGCACCTGCTCGCGCATCAGGCCCTCCAGCTCCCGGGCCAGCACCCGCTCAAACAGGGTCATCAGGAAGGTCACCTCCTCGCCTGGACGGGTCCAGTTCTCGGTGGAGAAGGCGTAGGCGGTGAGGGCCCCGATGCCCCAGTCGCTGCAGAGCCGCAGGGTGCGCTTGAGAGCCTCCACGCCGGCCCGGTGGCCCAGGACCCGCGGCAGACCGCGCTGGCGGGCCCAGCGGCCGTTGCCGTCCATGATCACCGCCACGTGGGCGGGCAGACGCTCCGGATCCAGCTGGGTTGGCAGCGGCTCTCGGGAGAGCGAGGGTGTGGTCGCCAGGGCGCGACTCATCCGCGGGGTTCCGGCGGGTCCGCTGCCACGCTACGCCCCGCCGGCGCGGCAGCCAGCGACTCGGTGAGCAGATCGTGGAGCCGGCTGCTGGTGATCGGCCGCTCCAGCCGCCCTTGGCAGGCCAGGGACAGGGTGCCGGTCTCCTCGGAAACCACCACGCACAGGCAGTGGTCGTGGCGTTCGCTCAGGCCCAGCGCCGCCAGGTGGCGGGTGCCGTAGCGGTTGAGGCCCTGGCGGGAGAGCGGCAGGATCACACCCGCGGCCACGATGCGGTTCTTGCGCACCAGCACGGCTCCGTCGTGCAGGGGGGTATCGACGGCGAACAGGTTGAGCAGCAGGTCCACCGAGAGGTGGGCGTCGAGCTTGACGCCGGGGTTGAGGAAATCTTCGGGCCGCAGATCGCTGCCCACATCAAGCACGATCAGGGCCCCGCGGCGGGTCTGGGAAAGGCGACCGGCAGCCTCGGTGAGCACACTCACCGCACCGCTGGCCAGGGGGTCGCGGCGACGGTCGGCGAACAGGGTGCCGATGCGGCCGGTGCCGAGGAGCTCCATCACGCGCCGCAACTCCCCCTGCCAGAGCACTGCCAGGGCAAGGCTGCAGGCCATCACCAGGGCGTCCACCAGCTTGCTGGTGAGGGGAAGGACGGCCGTGCGCTGCACCACCCACGCCAGGGCCACCAGAAACAGATAGCCCCGAAGCAGCCAGAAACTCCGCGCCTCCGTGACGCGCCCAAGCACCAGAAGGCCGAGCGCGGTGGCCGCCAGGACGTCAAGCGGCAGGCGCCAGTCGAAACTCTGCAGCCAGCTCTGGAGGGCCTGCACGGCGACGGGGGGGTTGCCTCCGCGCAAACGGAGCGAGAGGGGTCACAGGGTCATGAAGGACGGGGCAAAGCCACTCGCCGCTTCGCGCTCACTGTACCGGGCCGAGCCGGACTGGGAGCACATCGAAGCGCAGCAGGTCTTCCGGCTGCTCGCGCCGCTGCACCAGATCGGCGATGCCATCGTGCACCAGAACCGCAGCCGGGCGGGGGATGCGGTTGTAGTTGGAGCTCATGGAGGCGTTGTAGGCCCCGGTGGCGAAGACGGCCAGCACCTCCCCGGCGTGGGCGGCCGGAAGGCTCACATCACGCAGCAGCACGTCGCCCGATTCGCAGTGCTTGCCCGCCACGGTTACCACCTCATCAGCAGGGGCGAGGGGGCGATCGGCGAGCAGGGCGGTGTACTGCGACTGATACGTGATCGGCCGCGGGTTATCGCTCATGCCGCCATCCACCGAGATGTAGGTGCGCAGATCGGGGATCGCCTTGCGGCTGCCGATGGCATAAAGGGTGACGCCAGCCGAAGCCACCAGCGATCGGCCGGGTTCACAGAGCAGGCGGGGCAGCTCCAGGCCGCGGGTGGTGCACGCTTCAGCCACGGCGGTCGCCACGGTGCGCACCCAGTCCTGGATCGACGGCGGGTCATCGGTGGCGATGTAGCGGATGCCGAGGCCACCGCCCACGTTCAGATCCCGGCAGGGATGGCCCAGGGAGCGGGCCAGGGCCAGGGCATCGGCCATCACGGCCGCCAGATCGCGATGGGGGTCCAGCTCGAAGATCTGGGAGCCGATGTGGGCATGGAGGCCATCCAGCCAGGCCCAGGGGCAACCGGCCAGATGGCGCAGAACGGTGTCGAGCTGGTCGGGGTCAAAGCCGAACTTGCTGTCGAGGTGGCCGGTGCGGATGTATTCGTGCGTGTGGCACTCGATGCCGGGGGTGAAGCGCAGCATCAGCCGCACCGGCCGGCCGGCGCCGGGGGCCACCTGGGCGAGCAGCTCCAGGTCGTGCCAGTTATCCACCACCACCGTGATGCCGCGGGCCACGGCCAGTTCCAGTTCCTCCCGCGATTTGTTATTGCCGTGGAGCACGATCCGCTCCGCGGGCATGCCGCCCTGCAGGGCCGTGAGTAGTTCGCCGGCCGAGACGGCGTCGAGGCCGAGGCCTTCGGAGGCCACCAGGGCCGTGATCGCCAGGGAGCTGTTGGCCTTGGAGGCGTAGAGGGCCAGCGAGGGGCCGGGGTAAAAGGTTTCCAGAGCGTGGCGATAGGCGCGGCAGGCGGACCGCAGGCTGGCCTCATCGAGCACGTAGAGGGGGGTGCCGTAGATCCGGGCCAGATCGCTGAGCCGGCAACCGCCCACCATCAACCGATCCTCCCCGTCGAGGCGCGTCGTCACCGGGGTGAGATTGCGGTTGGGGCTGAGGGAATCGCAGGCCACTTCAAACGGCCGGCCCGCAAGCGGCTGGGCATCGGCCGGGGCGGCGGGATCGAGGCCGTTGCCGCCGGTGGTGGGGCCTGGGCCGGCAGGCTGGACGCTCGTCACCATGGGAAATCCGCGAATGGGCTCGGAATTCCGGATGCTAATCAGTGCTGCCGGAGGCGTCGGTGCCTGAGGAACTGCGCGAGGCGCCGCTGGGAGCGGAACATCTCGCCGCCTGCATCGCCCTGGATCAGGCCTGCTTCGCGGGGCTCTGGAGCGAAACGCACTGGCTCCGGGAGCTGGAGGATCCGCGCCGGCCAGGCGTGGGGGTGTTCCAAGGCGAGGAGCTGTTGGCCCTGGCCACCGGCTGGCTGGTGGTGGATGAGTTGCACGTCACGGCGGTGGGGGTGGCACCGGCCTGGCGCCGCCGCGGCCTGGGCCGCCGGGCGCTGGCGGGCCTGCTGGGCCGGGCGCGGGAGCTGGGGGCGGAACGGGCCACCCTGGAGGTGGCCGCCACCAACCCGGCAGCGCGGGCGTTGTACGCGGCCGCAGGCTTCCGCGAAGCCGGCATCCGTCACGGTTACTACCGCAACGGGGACGACGCCCTGATCCAATGGCGAAATCTGACCTGGGATGCGGGTGCGGGAAACCGATAATTTCTAGCGTCCAAACCGATCATTTCCAGCCAGAAAACTATGCACTCCCCGCCCTGAGCCCTTGCGGCGTAAGCGATCCTGTGCGGGAGTGTGCGCACGGGCTCACGGGTCGCGCGCCAACCCTTCACTCCTGATAGGTTGGATCCACCTGCAGTCGGTCCAGCCCATGTTTGAGCGGTTCACCGAGAAGGCCATCAAGGTGATCATGCTGGCCCAGGAGGAGGCCCGCCGCCTTGGTCACAATTTCGTGGGCACCGAGCAGATCCTGCTCGGCCTGATCGGGGAGGGCACCGGCGTCGCCGCCAAGGTCCTGAAGTCCATGGGTGTCAACCTCAAAGACGCTCGCGTCGAGGTGGAGAAGATCATCGGCCGTGGCTCGGGCTTCGTGGCGGTGGAGATCCCCTTCACCCCCCGCGCCAAAAGGGTTCTGGAGCTTTCCCTGGAGGAGGCCCGCCAGCTCGGTCACAACTACATCGGCACCGAGCACCTGTTGCTCGGGCTGATCCGCGAGGGCGAGGGCGTAGCGGCACGGGTGCTGGAGAACCTTGGCGTCGACCTGGCCAAGGTGCGCACCCAGGTGATCCGCATGCTGGGCGAAACCGCCGAGGTGGCAGCCGGCGGCGGCGGCAAGGGCTCCACCAAAACCCCCACGCTCGACGAGTTCGGCAGCAACCTCACCCAGCTGGCTGCGGAGTCGAAGCTGGATCCCGTGGTGGGCCGCCACAATGAAATCGACCGGGTGATTCAGATCCTCGGCCGGCGCACCAAGAACAACCCTGTGCTGATCGGCGAACCGGGCGTCGGCAAAACCGCGATCGCCGAGGGCCTCGCCCAGCGAATCACCTCCGGCGACGTGCCCGACATCCTGGAGGACAAGCGTGTTCTCACCCTCGACATCGGCCTGCTGGTGGCCGGCACCAAATACCGGGGTGAATTCGAGGAGCGCCTCAAGAAGATCATGGAGGAGATCCGCTCCGCCGGAAACGTGATCCTCGTGATCGACGAGGTGCACACCCTCATCGGCGCGGGCGCAGCCGAGGGGGCGATCGACGCCGCGAACATCCTCAAGCCGGCCCTGGCCCGCGGGGAGCTGCAGTGCATCGGTGCCACCACCCTCGATGAATACCGCAAGCACATCGAACGCGACGCCGCCCTCGAGCGCCGCTTCCAGCCGGTGATGGTGGGCGAGCCCTCCGTGGTCGACACCATTGAGATCCTGCGCGGCCTGCGCGAGCGCTACGAACAGCACCACCGCCTCAAGATCACCGACGAAGCCATCGTCGCCGCCGCCACCCTCGGTGATCGCTACATTTCCGACCGCTTCCTCCCCGACAAGGCGATCGACCTGATCGATGAGGCCGGCAGCCGCGTGCGTCTGCTCAATTCCAAGCTGCCCCCGGCCGCCAAGGAGGTGGACAAACAGCTCCGGGATGTTCAGAAGCAGAAGGAGGAGGCTGTGCGAGAGCAAGACTTCACCAAGGCGGGCGAACTGCGCGACCGCGAGGTGGAGCTGCGCGACCAACTCCGCTCCATCCTCCAGGCCCGCCGCGACGAGGAGCCAGGGGCCGAGGAAGCCACCGCATCGGCCCTGCCGGTCACGGCAACCGCAGAGGAGGCCGGCGAAACCCCCGGGGAAGCCGGCGTGCGCACCCCCCTGGTTACCGAGGAGGACATTGCCCAGATCGTGGCCTCCTGGACGGGCGTGCCCGTGCAGAAGCTCACGGAGAGCGAATCGGTGAAGCTGCTGAACATGGAGGAAACCCTCCATCAGCGCCTCATTGGCCAGGATGAGGCGGTGAAGGCCGTCTCCCGGGCCATCCGCCGCGCCCGTGTTGGCCTGAAGAACCCCAACCGCCCGATTGCCAGCTTCATCTTCAGCGGCCCCACCGGCGTTGGCAAAACGGAGCTCACCAAAGCCCTGGCTGCTTACTTCTTCGGCAGCGAAGAGGCGATGATCCGGCTCGACATGTCGGAATTCATGGAGCGCCACACGGTCAGCAAGCTGATCGGCTCCCCTCCGGGCTATGTCGGCTTCAACGAAGGCGGCCAGCTTACCGAGGCAGTGCGGCGTCGTCCCTACACCGTCGTTCTTTTCGACGAGATCGAGAAGGCCCACCCCGACGTCTTCAACCTGCTCCTGCAGCTGCTTGAAGATGGCCGTCTCACCGACTCGAAGGGCCGGACGGTGGACTTTAAAAACACCCTCATCATCATGACCTCGAACATCGGGTCGAAGGTGATTGAGAAGGGCGGCGGCGGCCTCGGATTCGAGTTCGGGGGTGGTGATGTTGAGGAGACTCAGTACAACCGAATTCGCTCCCTGGTGAATGAGGAACTCAAGCAGTATTTCCGGCCCGAGTTCCTCAACCGTCTCGACGAGATCATCGTCTTCCGGCAACTCAGCCGCGATGAGGTCAAGGAGATCGCCGAGATCATGCTGCGGGAGGTCTTCGGCCGCATGCGCGAAAAGGGAATCGACCTTTCGGTCACCGAGGCCTTCAAGGAGCGCCTGGTGGAGGAGGGATACAACCCCAGCTATGGCGCCCGTCCGCTGCGGCGTGCCGTGATGCGCCTGCTCGAAGACTCCCTGGCCGAGGAGTTCCTCTCCGGCCGCATCGGCGAAGGCGATGCGGCGGTCGTCGATATCGACGATGCCAAGCAGGTGGTGATCCGCAAGCAGGCACTTACCCCTGCCCTGCCCTCACTGGCAGGTGCGAGCGCCTGAGGGAATACCCCTCGCCTTACGGCACCCATCGATTGATACCTGGGGTCCGGCTCTGCCGGGCCCTTTTTTGTGCGGACTGGCCACCGCAGACGCCAAGCCTGGGGTAATGCCGTGGGCCATGGAACGAGTCTTGCGAAGGTTTCGGGAGGTTTGCCAAAAAGCTGTCATCAGGGAGCGACAACCATGCTGAAAAAACCCCAACACATGGCTCTTTTCGTCTGCTGAATCTGCTTTTCTGGGAAGGACTTCGGCCCAAACCGATGACGATGGCGGATCCCCTCTACTTCTTCGGTGTCACCGTTGCTGATAGCGAAGAGTTGCAGGATGCGTTCCGTGCTTGTCAGAGCGTTGCTGAGGTCGTGCATCTGCTGCGCTGCGAAGGTCTCACTCTCAGCCATGAGCAACTGCGCAAATTCGCCTCCCGCCACGATGAGCCCTGGTGGCCCTGGGCAGGCCAGAGCTCAGACTGGAAAGAGGCTTTCTTCCGCACCGGCGTCGGAGGACCCGTGGGCCTGCTGTTGCCCCTGATCCGGCGCGTTGTGGCCAGAGGTGCGGTCTGATCGGAGGCGCCGCGCCGCGAAGGTCCAAAGGCAGGTTCTAGCCTGGCCCCATGCCCGCTTCCACCCAGCTGCACGCCATCTCGCCCGCCTGTGTGCTGCGCGGCGAACACGCCTGGCGCGAAGCCCTGCCGATCGTTCCGAGCCTCTGCCGCAAGCCCCTGCTGCTGGGGCGCAGCAACGCCACCTCGCCGATTCGCTCCTCCCTCGCGGACGACCTCCGGGCCGTGGGGGTGGATCCCCAGCCCTCAGAGCTCCGGCACGACTGCTGCGAGGAGGATCTGCAGGAGGTGGCCCTGACCCTCCAGGACGTACACGCGGATGCCGTGCTGGCGGTGGGGGGCGGCAAGGTACTCGACGCCGGCAAGCTCCTCGCCCACCGGCATGGCCTGCCCTGCCTCACCGTTCCCACCAGCGCCGCCACCTGCGCGGGCTGGACGGCCCTGGCCAACCTCTATTCCCCGACGGGCGCCTTCCGCGGCGATGTGGCGCTCGAGCGATGCCCCGATCTGCTGATCTTCGACCACGGCCTGGTGCGGCAGGCGCCGGCCCGCACCCTGGCCAGCGGCATCGCCGATGCCATGGCCAAGTGGTACGAAGCCTCGGTGAGCAGCGGCCGCAGCAGCGATGGTGTGGTGCAACAGGCCGTGCAGATGGCCCGCGTGCTCCGCGATCAACTGATGCTGGAGGCGGAGACGGCCTTGGCGGAACCGGGCGGAGAGGCGTGGGTGCGGGTGGCAGAGGCATGCGGCCTCACCGCGGGGCTGATCGGCGGCATCGGCGGCGCCCGCTGCCGCACGGTGGCGGCCCACGCGGTGCACAACGGCCTGACCCAACTGGCCGCCAGCCATGGCCACCTGCATGGCGAGAAAGTGGGATTCGGCATTCTTGTGCAACTGCGCCTGGAGGAGCAGCTCGGCGGCAACCGGTTGGCGGAACAGGCCCGTCGCCAGCTGCTGCCCTTGTTTGAGCGCCTCGGCCTGCCGGTCACCCTCGCCCAGCTCGGCCTTGGCGAGGCCAGCCTTTCGGAGCTCGAAGAGGTCTGTCGCTTCGCCTGCCGCGAGGGCTCCGACCTCCATCACCTCCCCTTCCGGGTCGACCCCACCGATCTGCTGGCCGCCCTGGTGAGCACCGCCGCCGAACTGCGCGCCTCATGAGCGGGTCCTCCACCCGCGCGAGCCTCGACGGCCGCGCCCTGGTAACGCGGGCGGCCACCGGCCTGCTCGATCCCCTTGGCCGCTCCCTGGCTGCCGCCGTGCAGTGGTGGGACCTGCCGGGGTTGGAGGGGCAGTGGCCTGTGGCGGTTGTGGGGGAGGGGCCGCCATTGCTGCTGCTCCACGGCTTCGACAGCTCCTTCCTGGAATTCCGGAGGCTGGTTCCCCACCTGGCACCCCATCACCAGCTGCTGATCCCCGACCTCTACGGCTTCGGCTTCAGTCCCCGGCCCGCGGGGGGCAACTATGCCCCCTCCGGCGTGTTGCACCATCTGCAGGGCCTACTGGCACGGCTGGAGGAGCGGAGCCCCGGACCGGTGGGCCTGATCGGTGCCTCGATGGGGGGCTCGGTGGCGGTGGAGCTCGCCCGTCGGCAACCGACACGCATCCAGCGCCTGCTGCTGCTCGCCCCCGCCGGTCTGGATGGGCGGCCCCGGCCCCTGCCCCCCCTCCTCGATGGCCTCGGCGTTCGCCTGCTCTCGCTGCCTGCCGTGCGCCGCGGTCTCTGCCGCAGCGCCTTTGCCGACCCCGAGGGCTCGATCGGGCCCGCCGAGCTTGAAATTGCCTCGCTGCATCTGCAAACCCCAGGCTGGGCCACTCCCTGCGCCGCTTCGCGCGCTCTGGCGGCTTCGCCGGCTGCGGCGAGCCGCTGCCGTCCCAGCCGCTCCTCGCCCTGTGGGGAGCCCAGGACCGCATTCTGCGCCCCCCTCAGAAACGGGCAGCCCAGGCCCTGCTGGGGGACCGGTTGCGGGAAGTGGAAGGCTGCGGCCACCTGCCCCACCTCGACCGCCCCGATCTGGTGGCCGCCACCTGGAGCGAACACGCCGCAACCACCGCCACCCGATGAACACCTCACCCCTTCCGCGCCTCTTCCCCCTGTTCCGTCGGCTGTGCCTCACAGCCACCCTGGCCTTGCTGCTGCTCCTCCATCCACTGGCCGCAGGCGCTTCCCTCCTGCATCTGGCCGGGCCGGTGCCCACCGATCTCGGGGTTCAAGACGGCCACCTTGCCGCCTGCAGCACACCCGCCCACTGCAGCCGGGAGGAATGGCCGGTGGCCGACCCCCGTGCCGCCCTGGCGAGCCTGGTGCCGGCGGTGCTGGCCCTCGATGGCATCTCCGTGGTGGAGACCCGCGCCGATTACCTGCACGCCACGGTCACCAGCCGACTGTTCGGCTTCGTGGACGATCTCGAGCTCCACGCTGAATCCGGGGGTGGCGTGCTGGAGGCCCGCTCGATATCCCGGCTGGGTGACTCCGACCTGGGGGTGAACGCCCGCCGGCTGGCCATCCTGCGTCGGGCCCTCGACACCTCCTCCCCGCCCCCCTGAGCGAAGATCAGCCCTCGCCCCCTTCGCCTCCCTCGCCCCCTTCCCCGCCCTCGGGCGCGGTGAGCGCCGGGCTGGCCCCCTCCGCGGGGCGATCACGCTTTTCGTCGGCCCCCTCGCCGCCGCAACCGGCCAGGCCTGCGATCAGCGTGGTGCTGGCCAGGAAAACGGCAATGGTGGAGCGGGCCATGGTGTCGTTGATGCTCTGCCCTCCCATTGTGGCCGCTGCCGCACCCTGGAACAACCGTGGCCAGTCCCCATAGGCTTTCCACGGATCGCGGCGCCCCCTGATGCAGTTTGTGCTCGACTCGCTGCTGGACGCCGCCGCGCTCGGCGAGTTGCGCCAGCCCCTGCTCGCCCCCGGCGCCCCTTGGCGCGATGGCGCTGAGACCGCCGGCTGGCACGCCCGGGAGGTGAAGCGCAACCGTCAGCTGGCAAGGGATTCGCCCCTGCATCTGCGCCTGCGGGACCCCCTGGAGCGCCGGCTGCTCGATCAGGCCCTGCTGCAGGCAGCCGCCCTGCCCCTGCGCGTCCATGGGCTGCTCTTCAGTCGCATGGGGCCGGGGGAAGGGTATGGCCCCCATGTGGACAACGCCTTCATGGCCGGTGGACGCTCCGACCTGTCCTTCACCGTGTTCCTGAGTGACATAAACGCGTATGGCGGCGGCGCCCTGGTGGTGGAGAGCCCCGGCGGGGAAGAGAGCTGGCGGCTGCCGGCCGGGCAGGCCTTCGTTTACCCGAGCACCCTGCTGCACCGCGTGGAGCCGGTGACCTGGGGTGAGCGGTTGGTGGCGGTGGGGTGGATCGAGAGCCGGGTGCGCAGCGCCGAGCAGCGGGAGCTGCTGTTCGAACTCGACACCGCCCGGCGCTCCCTGTTCGCGCGGGAGGGCAAGGGGGAGGAATTCGACCGACTCTGCCGCTGTTACGCCAATCTGCTGCGGATGTGGGGCTCATGAGGAGCGGGCGCAGCTCCGTCAGAGCCGCGCTGCTGGCCACGGTGGTGGTGCTGTGGGGGATTCCGCCAGGGCCGATAGCCGCCGCCGGCGATGTCGCCCCGCCCCTGCAGACCTTCCAAGCTGGCAGCGCAGGCCTGCGGGGCTGCCTCGGCCTCGTGTACCCGCGCAGCCCCGGACGTCGCAGCGGGCCCGGGGAGCCGCTGCTCGCCGCTTGGTCGCTGGACGGGGGGTGGGGGGTGATGCGCATCCAGGGGACGCTGCAGCGCTTCGCGCTAGAGCCCGCCCGCCGCTCGAGTGAGGCTGGGGCGAGGGGGGCCGCTGCCCTGCCGTTGTGGCATCTCGACTGGCGGGTGGGGCGCTACAGCGCAGAGCTGCGCTTCCCCGCCCAGAGGCTGACGCCCCATCGCTGGGGCGGCGACGGACGCTTGTTGATCCGTTCGTTGGCCACCGGCGACCGCTACACCCTTCCCGTGCGGGTGGAGGGGGGCTGCTGACGGTGGCCCAGGCCGGGCACGGGGGAGGGGATGGGGTAGGACGGCGGCAGTCAACCCCTGCGCACCATGGCTGAGGACGTCGCGGCAACCGGGGATGCCGCCTCGGCGGATGCGAATTCGGGGCCGGTGCTGACCCTCCTTGCGCGCGGACTGGAATTCTGGGTGCGCCAGCAGTGCCAGGCGATCGAATCCTTGGAGATCCGCCTGGAGGGAAGTGCCCTCCAGTTGCTGCGCGGCAGGCTGGAGGGAGTGAGGGTGCAGGCGAGGGGGGTGCGCTACCAGGACCTGGAGCTGGCGGAGGTGCGGCTGCGGGGCGAAGCGATGCGGGTACGCATGGGGTCCCTCGTGCGGCGGCAGGCCCTGGAGCTGGAAAACCCTTTTCAGGTGGCCGGATCAATCGTGTTCAGCGGTGAAGGGCTGAACCGATCCCTGGCCCACCCGAGTTGGAGTTGGTTGGGGGATGAGCTGGCGGAAAGCTTGCTGGGGATTCGGCCGCTCTCGGGTCTGCGCCTCGAGGAGGATCGGCTGGTTCTGCAAGCCGTGCCCAGCGGGCCCGAGGCGGCACCGGTGGAGCGGGTAACCCGGGTGGAAGCCCGTGAGGGAACCGTGGCTCTCAGCAGCGAGAGCGGTGAGCTGGCCATGAGCCTGCCGATGGATGACGCGATCCTGGTGGAAAGCGCGGCCCTGGGGTCGGGGCTGCTGGAGCTCGTGGGACGGGCCACGATCCAACCCTGATCGCTGGGGGTAGGACAACCGCAGCCGCGTACGAGCGAGGCAGGGTTACCAGGATCCAGCTGGTGGCTTACTCGTCGTAGCGATAAACCTCAACAGCCACGAAGTGAAGGAATTCAGGCTCCTGGAGCTGGAAGCGGATGAAGCGGGTTTCGTAGCCGGGAGTCACGATCCGCAGGGGGTTGCCATCGGTGCCGCCGAAGGGAGGAGCTTCGGGATCACAGGTGTGGATGCGATGCCAGCCCTGGCCATCGATGGAAATATCCACCACCAAGGTGCGAGCGCGCTGGGGCTGGTGCAAACGGTTGAAGACCAGAATCTCGTCGTAG
>CAIVPT010000077.1 GCA_903907855.1 uncultured Synechococcaceae cyanobacterium | reverse complement strand
CGGGCGCGCCGCAGGTCAGCGGGGGTCACCTCGTAGCCATGGATCTCCGCTCCCGGACGGGTCACCGAAGCCACCTGCAGCCGGCCGCAGGCCACCTGCTCTGCCATGTCGGCCAGCACGGTGAAGCTCGCCAGCACCCGGGGCCTGGGGTCTGCGGCGCGGGAATCGGGGCGCCGCAGGCCGCAGCCGGTCAGCAACAGGGCAAGGGCGAGGACAGCGATCCGGCGGGTCGGCACAGGGGGGGCCAGGGGGCGGAAGGGCGGCCAGGGGGGCCCGCGCCGACGCTACCGCCCATGGGGCACGGGGGATCGGGGCGGATCCGCGCACAAAAAAGCCCCCTCGTTGGAGGGGGCTGGGGACGCCCTGGGGCGAGGGATCGGAGAGGGGATCAGCCGATCGAGGGGGCGGTGAGGGCCACGGGGGTGGACTGCACGGCCGCCAGGTCGAGCGGGAAATTGTGGGCGTTGCGCTCGTGCATCACCTCCATGCCGAGGTTGGCCCGGTTGAGCACATCGGCCCAGGTGGGCAGCACCTTGCCCTGGGCATCCAGGATGGACTGGTTGAAGTTGAAGCCGTTCAGGTTGAACGCCATGGTGCTGATTCCCATGGAAGTGAACCAAATGCCCACCACCGGCCAGGCGGCCAGGAAGAAGTGCAGGCTGCGGCTGTTGTTGAACGAGGCGTACTGGAAGATCAGGCGACCAAAGTAACCGTGGGCAGCCACGATGTTGTAGGTCTCCTCCTCCTGGCCGAACTTATAGCCGTAGTTTTGGCTTTCGGTCTCGGTGGTCTCCCGCACCAGGCTGGAGGTCACCAGCGAGCCGTGCATGGCGGAGAAGAGGCTGCCGCCGAACACACCCGCCACCCCCAGCATGTGGAAGGGGTGCATCAGGATATTGTGCTCCGCCTGGAACACCAACATGAAGTTGAAGGTGCCGCTGATGCCGAGGGGCATGCCATCGGAGAAGGAGCCCTGGCCAAAGGGATACACCAGGAAAACGGCAAAGGCGGCCGACAGAGGCGCGCTGTAGGCCACGCAGATCCAGGGGCGCATGCCGAGGCGGTAGGAGAGCTCCCACTGGCGGCCCATGTAGGCGGAGATGCCGATCAGGAAGTGGAACACCACCAGCTGATACGGACCACCGTTGTATAGACACTCATCCAGGCTGGCAGCTTCCCAGATCGGGTAGAAGTGCAGACCGATAGCGTTGCTGGAGGGGACAACAGCGCCAGAGATAATATTGTTGCCGTAGATGAAAGAACCAGCTACGGGCTCACGGATGCCATCGATATCAACCGGGGGTGCGGCGACGAAGGCAACGATGAAGCAGATGGTGGCGGCCAGCAGGCAGGGGATCATCAGCACGCCGAACCAACCCACATAAATGCGGTTGTTGGTGGATGACACCCACTGACAGAAGCTTTCCCAGCTTCCGGCCCGGCCGCTGCGAAGTGCAGTGGTCATGGGATGAAAAATGCGGTGAGAGAGGGGAAGAAAAGACCCGACCCAACACAACTGTCGAGGCGAGCGTTAACACGCTACGACTGGACGCCTGAATCGCAACAGAAGACCTGGCGCCTCCGCAAATTGCAAGG
>CAIVPT010000076.1 GCA_903907855.1 uncultured Synechococcaceae cyanobacterium | reverse complement strand
GGCTTCGAGGGCACCCGGGCGGTGGGGGTTTTCGGCGCCCGGCCGGATCCGGGCCAGGAGGGGCTCTGGCGGGTGCAGCTGTGGGAGGAGGTGCGCGATCGGGTCTCCATCGCCACCGACAAGGTGAGCTGCCGCCCCGGATCGCCGCTGCGGATCACGGGCCGCGGCCGCACCCTGATCGTGCGTGAACTCAACCCCGGCGGGCCGATCACGCCGGCCAACCGGCTCGACCACCAGATCTGGTGGGCCGTGTGCCATCCCGCCTTGGCGGGCCGCGATCCCGCCAGCCTGGGGCAGGAGGCGCGGCGGCTCGGCTTCGACGGCCGCCTGATCGAGCGCGAACAGATCCTGCCGAGCCCCTGATCGATCCCGGGGCGCATGCCTAGATTTCGGCCATGCCCAATCCTTCCGATCCTGGGGAGCGCGCCGGATCCGCCGCCTCCCCCACCCCCACTCCGGCCGAGTCCCCAGGGGCCGAGTCCCCTGCGGCGGAGGCCCCGCCGCCGCCCGTTCGCCTGCTGCTCGTCGACGATGAGCCGGGCCTGCGCACCGCCGTGAAGGCCTACCTCGAAGATGAGGGATTCACGGTCCACACCGCCAACGACGGCGAAGAGGGCTGGACCCAGGCCCAGCAGCTCCTGCCCGATGTGGTCATCACCGACGTGATGATGCCCCGCTGCGATGGCTACGGCCTGCTCAAGCGCCTTCGGGCCGATGAGCGGCTCGGGGGCACGCCGGTGATCTTCCTCACCGCCAAGGGGATGACCGCCGATCGCATCGCCGGCTTCCAGGCCGGGGCCGACGACTACATCCCCAAGCCGTTCGATCCCGACGAGCTGGTGGCCCGCGTGCGCAACGTGGTGCGGCGCCAGGAGCGGCTGCTGGCGGAGGCCGCCCGCTACGCCGACGCCGACATCGGCGCCATGGCTCGCCAGATCACGGAGATCCGCTCGATGCTCGGCACCGCCGGCGGGGGCGGCACCGCCGGCGTGCGCAAAACGGCCCCCGACGTACAGCTCGACTTCACCCCGCGCGAGGCGAGCGTGCTGCAGCTGGTGGCGGAGGGAATGATGAACAAGGAAATCGCCCGGCGGCTGGAAACCTCGATCCGCAACGTCGAGAAGTACGTGAGCCGCCTGTTCATCAAGACCGGCACCGCCAGCCGCACCGAACTGGTGCGCTACGCGTTGGAGCACGGCCTGGTGGAGTGATCCTGGCCGCCGGGCCCAACGGGGGCTGGACCTACCGCGACCGCGTGGCGCCCTCCGAGGCGGGCCAGGCCATCAGCGCCTTCTACGCCGCTCGCCATCCCCACTCCGACCGGGCCACCTGGTTGGGGCGTCTGGCGGCTGGGGAGATCGAGTGCAATGGCCGGCGTCTGGCGGCGGATGGGCCGCTGGCGATGGGCGATCGGCTCGCCTGGCACCGACCCCCCTGGCGGGAGGAGGCGGTGCCGGCCGCCTGGGGGGTGGTGCATGACGACGGCGACCTGCAGGTGATCGACAAGCCCGCCGGCCTGCCGGTGCTCCCGGCCGGTGGCTTCCTGGAGCACACCGTGCTGCGGCTGCTGGAGCGTCGCCACCGGGGCGACCCCGCCGGCGTGCCCCGGCCGGTCCACCGGTTGGGGCGGTTCACCACGGGTCTGTTGGTGTGTGCCCGGCGGCCCGCCACCCGTGCCTGGTTGAGCGCCCTGCTGCGGGAGAGCACCGCGACGGCGGGCGCGCTGGCCACGGCGGGCTGCCACAAGGTCTACCGGGCGCTGCTGGAGCCGGGGGCGCTGGACCTGGCGCCGGGCGCCTCGTTGCGGTTTGAGGGGGCGATCGGGCGCCGCGCCCATCCGCGGCTGGGGCGGATCTGGTGTGCCGCTGGCTCCGAATCGTCGGGCGAGGCCCCGGGTGATCGGGCGGGCGATCTGCCGGCCTGCAGCACCCTCACCCTGCTGGAGCGCCACCCCGCTGCCGACCTGGTGGCGGTGGCGATCGCCAGCGGCCGCCCCCACCAGATCCGCATCCACTGCGCGGCGTTGGGGGCGCCGCTACTTGGCGATCCCCTTTATCTGCCGGGGGGCAGCGCCCGGCCGGAGGCCCTGCCCGGGGAGGGGGGCTACCAGCTGCAGGCCTGGCGGCTGACGCTGCTCCACCCGGATGGGAGCCGCCTGCGCGTGGAGGCCCCGCTGCCGCTGCCGCTGCCGCAGGACCCCTAAGGTGCCGCCGGCGGGGAGGGTCGATGGCGATTGCTGAAGCCCTGTACGACCTTGAGTTCCTGGTCTACAGCGCCCACAAGACGGGCACCCAGACGCTGGTTCACACCCTCCGCGATAACGGTTTTGCCTGCACCCATTGCCACCGCCTGTCCAACCTCAGCCCCCCGCTGACCCCCGAGCTGCTGCCGCAGTTTCTGCGCGAATACCGCCGCCGTCGCGGGCGGGTGCTGCCGATTGTTTCGGTGTTCCGCGAACCGATCGGCCGCCACATCTCTTCGTTTTTTCAATGGCATGGCGAGGGGGCGTTGCGGCGCCAGCCGGGGGCCACTCCGGCCGATTCCTTGCTGGCCCGCTGCCCGGTGCCGGAGCTGCAGCGACGCTTTCGGGAAGACCTCGAGCGGGGGGCACCGGTGGGGGCACTCGAATCGATTCGGGAGTTGTGCGGGGCGTTGGCGATTCCCGTGGAGCGGCTGCACTTTGATCCGCTCCGGCACCAGGGGATCAGCGAGCTGCCCGACGGCACCCTGCACCTGTTCCGCTTCGACAGCCTCATTCAGGAGGGGCGGATCGGGCCGCTGCTTTCGGCGCTGGCGGGTCGGCCGATTCAGCCACGGGCCGCGAACCTGAGCACGGTGAAGTGGTATTTCCCGATCCTGCAGGAATTCCGCGCCACGCTGGTGCTTCCGGCGGCGCTGATCCGCCGCATCCACGCCGAAAAGCTCGATCTGCTGAGTCTGATGTATGGGGAGCAGTCCGATGCCCTCCTGGCCCGCATCCTGCTGCGCTACGGCGATGGTTCGGAGTGATGGGCCCCACGGCCAGCTATCCCAGGATGTTTCCGTAGGCCACAAATTCCAGTCCAGCCCAGTAGGGGCAGCTTTGGTAGATTTTACTCTGATTCAGAGCGATTGCGGAGGCGCCTCGTATGTCAGGCTTGAAGCTGTTCACCTTGGAGCGAAGGTCGATTGAGTGGATGTCGATGAAGTTGGAAAATACGTCTTCAAAGTCGGTAGCAAGATTCTCCTGCCGCAGGAATCTGATGTTGTGGTTTCGGTAAACTTCTGGTGAAATCCAGCGCATGGCATACATGTCTGCATAGCCAAGTTCGCCGTTTGCCTCGATGAACTTCCCGTGTTCGAGTAGGGATGGATCGTGGGGTTGGCCAGGGCTTCTGTGGAATTCAAAGGAATAGCGGCTCAGTAGCCAGCGTGGCAGGCGGCGAAAGCCAACCACCACCATTCGATCACCCACCTCCCAGCCGGGATCCGCCCGCTGCCTGTCTTCGATGGAAAAGTGGTGATGATCGGGATTGCGAATCGCCCCTGGAATTGAGGTGAGCACTTCCCCTAGCTTCATCCCGGCTGTCTTCGGGAAATGAACATAAACGAAGCGATCGTGCTCGATCATCAGTGGCGCTCAGCGGATCGGGGGATGGTGTGGGTGGCCCTACCCGTGTGTTCGCGCGCGGCTCAAGGTGGGCTGGGGGAGTTCGGGCGAGAAAGTTTCTGGCTGATGGCGGATCTGGACGGGCTGAGCAACAATCTCAATATACGCGCCCTTGTTGCAGCATCCTGATCATGTTGCCGTTTGCGATCGAATGCAGGGCCAGGCCGGGGATTGGCGGGTGTCGATGCCGCGGATACTGTGCGTAGTGAACAGAACTGGCATCCCTCCGGGAGTGGGTTTTCCAGGGTTCACCTTCCCCCTCGCCTACCGATCGTTGTTGGGACGCCGCCAGAGTCCCAGCCATTCGTTGTCGCGCTCGGGGGCGGAGTCGCGGGCGGGCTCCCATAGAACAGGTTCCAGACCGGCCCCCTGGAGCTGCCGGTGCAGATCCTGCGGATCGCTGCCGAAGGGCGGCCCTCCCGGGCGCCCGTGGCACCAGAACAGCCCCAGCAGCCAGCCGCCGGGGGCCAGAAGGTCCGTCACGGCCCGCAGGTAAGCGGTGCGGCGGCTGGGGTCGAGGGCACAGAAGCACGTGTGCTCCACCACCCCCTGCAGGCTGCCGTTGGCGAGCCCCGCCGACCGCAGGGCTCCTGCCTCAAGCACGTTGGCCTGCCGCCACTGCAGGGCCTGACGATCGGGGCCATGCAGGCGACGCGCCTCGTGCAGGGCTTCGCCGCTGAGGTCGAGGCCGATCGCCGCGAAGCCCAGCTCCGCCAGCAGGGCGGCCTCATGGCCGCGGCCGCAGCCGGGCACCAGCACCGCTCCGGGGGGATGGGGCCGGCGGGGATCGTGGCGCAGGAAGGCCTCCAGGGGGGGCGCCGGCCGCCCCAGCTCCCAGCCGTCGCGGCCCTCGCGGTAGCGCCCGTCCCAGTAGGCCGCCTCAGGTTCGCTCTCGGACGGCAGAAACCAGCGGGCCAGGGCCGACACATCCTCCCCGCCGTGGCCCGCCGCCATCAGCTCCGCCTCGATCGCCGCCACCCGCTCGCTCACCGGCAGCGCCAGGCCTGCGGCGGCGGCGGCCTCCAGGGCGATGGTCAGGTCCTTGTGGTGCAGGGCGAGCCGGAAGCCCAGGGGGAACTCGCCGGCGAGCATGGTGTCGGCGCGATGGCGCAGGGCCCAGGAATCGGCGGCCCCCTCCCGCAGCGCCGCGATCACCTCGGCCATCGGCAGGCCGAGCCGGGTGCCGAGGGCCAGGGCCTCGGCCACCGCCGCGTAGCTGCCGGCCACCAGCACCTGGTTCACCGCCTTGGCCCGCTGCCCGCACCCCACCGGCCCGAAGTGGCTGATGCGGCCCCCCACCGCCTCCAGTAGCGGCCGGGCCCGCTCCAGATCCTCGGCGCTTCCCCCCACCAGCACCGAGAGGCTGCCGGCGCGCGCCCCTTCGGTGCCGCCGGTGACCGGGGCGTCGAGGTAGGCCACCCCGTGATCCGCCAGCTTCAGGGCCAGCGCTTCGCTGGTGGCTGGGGCAATGGTGGAGAAATCGATCACCAGGCTGCCGGGGGCGAGCGCGGCGATCGCGGCCCCCTCCTGCTCGAGCAGCACCGATCGCACGGCGGCGTCATCGCTGAGGCAGAGGCACACCAAGGGGGCGCCGGCCACGGCGGCGGCGGGGCTGGTGGCCCCGCGGGCCCCCTGGGCGCAGAGAAGCTGCTGCCGCTCGGGGCTGCGGTTGTGCACCGTGAGCGGGAAGCCCGCCGCCAGCAGGTTGGCGGCCATCGGGGTGCCGAGGGCGCCGAGGCCGAGGAAGGCCACCTGGGGCCGCGCCGCCTCAGCCACGCTCGAAGGCGATCAGGCGGGAGAAGTAGAAGGGGGCCTGGTTGAGGCTGCGGCGCACCGGCCGGAAGCCCGCCGCCGCCGCCGCTTTCACGATCCCCTCTTCGCGCAGGGTGTAGGCGCGGGTGGTGCGACTGGGGCCCGGAAAGAGCTGGCCGATGCCCTTGAGCAGCGCCAGCAGCGGCGTGTAGGGGGCGAAGCTCACGATCAGGTGCCGCTCGGCCAGCCCAGCCAGGTGGCCCACCATTTCCTCGGCGGCCGCCTGCGGGTAATGGATGAACACATCCAGGCAGATCACGGTGTCGAAGCGCCCCTGCAGACCCTCGAGATCGGAGGCGAAGAAGCGCAGACCCGGTTCCCCCAGGCCTGCTTCGGTTGCCCGCCGGCGCGCCTCCACCACCATCGATTCGGAGAGATCGCTGGCTTCCACCGAGCCGGCGCCGGCGAGGGCCAGGGGGATCGCCAGGCTGCCCACGCCGCAGCCGGCATCGCAGAAGGAGCGCTGGGGCAGATCGCCTTGCTCGCCCAGCCACACCAATACCTCATCCACCGTTTTCTGGTGGCCGATGCGGATGTTGCGCTGCACCTTGTTGACGTCGTCGCTGTCGCTGTAGATGCGGTTCCAACGCTCGAAGCCGGTGGTTTCGAAGTAGCCCTTCACCTCCTGCTTCTCGGCGGCCTTGGCGTCGGCGGCAGGCTGGGGGGCGCTGGCCTGGGGGGCGGAGGTCATCGCGGCGGGAGCGGGCGGCCCGGATCCTAGGGGGATGGCCTTCGGATCAAGGCCGACGGGTGCTTCAGCCTTGGATGCGCTTCCTTAGCTTCCGGCTGTGCAGGAAGGCGATCGAGGCTCCGAGGAGGGGCAGGGGGCCTGGAACCGGAGGGGCGTCGTAGGTGAAGTAGGCAAGGGCCGCAAAGTTTTCGGCGATTCGCAATGTGGCGATGTCAGCCTGTGGGCGCTGGATGTAATATGTTGCCCCTTGATTTCCGCTGCTAGTGGTGAACGTTAAGTTATGGGTTTCAAGGATAGCGCCATTGACGTCCAGGGCGCTGATGGTCATCAAGTCTGGAGTGGATGGAGCGTAGTTTAGAAGACCGCCTGCCGCCTTCACCTGGAAGCCTTTAAATGTGAAATCAATGAAGCCGGTGAAGTCGCCGATTGCTGCCATGGGCTGGTTGTTCCAGTTGGAGTTGGGGGGGAAGCCGTAGCTCCCGGTATAGTTTATGATGGCATTGGGGCTATTTGATGTAAAAATTACTTCGTGGTTGTTCGGGGTTAGAAAAGTCAGTGGCCCCTGGCTTGTGGTGTTTACGGGGATGGGATTGAAATTGGCGCTGACCACCGGGTTGCCGAAGCCTGCGGTGTTCGTGGTCAGGAGGGCCCGCGCCGGCTGGCCGAACAGGGTCGTTCCGAGCGCGCAGCAGAGGAGCGCAACGGGCAGGTGCTGCGCACGCTGGGGGAGGGTGGCCACGCTGGGAGCTACCGAATGGTTTCGTAAGATAGCAGTCAGACTTAGATCGTGTGTGTCCTGGGTGCCTTAGTCCGGCTGCGTGCCGCTCTCCCGCGGGGCTGAGCCTCTGCGTTGCCTTGCCAGATCCCGGACGTTCAGCCCACCAGCGCCCTGCGCTTCAGGCGTCGGCCCCGGCCCACGTCCACCCCAGACCCTCGGAGCCCGCCTGCCACCGCAGGCACTCGGCCAGCGGCCGGCCCACCAGCAGCTGCTCCACCGGCCGCCGGTCCCCCAGCACCCGCCGCGGCGTCACCGTGGCCGCGGCGATCGAGGCGCCGGGTCGATCGCCCCAGCGGGCCAGTCGCACCACCCCCTCCAGCAGCGGCAGGGTCACGCCCGCCAGGGTGCCGTCCTCGAGCCGGCAGCTGCCGTTTTCCACCAGCAGCACCCGTTCATCCCAGCGATGGCGCCCCTCGGCCAGGCCGTAGGGGGCGAGCGCGTCGCTGACGATCACCAGCCGCTCGCCCGCCAGCCTTTGCAGCAGCACTGCCAGCGACGGGGCTACATGTACGCCGTCGGCGATCAGGCCGAAAGCCACGTCGTGGCGTAGCAGGGCGGCGGCCACGGGCCCGGGGGCCCGGTGGTGCAGGCCGGCCATGGCGTTGAAGGTATGGGTGAGCATCGAAACCCCGGCGGCGAAGGCCGCCGCCGCCTGCGCCTCGTTGGCGGCGCTGTGGCCCAGGCTCACCACCACGCCGGAGCGCCCCAGGGCGGCGATCAGGTCGGTGGCCCCGTCGAGCTCCGGGGCCAGGGTCACCAGGGCCACATCGGCTGGACCCTGCCAGCCGGCGCCGCCCGTGAAGCCACCGAGCCGTTCGGCCAGGGCGGCGGCGGAGGGGACGGCCAGGTGGGCGGCGGGATGGGCGCCGCGCCGCTCGGGGGCCAGGAACGGACCCTCCAGGTGGGCGCCGAGCAGGCGGCAGCGGCCCGGGGCGTGGCGGGCGCGGGCCTGGGCGAGCACCGCCAGCGCACCCCGCAGCTCAGCCACGCCGCAGGTCACGAGGGTGGGCGCGATCGCCTCGACCCCGTCTTGCCAGAGGAGGTCCAGCAGGGCCTCCAGGCGGGGAAGGTCGGCGGGGGTGAGCTCGGGGAACGCCAGGCCGAGGCCGCCGTTGATCTGCAGGTCCACCCCCGGCGGGCTGAGCCAGTCGCCGCCCCAGTCTTCGCCGGCGGCGGCGCTGCCGGATCCGGTGGGCTGGAGGGTGGCGATGGTGCCGTCGTCGGCGAGGCCCACGCGCCAGAGTCCCTCCATGCCGGAGACGGCGCCACCGCAGGCAGTCGCGGCGGTGGCAGGGGCGGCGGGAAGGCGCACGTTGCGGAGCCAGCGCACGGGAGCACACCAGGGGGAAGGGACAATGATCCTCGCCGCCGCCCCGCCATGACCGCCCCCGCTGCGCCGGACGCCGCCGCCGCGCCCATCGCCCGAACGCCCGATTCCGCAGGGCCGGTGCGGGTGGCCGTGATCATGGGCAGCGATTCCGACCTGCCGACGATGCAGCCGGCGGTGGAGGTGCTGGAGCGGCTGGGGGTGGCCTGCGAGGTGCGGGTGCTCTCGGCGCACCGCACCCCTAAGGAGATGGTGGCGTTTGCGGAGGGGGCGGCGGTGCGCGGGCTGCAGGTGGTGATCGCCGGGGCGGGCGGCGCGGCCCATCTGCCGGGGATGGTGGCCTCGCTCACGCTGTTGCCGGTGATCGGCGTGCCGGTGGCCAGCCGGGCACTGTCGGGGGTGGATTCGCTCCATTCAATCGTGCAGATGCCTGCCGGCATCCCGGTGGCCACGGTGGCGATCGGCAACGGCACCAACGCCGGCCTGCTGGCGGCGCAGATCCTGGCCCTGGCGGATGGGGCGCTGGCGGAGCGGCTCGCCGCCTACCGCAGCGGCCTGCACGAGCAGGTGCGAGCCAAGGACGAACGCCTCCAGCAAGTGGGCAGCAGCGCCTATCTGACGGCGATGGACAGCCGGGGAGAAGGGGCCTGATTAAGGGCTGGTTAAGCTGCTCCGATGACCTTTTCTCCCCCGCCCAGCGCCCCCGGCCGCGGCCTGGTGGCCCGCTGGTTTGGCTTCGCCCTGCTGCCGGCGGCTCTTGTGTATGGGCTGGCCCTGCTGCTGAGTCGCGCTGGCGGC
>CAIVPT010000075.1 GCA_903907855.1 uncultured Synechococcaceae cyanobacterium | reverse complement strand
GGCCCGCTCCAGCAGGCGCCCAAGCCGGCTGAACTGCCACGAGAGGTCGCGGCTGAGGGTGGCGTCGGTGATGCCGTAGAAGAGCTGGCAGGCACGCCGCATCTCGCGCAACTGCTCCTGGGGTGGTTGCTGCCAGAAGTCAGCCTCCTGCAGGGTCCAGTAGGTGCCGTTGAGCTGCTCCCACATCTCCGTGGTGATCACATCGCGGATCTGGCGGGCGTTCTCGCGGGCGATGGCGATGCAGTTGACCACGCTGCTGGGGTTGTCCGGGTTGCGCACCAGGAACTCCACCACCTCCAGCGGGCCGCCGCCGGGATGGAGCTTGTCGAACAGCTCCCGCTCACCGCTGGCCTCGATCAACGGCAGCCAGGGTTCGGCGCTGCCGGGGGGGCAATCGAGGGCCAGAGCCTCGCTCACCTCCACGAACCGGGCCACGTTTTCGGCCCGCTCCACATAACGGTTGATCCAGTAGAGCGAATCGGCGACGCGGCTCAGCATGAGAGGTCCTCCACGATCCAGGTGTCCTTGCAGCCGCCGCCCTGGGAGGAGTTGACCACCAGCGAGCCGCGGCGCAGGGCCACCCGCGTCAGGCCCCCGGGGGTGACCCAGGCGCCCTTGCCCCGCAGCACGTAGGGCCGCAGGTCGACGTGGCAGGGGTAGAGCTCCCCTTCGCTGAGGGAGGGAACGGTGGAGAGCTCAAGGGTGGGCTGGGCGATGTAGTTGCGCGGATCGGCCTCGATCTTGGTGGCGAAGCTGGCGATCTCCTCGGCGCTGGCGTGGGGCCCGATCAGCATGCCGTAGCCCCCAGCCTCCGCCACCGACTTCACCACCAGCTCGCCCAGGTGGGCCAGCACGTAGGCCCGATCCTCCGGCCGTGCGCAGAGGTAGGTGGGCACATTGGCGATGATCGGCTCCTCGCCCAGGTAATAGCGGATCATCTCCGGCACATAGGCGTAGATCAGCTTGTCGTCGGCCACGCCGGTGCCCGGGGCATTGGCGATCGCCACCCGGCCGGCGGCGAACACCTCCAGCAGCCCCCGCACCCCCAGCATCGAATCGGCGCGGAAGACCGCCGGATCGAGGAAGTCGTCGTCGATGCGGCGGTAGATCACATCCACCGCCTCCAGCCCCGAGGTGCTGCGCATCCATACCCGGCCCCCTTCGCAGATCAGATCGCGACCCTCCACCAGCTGGATGCCCATCTGCTGGGCCAGGTAGCTGTGCTCGAAGTAGGCGCTGTTGAACACGCCCGGGGTGAGCAGCACCACCTTGGGGGTGTCGGTCCAGGGGGCGAGCTCGCGCAGGGTCTGCAGCAGCTGGGAGGCGTAGTTGTCGATCGGCGCCACGGCCCGGCCGCTGAACAGACTGGGGAAGATGCGCTTCATCACGCGCCGGTTCTCCAGGAAGTAGGCCACGCCGGAGGGGCAGCGCAGGTTGTCCTCCAGCACCCGCCAGGTGCCCTCGCCATCGCGCACCAGATCGAGGCCGGAGATGTGGCACCAGCGGTCGAGGGGCGGCCGGAAGCCGATCATCTGGGGCCGCCAGCCCTGGGAGCTGTGCACGTCTTCGACGGGCACGACGCCATCGGCCAGGATCCGGCCCTCGCCGTAGACGTCGGCCAGGAAGTGGTCGATCGCTTCGAGCCGCTGGATCAGGCCCTGCTCCAGGCGCTGCCATTCGCTGGCGGTGATCAGCCGGGGCAGGGGATCGAAGGGCAGGATCCTCTCCACCCCCTGGCTGCCGGAGTCGTTGAGGCGGAAGGTGGCGCCCAGCCGCTTGAGCAGCATGCCGGCGGCCGCGTGGTTGTGGTTGAGCTGGTCGAGGCCCATCGCCCCGAGGGAGGAGAGCAGCGGGCTGAGGCCGTCGCGGGGGTGGTCGGCGGCGCGGAAGTACTCGTCGTAGCCGTGGTTGGGCCTGTACTCCGTGAACATGGCGGCGCTCTCCTGTGGGGCGATCCTGCAGTGGCGACCGGGCCCGGCCCGGTGACGGTTGCTACCGGAGCTGAGGATGGCGCGGCTGGCGACGGGACGGGTCGATCGGCTGCTCGAGCCAGGCGGCAGCTGCTCCAGTAGGCCCCCTGGGAGCGGTCTGGCCCTTGCCGTTCCAGTGCCGGTTTCGTACAATCCTCGCGGACTATTCGTCTTTTGTCCGAATACTTCTTTTTCTGTGGCACGCATTTCCCCTGAACGCACAACGTCTCCGACGGCCCTGAGCCACGGCCCGCGTGGTTTCCTCTCTCGCTTGCCTCTGGTGGGCCGAGCCCTGCTTGTTGCTGTGGTGCCCGCCATGGCCGGCCCTGCGATGGCCGTCACCTTCCTCAACGGTGGCCTCGTTCCCTCCGCCAACCTGATCTCCGGTCCGGATGCGGCCCCTTCGGCCGGCATCAACGCTGGTACCGGGGTGGGGAACACCCAGCCATCGATCTATTCGATCCCAGGTTGGACTGTTGTCGACAATCCTCGCGGTGTGGGCGGTTGGCAGAACAACCTGATGTACGTCGTCTCCGATGGCACCACCTTCTCGAAGGAGGGAGCCGGCCTCAATGCCGCCCAGCAGAATGGCCGCCGCAACTGGACCCTGTTCGGAACCCCCGGTCAGACGGTGAACAGCGTCGACAACTCGGGCTGGTACATCGCCTCCGATGGCGACCCCGCCTACAGCGGTGGCATCCAGCAGTCGCTCACCGGCCTGACAGCCGGCACCACCTACGACGTGACCTTCTGGCAGGCGGCCGGTCAGTTCGACTGCTACCTGGAGAACGGACAGTGCGTCGATGGCACCTACAACCAGGCCACCACCAACTGGTGGGAGGTGTCCTTCGATGGCGCCACCCAGTCTTCGCAGACGATCGCCAAGCCGGCGAATGCCCCCGTTTCCGGGTGGCAGAAGCAGATTCTGAGCTTCGTGGCCAGCGGCTCCTCGGCCCTGCTGGAGTTCATGGCCAATGGCACGCCGGGCAACCAGCCGCCCATGGCCCTGCTCTCCGGGGTGTCGGTGTCCCCACAGGGAGGCCCGCCCAATCCGCCGGATCCGCCCACGACCGCGGTGCCAGGTCCGCTTGGGGTGGCCGGCTGTGCGGCCGCCTTCGGTGTCAGCCGTAGGCTGCGCCGCCGCCTGCGCTCCGGTCGTTGATGCCCGTGTCGCTCCCCCTGGAGAGCGTGCTGCCGCCGCTCCGGCTGCTGTTGATCGAAATCGCCCGGCTGCTGCTCTGGCTGGCTGTGGTGATGGCGATCTTCGTGCCGCTGGAGCGGCTTTTCCCCCAGCGCCGCCAACCGGTGCTCCGCAAGGATTTTGCTGCGGATCTCGGGTACTACTTCCTGAGCGGCCTGCTACCCAAGCTGCTGCTAGCCCTGCCCCTCTCAGCCCTGGCCTGGCTGTTCCATTCGCTCGCCCACAGCAGTTATTACACCGCTATGGCGGCCATGCCGCCTTTGCTGCGTTTCCTGCTTGCCCTCGTGGTGGGCGATGCCGGCGCCTACTGGGGCCATCGCCTGAGCCACGAGCTGCCGCTGCTGTGGCGCTGGCACCGGTTGCATCACAGCGCCGAGGCGATGGACTGGCTGGTCAACACCCGGGCCCACCCGCTCGATCTGTGCATCACGCGCCTGGCGGGGCTGGTGCCGATCTATCTGCTGGGCCTGGCCCAGCCATCGGCCCAGGGTTTCGACCTGATTCCGATCCTCTACACGGTCGTCGCCACGATCTGGAGCTTTTTCGTGCACGCCAACCTCGGCCTGCGCTTCGGCCCGCTGGAGGGGCTGCTGGCCACGCCGGCCTTCCATCACTGGCACCACGCCATCGATGGCCCGGTGGCGACGAACCGCAACTATGCGGCGATCTTCCCCTGGCTCGACCGCCTGTTTGGCAGCCATTGGCTGCCATCCAGTCGCTGGCCTGAGCGCTACGGCCTGCCTGGGGCGCTCGGCACCTAGGCCATCCCCGGGGCGTAGCCGCAGCTTCTGGCCTTTGTGACCGTTTGCCCACCGTCCCGGGGGCGCCCTGCACACATTCGCGAATTTGGGTGGTAACTTGCTCGAAAGCTTCTGGGTTTCTGTCCCTCCATGGCCTTCACCCGCCTTCTGCTCGTCTCCGCAGCCCTTGCCGGGTCCGCCCTTTGGGCCCCCAGCGCCCAGGCGCTCACCTCCTTCCAGACCTCCTCGTCCTCGGCCTTTTCGCTGACGGGCAACAGCTCCAGCACGGCCACGCTGAGCTTCAGCCGCTTTACCCCCAGCAAGCTCAGCAATGAGAAGGCCAATGTCGTGCTGCTTGGCTACGACTACGTCATCACAAATGCCAAGGCTTCGGGCACAATAGGCTTCTTTAACAACACTGCCAATACTATAAATGGTCCTTTTAATTCCCAAGTTGTTCTGAGTTTTGATCGGATCGATACCACTGGAACCGTGACAGTCGATCCTCTCGCGGCAACCGCGGTTGGCAGCATTCCCCCTAACTCTTCTGTCCTCCCGCTGACTGGGTCGGCCGCCAGCCTCGTCGCTCCTGATCCCTTCTTGACGTTGACTAGCCCTGCGAACTACACCGCTCCCCCATCCACCCCTCTGCCCAGCCTCACAGGGTATTCGGCTAGCTGGAGCTATATTTCTCCCCCCGTCCCCTTCACCTCCTTCAACGATGCTGTGGCCTCTGGTCGTGTAGCCGTGCGCTGGCACTACTCCTATGACTACATGCCCGTTCCTGCTCCCCTGCCCTTCGTTGGTGCTGGCATTGGTTTCGCCTGGAGCCGCAGCCTCCGTCGTCGCATCCGCCGGCTGGCCTGATCGAGAGCCAGTCTGAATCAGACGTTTCCTGATCCTTTATGCCTCGGTCCATCAGGGCCGAGGCTTTTCCATTAGGCCAGGACTTTTAGAGCAAGAAGTAACGCTGGGCCATCGGCAGCACGTCGGCAGGCTCGCAGGTGAGCAGCTCGCCGTCGGCAAACACTTCGTAGGTCTGCGGGTCCACCTCCACCTTGGGCAGGGCATCGTTGTTTCGCATTGATGCCTTGCCGATCCCGCGGGTCTGCACCACCGGCACACAGGGCCTTCGCAGCCCAAGCCGCCTGGGCAGGTCGTCATCCAGGGCGGCCTGGCTCATGAAGGTGAGGCAACTGGGGGCCAGCGCGGCGCCGAAGGCGGCAAACATCGGCCGGCCATGCACCGGGCCTGGCGTGGGGATCGATGCGTTCGCATCCCCCATCTGGGCCCAGACGATCGAACCACCCTTGATCACCAGCTGGGGCTTCACGCCGAAGAAACCCGGCTTCCACAGCACCAGGTCGGCCAGCTTGCCCACCTCCACCGATCCCACCTGGCTGTCGATGCCGTGGGCGATCGCCGGGTTGATCGTGGTCTTGGCGATGTAGCGCTTGAGGCGCGTGTTGTCGTTGCGCTCGCTGTCGCCCGCCAGGGGCCCGCGCTGCACCTTCATCTTGTGGGCGGTCTGGAAGGTGCGGGTGATCACCTCCCCCACCCGACCCATCGCCTGGGAGTCGCTGGCAATGATCGAGAAGGCACCGAGATCATGGAGGAT
>CAIVPT010000074.1 GCA_903907855.1 uncultured Synechococcaceae cyanobacterium | reverse complement strand
GGAGGCGCTGCGCCATGCCTGCCTCGATCGCGACGCCTCCCTCGATCTGCGCTGGATCTGCGCCGAGCAGATCGAAGAGCAGGGGGCGGAGCCGCTGTTGCGGGGCATGGATGCGGTGGTTGTTCCTGGCGGCTTCGGCAACCGGGGGGTCGACGGCAAGGTGGCCGCGATCCGCTGGGCGCGGGAGCAGCGGGTGCCGTTCCTGGGGCTCTGCCTGGGCATGCAGTGCGCCGTGATCGAGTGGGCCCGCCACCAGGCTGGCCTGGTGGGCGCCACCAGCACCGAGCTCGACCCGGCCACCCCCCACCCGGTGATCGCCCTGCTGCCCGAGCAGCAGGATGTGGTGGATCTGGGCGGCACGATGCGCCTGGGCGTCTACCCCTGCCGCCTCACCCCCGGCACCCTCGGCCAACGGCTCTACGGCGAGGAGGTGGTCTACGAGCGCCACCGCCATCGCTACGAATTCAACAACGCCTACCGCAACCTGCTGCTGGAATCGGGCTACGAGATCAGCGGCACCTCCCCCGATGGCCGCCTGGTGGAGCTGATCGAACTGAAGGACCATCCCTTCTTCACCGCCTGCCAGTACCACCCTGAATTTCTGTCGCGGCCCGGCAAGCCCCATCCGCTCTTCCGCGGGCTGATCGAGGCGGCGCAGAAGCAGGCCGCACGGCCCGCCGGCGAGGGGCTAACCGCCCAACTCGAGGCCCTGGCCCGTCCGGAAGCTGTGCTTTCCCCTCCGCCGGCTCCCCAGTCGGCCGGCTGAACGTTGAGCAGCCGCTCCAGGCCTGAGCCCAGGTTCGCCCTCACGCCCCTGCGATCGATGGCAGCCAACTGGCCCAGCTGGAGCGCCTGGGCCAGGAAACCAGCTTGCTGGCTTGCCATTAAGGTGGTGGTGGATCCGTTCCCGGTGCGATGAAGACCACCCTGGACCTGCCTGACCACTTGGTTCGCCAGGCCAAGCAGCGGGCACTGCAGCAGGGATGCAGCCTTAAGGATCTGGTCGCGGAGTTCATTCGTCTGGGCCTCCACGGTGGCCCCACACCCAGTGCGTCCATCAGCAGCGCGGTGGTCAGCCTGGACCCAAACGGATTGCCCGTCTTCCGGGCCCAGGCCCCGGGCGCCCGGCCCGCAATGGATCTGGCAGCGGCTTTGGAGCTGGAGCAGCAGTGCCTGATGCAGGAGGACCGTCGCCGTGCCGGCCTGTCTGCGCCCATCCAGCCCACGCCAATTCCCAGAAGGTGCTTCTGGAAGCCACACCTGGCTCTCCCGCCCTGTTTTGCCGAGCCACGCAGCAGAGTTTTCTGCGGCTGGTCTCCACTCCGACGATCTTCAACGCCTATCGGTCGGATCCAATCACCAATCGGGATGCCTTGAGCGCCCTCGCCGCCTTTGCGGCCTTGCCCCAGGTTGACCTGATCGAGGAGCCTCCCGAATTGGAGGCGCTTTGGTGGCGCTTGGCGGGGCTGGAGGAGGCGGCACCCAAGCGTTGGATGGACGCCTATCTTGCCGCCTTTGCGATCAGAGGTTCGCTGCGAATGATCAGTCTCGATAAGGACTTTGAGCAGTTCCTCGGGGCGCGACTGGATCTGGTTCTCCTTCAGGTCGATGCTGGCAGCGGCGAGGATGGGGCTGATTCTTGATGGGACCGTCCGGCCGGGACCTGCCGGAGGAGGCTTCGGACATCTCCCTAGAACGGACTGGCTGCCTGACTTCCGGCTAGCTGCCGGAGAGGTGACCGGCAAAGCGCCGATGCCTCCCATCCACAGGGGTACGACGAAGCCGAGATCGTGCAGACCCTTCCTTAATGGGATCCGGTGCGAGTGCCGCGGCGACGGGGGCAGTCATGACGAGATCAGCGGTGCCAGGCCTGCTTCACCGCCTGCCAGGTCACGGGATTTCCCGTGTCGCGTCGAAATCGAGATCATGGCCCTGGAGGGGATTGTATCGATCGCGACAGCTGGTCGCGATCGATACTTGACAAAGAGAGAGAGAGAGGGGGGGGGAGAGGTGATAGGAAAAGATTCGGCTTTTTTCGTGAACACTTCCTGCATAGCTCGGGTTGCCATTGCAGCTACCGCTACATCAGCAGTTTTCGCATTCATTCCCAGACCGGCCCAGGCGACTGTGCCCACGTTCACGGGCAGTGGCTCGGGCTTTAGCGTTCCTGACAACAACTCAACAGGAGCATTCAGCGATATCGTGGTCGCTGACAATTTCCTGGTCAATGACATCACGGTGGGATTGAATGCACTCACCCACCCATGGATTAGTGATCTTATTGCCACCCTCACACACATAGACACGAGCACCACCGTCGAACTATTCAACCGTGTAGGCCGGGGAGGCGGACAGACCGGGGATAGCACCAAT
>CAIVPT010000073.1 GCA_903907855.1 uncultured Synechococcaceae cyanobacterium | reverse complement strand
TGTGAAGCTGCTTGAGATTGCTCACTTCAAAGGATTGAAGGATCACCCTGGTGGGGTCTGTGAATCCAGCGGCTTTGAGTGTGTCGACGAGAACCTGGCTGGTGTTCTTGTTGATGGGTGTGATGCCATCCGCCAGCTTGCCATCGCTGAGGAAGTAGCTGGGGTGTTTTGTTTCGGGGTAGATGCCGATTTTTCGGCCCGTTTCCGCCTCCACTTGCTTCACAAGGGCAATGATCTCGTTCAGGGTGGGGACCTGGAGACCGTCGCCATCGTATTCGGTGCCCCGTAGGGCGGGAATACGCTCGATGGCGTTGAGCTCCTTTATTTCTGCCAATGTGAAGTCTTCCGCGAACCAGCCACCACGTAGCGCTCCATCCAGATTCTTTACGGTGAGACGGGAGGCAAACTCAGGCCGCTTGTATACGTCTGTGCTGGTGTCGGTGCTGTTCAGCAGGGGGGTCCCGTTGGCATCGCGCAGGATGGCACCGCTGGCATTGAGCTGCACCACCGCGAGCATCGGTTCGTGGCGGGCGATCAGGACGTTGTCCTTGGTGATGACCAGGTCGGGTTCGATGAAGTCAGCACCCTTGGCAATGGCGGATCTGTACGCTTCAAGGGTGTGCTCAGGGCGAGATCCACTGTCGCCACGATGGCCGATCACGATCGGGGCCTTGCCCTGCAATGTTTGGAATGTGGGTGTAGTTCTGACGGCTGGATTCTGGGGGGAGCGAACGTCGGCCTCAGCTAGCTGATCGCGAACCAGGTCGCCGGTTCCAGGAAAGTCAGTGAACAAACCATCAACACCAAGGTTGAAGAATGCGGTGACTTCGGCGGCAGCATCAGCATAACTACTAACAAGAAAGCGAGGCTCGTTGCGGAAGGTATAGGCATGAACAAACAAGCCCTCGTTGTGGGCGTTCTCCACGAGAGTGCTTGGTTCGCTGGCCACACGATCACGACCGTTCACCACACCATCGCCGTTGAGATCATCGGCATTTCCGTCGCCATTGGCATCCACGATCTTGGTGGAGCGAACCATCGGCTTCCAGGGGCCGATGCCATCGGCATAGGTGGCGATCTCGCTCAGTCCCTCCGGCGTCTGGAGATCGGCGTAGGTGCGTGTATCACCGCTTACGCTGAAGTCATAGGGCCTGGCGTTGACATCGGCATAGATGAGTGAGCCATCGGCTGCCACGTCATAGGCATCCAGCAGCTGCACCAGGGGGATGGTGAGATTTGCGGCCGGCAGAAGCTTGCTGTTGAGTTCCTTGAGATTTGCCACCTCAAAGGATTGGATGAAAACCCGATTAGGATCGGTGAACTCTTCTTCTTTAAGGGTCTTGATCAGCTTCTCTTCCAGGGAGAGGCCAAGGGCATCGTGATAGGTGGGGTGTTTGGTTTCGGGATAGATGCCGACCGCGTTGCCGCTGATGGTCTCCATCTCCTTGATCAGGGAGATGATTTCGGCGAGGGTTGGGATCTCAAAGGTTCCGTTGAACACCTGTGGCCTGTAGGCCTGCGGCATGATTGCCCGCAGAGTCTTGATCTCGGCGAGTGTGAAGTCAGAGGCAAAGAATCCTTCTTCCTTCACCCCATCCACGAGCTTGCTCGTGCGGCGGTCGGCATATTCAGGACGACTGGCGACATCCGTGGTGGCGATCAGATTGGGTTCATGGCGCGCGATCAGCACGCCATCTTTGGTGCTTACCAGATCGGGCTCAATGAAGTCGGCACCCCGAAGAATGGCCAGCCGGTAGGCCTCCAGGGTGTGTTCGGGGAGTTCACCGCTGGCGCCCCGATGGCCGATGACCAAGGGCGCATCGCCGGTGAGCGTTTGCCAGCTGCGGGCCAGGTCGAGATTCGGAGTCTTGATTGGCGCATCAAGCAGATGGCCTTCGGCATTGAAGTGCAGCAGGTAGGGGCCGAACTCGTCGCCAATCCAGAAGTCGCCATCCCCACTGACAACGAGAGACTCGATATCAAAGTCGGCTCCAGTCAGCCAGCGTTCCGTTGTGTCTTTGCGAACGATCGGGAAGGGTACCTTGCCATCGGGATCGGCGAGCTGAATGTGCCGGCTGATGCTTACCGAGCGATCGCCACCCTCAGAGCCTGCAAAGGATGGATCTACTTCGTAGATCCTCAGCAGGTAGTCGGCACTGTTGTTGAGTGCGCCAAAGCCGTTGTCGGAGAGGAAGAAGTACGACTCACCTGATCCATCCCGGCCGAATTGCACGCCGCTGAACCCCTGCACGGGCTGGCCACTGAAGGGCGTTTTTCTGCCATTGGTTGGATTGACAAGCGCGGCCCCGGAGTCGGGCCCAGTCGCAAGCGTGTCGGCAGGGAGCTTCGCGAATCCGGTGAGGATGGAGTTGGCCATTACCAAAGCAAGGAAGGGGGTGGAACCGGTTGAATGTTGCTATTTCGTTCTCGCAGGCACCTATGGATGTGCCGATCGACAAAACTCCGGCCTTCCCCGCAGGGAAGACCGGAGTGGAAGCCATCAGGCGAGGCCAGCGAAGTTGGTTTGGTTGTTGAGGGAGTTGGCGCTGAGGTTGGTGAAGTGCCCAACGGCGACACCGGCCACGCTCAGCAGGGTGTCTGCACCCACCTGTTCGAGGCTGATGCTGCTGAAGGCAACGCCGCGAAGGCCCACCTTGTCTTCACCGGCTTTGAAATCCATCACAAACTGCTTGGCGGACGGGCCGTCACCCGGTTCGCTCATCAGCCAGAACTGATCCGAACCGGCGCCACCATTGAGATGGTTCGTGCCCGCGCCACCGAGAATGGTGAAGATGTCGTTGCCAGCGCCACCGAGAGCGCGGTTGTCTGCGCTACCGAGGATGAACTCATCAGCTCCACCCATGCCACTCAGTCTGTTCCCGTTGCCATCAAGTGCCCATATCTGGTCTGCATCAGCTCCACCCGTGACCACATCACGGCTTCCGGCGTAGACCGTATTGGCTCCGGAGCCGGTGAAGATCGTGTTTCTGAAGCCTCCGTTCATGGCGCTATCAACTTCATCGGAGCCAGCTCCAGTGAAGATGGTGTTTGCTTTGAATGTCAGCTGTTTCTCAGGGTTTGCCATCAGAAGCGAGTCATCACCAGCGGATGCTGAGATTGTCGGACTGACCACCGAATTGCGTGCAGTCTCTAGACGCTCTGCTTCCGTGTCCCCCCCTAACAGGGCGGCTTCCATCACTTCGGCCACGTGGGCCTGGTCGATCATGCCGGGCACACCATTGATGACCGTTCCGTAGGCCTCGATGCCTGTGCTAACAAATTCTTGGACGAGATTACTATCTTCCCCCTGGATATAAATCGGTACAGGTCTTTGCGTATGGGTCCACCAGCCGTCGCCGATTCCCACGCTGCCATCCTTCAATGTCGTGGTGGTTCCCCAGAAGTGTCCCACTTTCTCCGCATCGCCGTTGCTCCACTGGCTGGTGCCACTACGGGTGAGTGTGGGAGTCAAGGAGAGGTCGTAGCCCTTGTTCCCGCCACTCGTGGGCTCATTATTGCCTGCCTTACTGGCAAGAATGGATTCGGCGATTTCCCGGGGGTAGTTTGGCAGAAGTGTGAGGTAGTGATCATGGTCAGCCGTGACCATGACTAAGTTCTCTTCCCAGCCCCCGTTCTTCGCCACCCAATCCGTAACCGTGGTTGTTACATCATTCATATCGTGCATGGTGCCCAGCATCAGATCCATGTTGTCAGCATGGGCGGCCCAGTCCACGTCGCCTACTTCAACCATGAGCCAGAACCCATCTTTGTCTTTGCCGAGGGCTTCTAGGGCCTGACCGGTCAGTTGCGCGACGGTGGGGTTAGCTTTCAGTTCCAGAGAGAGTGCATCGCCACTAAAGGCTGTGTTGCCCGCATTAAGGTTTGAGTTGTTTACATAGGCACCTGTACCCGTAGCCGAGTAGTCGCTATCAGCCGTCCGCCAGGGCAAGTTACCTCCCTGTCCTTTGGCACCGAAGATGCCCATCAAGTGCTCTTCTTCCGGATCGAAGGCATCGACAGCCTCCTCAAGGATCTGGAGACCAGACTTCGCTGCCTTGTCCCCGCTGTAGTTGTCAGGGCGACCCACAACTGTCCAACCCTCCTCTGCAATGCTCGGGCCGACAGGGGTTTGGGTCAGTACGGGCTTGCCGTTGGCATCGGTGCCGCTCACGCTTTGTTCGCTCGCCTGATAGCTGCCATTCAGCAGGCTGGTCAGGGTTGCGGAGTTAACGTAGCTGCTGCCACCGGCTGGATTGCCTCCCCCCAGCACTATTTGGGGCTGGGCGTGAAACAGGATTTCGTCGAGGATGTTGTCGGTGAGGTCAAGGGGATGTCCGTCAACGCCAAACTTACCGGCGTTGGAGGATTCTTGATACTTATTGCGATTATTGACGTTGGCTACTGCGGCTGCTGGCGTGGCATGGTTGATGGGAACGGAGGTAACCACCCCGCCGGATTTGCCCAGATCCTGGGCTTCCATGAGGATGGATTCAAAGCCATGCTCATGAATATCAACCGAGATTGCACCGTTATAGGTCTTGACACCTCCGTAGAGGGTTGATGCCGTATTTGCGGAATCTGGATAATCCCCCTTCACGTACTCGGGGTCAAAGCCAGCTCCTGTTTTGCCGCGATTCTCGTAATAATTTGCGTCCCAGGGGGTGGCACCACCCTTCTTGCTATCCCAATTCACGTAGCTGAGGTTGGGATCGAATTCAAATCCTTCGCGCAGGGGGGCATCGCCCGTGTCATGGGTGCGGGTATCGCCCTGAAGAGCACTATTATCGACATCTCCCTCGATCTTTGTGGAGCCGGTTGTGGCCAGATTGAAATTGCTGAAATTCTGGTAGGGATTTCCAAAGCCCTTGCCAGAGTTGTAATAGTCGTCAAGGGTTCGGTTGGCAAACAGGGAAGTGATCTCGCCCGATGTTTTGCCTTGTCCCAGAAGTATGTTGACTTCTTTGTTGATCTCATTGTAGACCCCGCTGGCACGGCTCATCTCCCAGCCCATGCCGTCGCCGATGATGAGGATGATGTTTTTGGCCATGGTTGTTGGTTGTGAAGTGAATGCCGTTGGGTGGATTGGAATGATTTAGACGAGGAGAGTGCTTCCTCGCCGTATCGCTGATGTCAGGGAAATATATTGGCCTTGACGATGAGCAAGATCTGTAGGCAATAAAAAAATGAGGAAGAAAGTTATGATGCAAAATATTGCGTAGAATCTATGGAGAGCGTGTAGTTTCGAGGGATTTATATGCAGGGGATTGGCTTGCGTATCTGATTGACTTGGGCTTGCATATGGAGTGCTAGTTGCGCCAAGGCCTTGATGGCGAAATAATAGCTAATATTATCTGCATTTAGCAATTGGCTATATGCTATACGCGCGATTCGCTCGCCCTGCTTGCGAATATCTATAGTAAACTATTATGCTGTCCCGAGGGAGGGATTCCCCTCCAGGTCAAGCCTCTCAGGGGCCATCTCCAATGTGATTAATAGCCGTTTAAGAGTCGCCGCTGAAGTTGTCCTTGGCACCGCGAAATGTATTCATCCCTGGGGAGCCCCTGTGCGCGGCGCTACGTGTTCCTCAGAGCCACCACCAGCGATCAAAGGTCGCCGCCTGGCCGCAGGGCCGCCCGATGGCGTCCTGGACGGTCCAGAGGCGGGCCCCCTCCAGGCGGAAGCGGCGGCCCTGGCTGTCGATGCGCTCGCCGGCGTAGTTGGCGATGGCGCCCTGGTGGGCTCGCTGTAGGGCGGCGGCGCTGAGCCGCGAGGGTAGGCCCACCATCTCCGGCCAGGTCCGCCGCCAGAGGATCAGGGCGGCCCGGTTGGCGTAGACGAAGCGGGGATCGGCGGCGCCATCGTGGGCGAGCACCACCGACGCGGCGGCGAACAGCTCCTGGGCGGCCTGGCGGGGGTCACGGCCCGCCTCGAGCCCGGCCCAGAGGGGACGGCCGAAGGCCTCCCGATGGCTGCGCAGGAGGTGCGTTACCCAGGCCTGGCTGGCGGCGGAGAGCCAGGGGGGCTCCCCCACCGGCGGCCTGCCGGCGTTCACGATCCGTCGCTGCCGCCCTCCCCGGACGCCATGGCGCGGGCCATCGCCAGCTGGCCCAGCCGCTGCCCCTCGCCCAGCAGGCGCTCGAGGAAGAGGCGATTGGCATCGGGGAAGCGCGGTTCCACCGCCAGCGGCAGCGGACCGGCCCCATCGAGGCCCGATTCGCCCTCCATCGCCGGGGTGATCACCACCAGATCCGGGTCGAGAGGTGCGTCGTAGCGCCACCAGCGCACCGGATCCCCCAGGGCGGGGTGGAGCGGATGGGGGGCATGCTCCAGCCGGCCATCGGCCCCCTCCCGCCGGCGCCGCGCCAGCTCCCCCAGCAGCTGGGTGCGGGTGCGACCGCGCAGCTGGAACAACACGAAGGGATCCTCCGAAAAACGGTCCCCCATCAGGTAAAAAACAGCGCTGGTGTGCTTGCAGGGGTTGGCTTTATCGGGGCAGGTGCACTCACTGCGCACCTCCTGCAGCTTGAAGGGGAAGAGGCGACGGCCGCTGGCGGCGAAGGCGCGTTCGATGTCCTGCGGCATGATCCCGGCCAGCAGCTGCGCCGACCAGCGGGCCTTCTGGCTGAGGGCTTCGAGCACATAGCCCCAGTCCTCGTCGTTGAGCACGTCGAGCCAGAGCTTCACCTTGTACGGATCCTTTTCGGTGCCCTGCACGCGGGCGTGCACGCGGCGGCCCTCGAAGCGGATCGAGAGCACGTTGCCGGAGCGGGCGTACTCCCAGGCACGCTCCAGGCGTTTTTTGTAGCGGTAGGAGTTGATCAGCTCCATCCACTGCTCCACCCACCAGGGCTGCTGGCCCAGGCCCTGCTGGCCCAGCTGGGTGGTGATCGCGGAGGGGGAGACGGTCATGGCCGCCTGGGCGGGGGGATGTCCAGTATCCCGTGTTGGCGACCTGGGCCCTGTGCTGGGAGGCCTTCAGCCACAAACCAATGGACGAGGTGTAAGAAAAAATAGCTACATAGCCTAGCAAAAACTGGATAAAGCATTCTTTTCTGCGCTCTATAACTGCTGAATAAGCTCTTCTTAGACTGGGAAAGTAATCCTGCCTTTCCTGTTGTGATCCCCGTCCGTTTTCGTCTGGTCGGTGCCTGTGGTCTCGCCCTCTCCGCCGCCCTCGTCACCCTTGCTGTGCGCGGTCAGGCCGCCAGCCGCCCCCCTTGTCGCATCGGTCCCCAGGCCCGTTGTGAGCGCGCCGATCTCAGCGGCATGGATCTGCGCGACGCCGACCTCCGCGGCGCCGATTTGCGCCATGCCCGTCTGGTCGGCACCGATCTGGAGCAGGCGAATCTGAGCGGCGCCGACCTCAGCGACGCCACCCTGATCGGCGCCGACCTGGAGAGCGCGAAGCTGCAACAAGCCACGTTGCGTCGGGCGGTGTTGCGCTCCAGCGATATGGAATCGGCCGACCTGCGCCAGGCCGACCTGCGCAACGCCGATCTCGATGGCACTGACCTGGAGAGCGCCCGCCTGGTGGCGGCCCGCCTGGGGGACGCCACGGTGCGCGGGGTGGATCTGGAGAGCGCGGATCTGAGCGGCAGCGACGCGCGCGGGGCCGATTTCACCGGCGCGAACCTGGGCCGGGCCCGGCTCCTTGCGGCTGATTTCGCTGGAGCGCGGCTGGAGGGGGTGAACCTGGCCTCCGCCCGTCTGGAGCGCACCTCTTTGGCGAAGGCGGATCTGCGGCGCGCCCATCTTGGCCAGCGGATCGTCAAGCCCAGCCAGGCGGACGACAGCGGGGTGGGCGCCCTGTTGCTCGACACCGACCTCAGCGGTGCCGACCTGCGCGGCAGCCATCTGGGCGGGGTGGTGATGCTGCGCGGGTCGCTGGCGAAGGCGCGGCTCGATGGTGCCACGACCCGCGGCTCCCGCTGGCTGGATGTGGGCTTTCAGGGCACGCGCTGTCCCGATGGCAGCCGCGTGGCCCGCGGCTCCAGCGCCTGCGCGGGCTTCGTGGTGCCGCGCACTGCGGCTGAGCGGCAGCCCGCGGAAGCGTGGGTGGCCGGCCTGCGGGCCCGGCCCTGGCCTGAGGACTAGGGTTCGGCTCCTGTCCCTCGGCGGGACGCCGCCGGCCCCGGAATGCCGCATGTCACGCCCCGGGGTCTGGCGTTCTTCTCTTTCGAAACCCTCTGGCAGCGCAGTGATGAGCCCGCCGAGTTACGCCAGGCATGGCGCCACTGTCAGCCGGTGAACAGATGGCCGACAGCCCACTGACATCCGGGAATCGGCAGGTCGACAGTGCGCCGTCTTCTGCGAAGCGACCAAAGCCGGGGGCTCCGGCAACACTGAACCAGGCCGTACTTGCGAGCTCACCCTCCAAGCACCGGCCGGTTGGGCCCACGTGGGGTTTTGCAGCCTTGGGCCCAACCCCCCAACCTTGAGCCCGCTGAAGGGGCTGCAGGATGGGGTTATCGCCGCCCCGCGCCCGCCATGGCCTCCCCCGACAGCGACCGCCTGGCCGTGCTGATCGACGCCGACAACGCCCAGCCCGGGGTGGTGGGAGAGCTGCTCACGGAGGTCGCCAGCTACGGCACCGCCACCGTGAAGCGGGCCTACGGCGATTGGACCACCCCCCAGCTGGGCCGCTGGAAGGAGGTGCTGCACGTGCACGCCATCCAGCCGGTGCAGCAGTTCAGCTACACCAGCGGCAAGAACGCCACCGATTCGGCCCTGATCATCGACGCGATGGACCTGCTGCACAGCGGCCGCGTCGACGGCTTCTGCCTGGTGTCGTCGGACAGCGACTTCACGCGCCTGGCCACCCGCATCCGCGAATCGGGCCTGGCGGTGTATGGCTTCGGGGAGCGTAAGACCCCCAAGCCGTTCGTGGCCGCCTGCGACAAGTTCATCTACACCGAAATCCTCAAGCGCCCGGAGGTCAGCGAGGCCCTCGCCGGCAGCCTCAAGCCCCTGGGCCCGGCCCTGCGCGCCGCCATCGCCGCCGTCGACCAGGAGGACGGCTGGGCTCCCCTGGGCCAGGTGGGCACCTGGCTCCTCAAACACGACCCCTCCTTCGACCCCCGCAACTTCGGCTTCAAGAAGCTCAGCGACCTGGTGCGCGCCCAGACCCCCCTCGACCTCAAGACCGTGCCCGGCAGCCAGGGGGCCCATCTGTATGTGAGGGTGCGGGAGGGGTGAGGGGGTTACACCCGTTTCCCAGTTTGATATCAGAATCCCGCCCATCAGGCCTCCATCCCTGCCGCGATGGCTGCAACCAGTGCACGCATGGCGAGCAGCGCAGGTCCAGCTCCTCGACTTCCTCGGCCCAGCGGCGGCGCCACTGGTAGCGCTGGCTGTTGATGACGGGCGTGAAAGCAGGCTAAGGGGCGCCCTCCGCCAGGGTCACCAGCCGCTGGCCCTGTTCGTCCCAGAGGAGGTAGCCGAAGCAGGAGGGAATATCCGAAAGATCCAAGCGGTGTGCTTCGGTTAGCAGGTGGGCGTTGCGTTCGTGGCAGGCGCGCAGGCGGTAGTTGGGGATGCGCTCGCAGAGGTGGTGGATGCTGTGGAAGCCGATGTCGGCGCTGAACCAGTGCAGCCAGCGGGGCATCTCCAGGTTGCTGCTGCCCTCCACGGCGCCGCGCAGGTAGCTCCAGTCGGCGGTGCCGTGGGCGTAGCTGCCTTCG
>CAIVPT010000072.1 GCA_903907855.1 uncultured Synechococcaceae cyanobacterium | reverse complement strand
TGGCCGAGGCGGCGTCGCCCCAGGCTCTCAGTTGAAGAGCTGCTGCAGCATGCCCTCGAGGTCCCGATTGCGATCGGATCCAGACCCTCGGTAGGAGCCCTGCCGGGCCTCCAGGCTCATGTCCGCCCAGCGGAACACCGCCGCTTTGCCGTAATCGCGGTGCTGCACAGGCCAGCTGCCGCCGCTCGAGTCGCTGATCCAGACCGAACCGCGCTCCTTGCGGAACACGTAGCGGGGGCCGTTGCGCATCGTGGCGGTGAACCGCTGCTCGCGGCCCGTGCCCTGCTCCCGCAACTCGCAGTTCCCCTGGAAGAGGGTGCGGCCGGCGCGCCGCAGCAGGCACTCGCCGGAATAGCCGCTGCCGTTCCCAGACCATTCGTCGTTCCAGGTGCCAGTACCGCCGCCGCTGAAGAGATGGCGGGTCATGCTTTTGGCCACGTTGCGGCGTTTCCAGCCGTCTTCCCAGCAGGTGCGCACGCCGACATCGCACGCCACGCCATTGCTCAGCAGGAAGGTGCGGCCGCGCTCCCCCTTGGCGATCAGGCGGCGCGCTTTGTCTTCGCCGTAGCGGCCGAAGCTGCGGCGGGTGGCCTCCAGGGCCAGGCCGCGGCCGTCGTAACAGAGCTGCTCAGCGCTATCGCAGACGACACCGGGTTCGCGGGTGTCGATGCGGTCGGCGGCGCTGAGGGGAGTGAGGGGCAGAGCCGCGCTGAGAGCAAAACCCGCCAGCAGCGCGGGCAGGGCGGACAGCGAACGGGCCATGGCAAGGGATCAGAGAGCTTTACCCTATCGCCGGCTTCCCGGGTCCATCGCCCGTTTGGCCGGTAGATCACCATGAAAAAAGCCCCCGCCAGAGGGCGGAGGCAGGGGGGAGCCGAAGCGGTGACCTCAGTCGAGGTCGGGCATGGCGAGGGTGGGTTCGGCCTGACGGTCGATGCCCTTTTCGAAGCCGGCAGCGGCGGCGCGGGCGCGGCCGGCATGCCAGAGGTGACCCACCAGGAAGAAGAAGGCCAGCACGAATTGCGTGGAGGCCAGCCACTGGCGGATGTTCACGAAGTTCACCGAGTTGGGCTCGGTGATGATGCCGCCCACGGAGTTGAGGGAGGCGTTGGGGGCGTGGGTCATGTACTCGGCTGCACGACGCACCTGCCAGGGCTGGATGTCGTTCTGCAGCTTGTCGAGGGACAGACCATTGGGACCGCGCAGCGGCTCGAGCCAGGGACCACGGAAGTCCCAGAAACGCATGGTTTCACCCCCGAAGATGATCTCGCCGGAGGGGGAGCGCATCAGGTACTTACCCAGACCGGTGGGACCCATCGCGGAGCCGATGTTGGCGCCGAGGCGTTGGTCACGCACCAGGAAGGTGAAGCTCTGAGCCTGGGAGGATTCGGCGTTGGTGGGGCCGTAGAACTCCGAGGGGTACGCGGTGTTGTTGAACCAGATGTAGGCCGAGGCGATGAAGCTCATCAGGCTGAGCGCACCCAGGCTGTAGCTCAGGTAGGCCTCACCGTTCCAGATGAAGGCGCGTCGCACCCAGCCGAAAGGCTTGGTGATCACGTGCCAGATGCCACCGAAGATGCAGATCAGGCCGATCCAGATGTGGCCACCGATGATGTCCTCCA
>CAIVPT010000071.1 GCA_903907855.1 uncultured Synechococcaceae cyanobacterium | reverse complement strand
CTGCGGGAGCCGTGGCCGTAGCCGTGGCTGCTGAGGCACGCGTAGATCAGCATCGAGGCGGCTGGGACAGGGGTGCGGGCTCCGGGGCGGCGGCCTCAGGGCCGGTCGGTTCCGGGGCGGTCCAGAGGGTCTGCTCGTAGTGCAGCTCACCGCCCTCGCCGTACCAGCGGTGGGCCACATGCACGGGTCCGCGCTCACCCCAGGTGATCCAGCTGAGGTGGCGCAGGCTGCGGCCCTGGCCATCGACCCCCACCCGCGGCACGCAGGCGGCGTTGAGGTGGAGGGTGCCGTGGCGATCGCGCACGAGGGTGCGCCGCTCCCCCTGCTGGCGCCACAGTCTGTGGTGCATGTGGCCGAAAACCACCAGGGGCACGGGCCGATGGCGGCGGATCCGCTCGATCGCCAGCTCCAGATCCTGGTCGCCCCAGTCGCAGGCGGGGCGTTTCCAATCGCGACCGCAGGGATCGTGGGCCTCGCTGCCCAGGCCGCTGGGGCCGGAGTGGGCCAGGAGCACCAGGGGCAGGGAGGGATCGGCGGCGAGGGCGGCGCGCTCGATCCGGGCGGCCGATTCCTGCAGATCCACGGGTCCGAAGGCGGCCCGCGCGGCGCGGGAGAGATGGAAGCCACCGCCGGCGGTGCCGGGGCGCCCGCCCACCACCGCCAGGCCCGGGGGTACGAGTTGGCGCAGGCCCCAGCCGCAGTGGAGCTCCCCGAGCAGATCCATCTGGCGGCGCAGGCGATGGCCGCTGGGGTCGCGGCCGGCGTCGTGGTTGCCGAGCACGCAGGCCAGGGGCAGGTCGAGGGTGGTCAGCAGGCGGGGGATGCGGGCGCGGCCGTCGCTGAGGTCGCCCACCAAAAGGAGGGCATCGGGAGCCAGGAGCTCAAGCAGACGGTTATCGCGCTCCTCCCACTGGTCATGGAGATCGCCAGCGACGGCAATCCGCAGGGGGGGCCGCGACGGGTTCATGCCGGGGCCTTTCTAGGGTGGCCACATCCTGCACGACCGGTGGCATCGCCGGTGGCACGGTTGGTGTTCACCCATTCTCCCATTTCGGCATCCGCCGCGCCTGGCGTCAGCCCCCCAGCGCCCGCCGACCTGCCGGCTGCGATCCGGGAGCTGGCAGCGCGCCGCAACGCCGTGATCCTGGCCCACTACTACCAGGAGGATCCGATCCAGGACATCGCCGACTTCATCGGCGACTCGCTGGAGCTCTCGCGCCGGGCCGCCAGCACCGAGGCCGAGGTGATCGTGTTCTGCGGCGTGCACTTCATGGCGGAGACCGCAAAGATCCTCAACCCGGGCAAAACGGTTCTCCTGCCCGATCTCGATGCCGGCTGCAGCCTGGCCGACGCGTGCCCCGCCGACGCCTTCGCCGCCTTCCGCGCCGCCCACCCCGAGCACATCGTGGTGAGCTACATCAATTGCTCGGCGGCGGTGAAGGCGCAGAGCGACCTGATCTGCACGAGCAGCAACGCGGTGTCGCTGGTGCAGCAGCTACCGGCCGACCGGCCGATCCTGTTTGCACCGGATCAGAACCTGGGCCGCTGGGTGGCGCGCCAGAGCGGCCGGGAGCTCACCCTCTGGCCGGGCAGCTGCCTGGTGCATGAAACCTTCAGCGAGCAGGCGCTGCTGAAGCTGAAGCAGGAGCATCCGGAGGCGGAGGTGATCGCCCACCCGGAATGCCAGGAGCATTTGTTGGATCTGGCGGATTTCATTGGCTCCACCAGCCGCCTGCTGGAGCGCAGCGCCACCGCCGAGGCAAACACCTACATCGTGCTCACCGAGCCCGGCATCCTGCACCAGATGCGCCGCCGCCGGCCCGATCGCACCTTCCTGGAGGTGCCGGGCGCCGATTCCTGCAGCTGCAACACCTGCCCCTACATGCGCCTGAACACGCTGGAGAAGTTGTGGCATTGCCTGGAAACGATGGCGCCCGAAATCGAGCTCGACGAGGAGATTCGCCAGCGGGCCCTGGTGCCGATCGAGAAGATGCTGGCGATGAGCCGCTGAGCCGCTGAGCCGTTGAGCCGTTGAGCCGTTGAGCCTTTGAACCGGTGAGTCCTCAGGCTCTCAATCGAGCGGCCGCGAATTGCACCACGGCCTCGGCAGTCGCCAGGGCCGGGGCGCTGTCG
>CAIVPT010000070.1 GCA_903907855.1 uncultured Synechococcaceae cyanobacterium | reverse complement strand
CGCGCTTAACCGCCGCAGAGATGGGCGCTGAGTCGGTGTCATCGTTGCCTTGGCAGCAGTAGCCTCGATAGGCTATTTAGCCGGTAACTAGATCTGTCCGCGTGTACATACGGTGGCCACTGCTTGGGAATCCTTTCCCCTACGGCAGTGGTCGCAACAGCACAGAAGGAGGCTGGCGCGCCTCACGATGCTACGCCTAACATCGGCGAATTGGGGCGGTCGGGCCCCTTCGTGCAATTCCAGTGAACCTCAGAACTTGCGCATCTCCCGGCGTACTTTGAGCGGATCGCCAGAATGTTTTTGGTTGAACAACAGCACCATCGCTGTGGCTAATACCAGGCCGAGCACGGCCAGGGCAGGCCAGCGGTTCTGACGTTTTCTGCGTGGAATCGGCGCCCGTAGTCGCCGTGGGTGCCGGTTGGGCTCGAGTGGTTGCATCGCTGGGTGAATCTTGTTCTGTTGCGGCCCCGCCAGGTGTTCTCCTGTCATTACATGCCGGTGACGCCCACGCCAATCCCAGGCCCGCCGTCTTCCCCAGCGTACGCGAGTTTTTGGCGCAAGAGTTCATGCACGCCCTCTGGTTTCCCACCAGCCGCTCCCTGACACTGCTTGCTTCCCGTTCATAAACCGTCTTCAGCCATCCCTACGACGCACCATCCCCCGAGCTGGCGGCGGCCTATGAACGCCTCAAACCGCGGGGGTTCTTCCCTCTCGGCCGGGTGTCGCAGTACACCTGCTCCCCTTGATCTGAGCGCTAGCGGGCCGTGGGCTCTGATCCATCGCGCCTGCGCGGGTGAGCGCAGGCAACTTCTGCTATCCTGCTAATGCTTATCGGGATGATTGCAGCGTGGTTCTGAACTTTGCGCGGGGAATTAAGCATCGGCTGTTTCCGGTCAAGCCTGCTGCCGCGTATCATCGGCTCGAGCTTCTCTGCCCTGAGGAGCTGAAGCGCTGGCGCGCCGATGGTGGCAATGCAAAGCTGAGGTTCAACTACCAGCTCTCCAGGCAGGCCGTCGTTGTTGATCTCGGCGCTTTCGATGGCCAGTTCGCCAGTGATCTCTACGCCATGATGCCCTGCCAGATCCTGTGCTTTGAGCCGGTTCCTTCATTTGCCGCGGAGATTGCTCAGCGCTTCGCCCTGAATCCGGATATTCGCGTCTTCCCCTATGGAGTCGCCGCCGCCGATGCCACGGTGTCGTTCGGTCTGGCCGGTCCCGCCTCCTCCGCCTTCGCCCAGACCAGCAGCTCGACCCTGGGGGAGTTGCGCGATGTGGCCGCGGTGCTGGCCGAGCTGGGATCGCCAGAGATCGATCTTCTGAAGGTCAATATTGAAGGGGGGGAATATGAGCTGATGGAGCGCATCATCGCGATCGACTATCTGCCGAAAATCAAGAATCTGCAGATTCAGTTCCACCGCTTTGATGACGCCTCTGCGACCCGCCGGGAAGCCATTCGTCGCGCGCTCGCCAGCAGCCACGACTGCATCTATTGCTACGACTTTGTCTGGGAGGACTGGCGTCGAAAAGACAGCGCTGCCTGACATCACTGACATCAGCCCCCGCCCCGATCAGCGCGCCCAGGCCGCATCCCCCCGATCGGCCAGCATCGCCGTGATCGCCTCGGCCTCGCGGGCCGGGCTGTATAGAAACCCCTGCAGCCGGTCGCACCCCAGGGCCTGGAGCCGTTCCGCCTGGTGCATGGTTTCCACCCCTTCGGCGATCAGCTCGATCCCCAGCGCCCGCGACACGCCCACCACCGCTTCCACAATCACCTCATCGTCCCTGTCGCGGCCCAGGCCGTGGATGAAGGAACGATCGATCTTGAGGGCCCCCACCGGGAATCGTTTCAGATACAGCAGCGACGAGTAGCCCGTGCCGAAATCATCGATCGTCAGCTGGATACCCAGGGCCCGCAGCCGGTAGAGGGTTTCACTGGTGACCACCTGGTCGTCCACCAACATCGTTTCGGTGATCTCCAGCGACAGGCGGGCCGCCTCCAGGCCCGATTCCGCCAGCACCCGCACCACCCAGGGCACCAGTGAGGGATCCGCCAGGGTCAGCCCGGACACGTTCACCGACACCGTGAGTCCCCGAGCGGGATCGAGGGCCTGCCAGCGCGCCATCGTCCGGCAGGCGCTCGCCATAATCTGCCGGTCGATTTCCACGATCTGGCCGGTCTCCTGCGCCACCGCCAGGAAGGCCGACGGCGGCAGGATCCCCCGTTCCGGGTGGCGCCACCGGGCCAGTGCCTCAAAGCCCACCACCCGCTGCTCGCGGTGATCCACGATCGGCTGGAAATGGGGCACCATTTCCTCCTCGCTGAGCGCCCGCCGCAGCTCCGCCTCG
>CAIVPT010000069.1 GCA_903907855.1 uncultured Synechococcaceae cyanobacterium | reverse complement strand
CCTCGCGGAAGAAAAAGAGCACGGGCACGGCTGGCCAGAAGAGGCGCCAGCCCTGCCAGGCGGCGTAGGGGAAGCGGCGGATCACCGAGGTGTTGCGGCGCACCACCAGCTCGGCGTCCGCGAACTGGAGCCGCAGCTGGGCGGTCTGCAGGGCCAGGAACAGCCCGAACAGGGTCACCACCAGGGCCAGCCAGCGGGCACCGCCCCAGAGCGGCAGCAGGGCCAGGCAGGCGGCCCCCAGCAGAACCACGCCGATCGGCACCCCAAAGCGGGGCTCCAGGGTGAGGCCCTCGTCGGCTGCGGGGGGGGCGGGGGCGGCGGAATCCAAGCGGGCACAGGCGATGCGCCATTCTCCCACGGTTGCCGGCGGCCTCAGCCGAAGAGGATCTTGGTGAGCACCACATCCACCAGCGCCACCGTCACCAGGATCATCACCACGGCGCCGGTGGTGCTGGTGCCCACCTCCTTGGGACCCCCGCGGGTGGTGAGCCCCCAGCCGCAGGCGAGCATGGCGATCTGCAGGCCGAACACCACCGCTTTGAGCAGCATCGAGGGCAGATCCTCCGGATCCATCCAGGTGCGCACCGAGTTCCAGAACACCGCCGGGGGCACGTTGTAGAGCAGGGTGCTGCTCATCTGGCCCGACCACAGCGCCACCCAGAAGAACAGCAGGCACTGCACCGGCGACATGAACACCATCGCCAGCAGCCGCGGCACCACCAGGTACTCCACCGGGTCGGTGCGCAGCATCGTGATCGCGTCGATCTGCTCGGTGACCTTCATGGTGCCCAGCTGGGCGGCGTAGGCGGTGGCCACCTTGCCGGTGAGCAGGGTGGCGGTGAGCAGGGGGGCGATCTCGCGCGAGAGGCCCAGGGCCAGCAGGCCGCCGATGGCGGCGTTGGCCCCCTGCTTGGAGAGTTCGGCCGCCACCTGGATGTTGAACACGGTGCCGGCCGCGAGGCCGGTGATCAGCACGATCAGAAAGCTGCCCGGGCCGGCCTCGAGCAACTCCTGCATCATGTCGTTGGTGTTGATGCGGCCGCGGGCGATGGCGCTCACCGCCTGGCCGCCGATCAGCAGGCTGATGCCCAGGCGCCGCAGCCAGCGGGGGGCGGTGATCACGGGGTGGTGCCCCGCCCGAGCAGGTGCAGGCCCCGCTCGGGCCAGCGGCGCATCACCACCAGCCCCAGCACCACCAATGTGGCGGGGATCAGGCCCATGCACAGTCGGATCGCCACCAGGGCGCTCTGGGGCTGCTCCACCCCCTTCGTGGCGACGTAGCCGCTGAGGCTCATGAGGTTGCCGAAGAAAAACAGGGCGAAGCTGATGCAGATCTTCTGGGTGAACACCATCCAGGCGCTGTAGACGCCCGCGGGTTTTTCCGGGTCGGCGTCGATCGCATCCGGCAGCAGCGACCAGGGGATGAGGTAAGCGGTGGAGGCCCCCAATCCCACCAGCAGGATCGCGCCGATCAGGCAGATCAGGCGCAGCAGGTTGGAGAGAGAGCCGACGGGGGCGATGGAGGCATCGAGGGGGATCAGCACCATCGCCAGCAGGCAGCCCGCCATCCAGAGCCCGGCGCCCCAGTGCAGCGCCCGCACCCGCCCGTGCTGGCGGGACACCTCGGTCCAGAGCCAGAGGCCGATCAGGGTGCTGATCTGGAAGGGCAGCAGGATCCAGGTGCTCCAGGCCGGCGGCACCCGCATCACGTCGGGCAGGAAGATCAGGGCGGCGGTCTGCATCAGTTGCAGGGCGCACCAGAGCAGCAGGTAGAGCCCCAGCACCATCAGAAAGCGGCCGTTGCTGCGCACCCGCGCCAGCAGCCGGCGCGTGGTGCCCTTTTCGCTCGTCGGCCGCTGGCAGTGGATGGCGGTGGGGGCGATGCCCCAGGCGCACAGGAGGGTGGAGACGGTGATGATCGAGCCGGAGAGCAGGCCCACCCGCCAGTAGCCGGAGGCGTTGGTGGGGTCGCCGAGCAGCAGGCCGCCGAGCACCAGCCCCACCAGGCCGGCGATGATCGAGCCGGTGAAGCGGGCGGTGTTGAGGCGGGTGCGCAGGGGCACCGAGGTGGTGAGCTCGGCGGCGAGGGCCGAGTAGGGGAGGTTGACGCAGGTGTAAAGGCTGTTGGCCAGCACCGAGACCCCCACGAAGAAGGCGAATTTCTGCCAGGGGCCGCCGGGGGGCAGCCACCACATCAGGGCCATGCCCACCCCGAGGGGCAGGGCGCTGCCGATGATCCAGGGGAGTCGAGGCCCCCAGCGGCTGCGGGTCTTGTCGCTGAGCCAGCCCACCAACGGATCGTTGACCGCGTCCCAGAGGCGGGCGAGCATCAGCACCAGGCCGGCCATCCAGGGGGGGAGCCCCGCGGCCTTGGTGTAGAAGACGAACAGATAGAAGCCGATCAGGGAGGCGGCCATGCCCGTGCCGGCGTCCCCCAGCCCGTAGGCCACCAGCATCCGGTTGCGCTGGCCAGCCGGCTGGTCGGCGGGGTCGAGCCAGCGGGGATCCGTGGGCGGCTCCGGCCGGCCGGCCGGCGACGCGGGGGAGGAGGTGGGGCTCCCGCGGTGCGGACGACCAGGACAGGTCATCATGCTGCAACCACGGTCGAGAGGAGCCCGAAAGGGACGGCCTTGCGATTGTGATGCCTTTGCGGGCGTAGTTTAGTGGTAAAACCTCAGCCTTCCAAGCTGATGATGCGGGTTCGATTCCCGCCGCCCGCTTTTTTCTTTCCGTAATAACGTTCGGCTCAGAGCCCTTACTGAGACTGGCGGTAGGGCTTCCAGCCTCTGCCAGTGCCTGATTGCCCGTATCAGGCTACGAGACGAAACATCTCAGCAAACGTCTCACATGCTGGCGACCCGTGGCTGTGGCGGCTCCGCCGCAGAACGCGAAGCAGCAGCTGCGGGGCCATCGACGGCGGCCATGTAAGGCCATTCCCCGTACAATGATGGAGTTGATCCCCGGTGTGCCATGTCGCTTGTCGAGGCCACTGTTCATTCAGCGATCGAAGCGATCGACGAGCCCCGCTCCGCTCGGATGGACCAGCGCACCAAGCCCTCGGTGAAGGCCAGTATTGAGGCGGCAGCAGACTTGATGGGCATCGAGGCCTCCGCCTTCGTGGTGATGTCGGCGTATGCACGAGCCCAGGAGCTGCTCAGTGGTAGGCAGCAGACCCTGATCAGCCGGGGCGATCACCAAGCTCTGCTGGCCGCGCT
>CAIVPT010000068.1 GCA_903907855.1 uncultured Synechococcaceae cyanobacterium | reverse complement strand
GCAGTCCCCACCCTGATCTATGGCGCCGGCTCCTCCGGCCTCAGCCTGCTGATAGCCCTGCGCCACGATCCCCGCTTCCGGGTCATCGCCTTCCTCGACGACGACAACCTTCTGCACGGTCGCACCCTGCAGCGCCTGAGTATCGAACGTCCGAGTCAACTGCCCCAGCTGATCCAGCGCCACGGAATCCGCCAGGTCCTGCTGGCCCTCCCCTCAATCTCCCGCAAACGCAAGCGCCTGCTGGTGGACCAGCTCACCCACGAGGGTCTCAAGGTTCTCTCCATCCCCTCGCTCGCTCAGCTGGCCAGCAACCAGCGCATCGTCACCGATCTGCAACCCGTCTCGATCGAGGATTTGCTGGGCCGGGAACCCTCCGTGCCCGACCCCCATCTGCTCAGGGCCTGCGTCAGCGGTAAGGCGGTGCTTGTCACCGGAGCCGGCGGTTCCATCGGCAGCGAGCTGTGCCGCCAGATCATCGACCTGGGGGCCACGTGCCTGTTGCTGGTGGAACGCAATGAGTTCGCCCTCTACGCCATCGACGGTGAACTGCAGACCCGCATCAAGCGGGCCAACGGCCACACCGAGCTGATCCCGGTGCTGGGAGACGCCGCCAATGCCAGCCGTCTGGAAGATCTGTGCCGCCGCTTCTCAATCGACACCATCTTCCACGCAGCCGCTTACAAACATGTACCGATGGTGGAAGCCAACCTCTGTGCCGGCGTTGCCAACAACGTCCAGGCCACCCGGGCGGTGATCGAGGCAGCCCGCAGCACGGCGGTCTCCCATTTGATCCTGATTTCCACCGACAAGGCGGTGCGCCCCACCAACGCCATGGGGGCCAGCAAACGGGTCTGCGAACTGCTGATTCAAGCTGCGGCATCCGAGGTGGCCGCCAACGGCAGCGGCCCGGTGATGGCGATGGTGCGCTTCGGCAATGTGCTCGGTTCCTCGGGCTCGGTCATCCCGCTGTTCCATCGCCAGATTGCTGGGGGGGGGCCGGTCACCGTGACCCATCCGGCGATCACGCGCTATTTCATGACCATCCCGGAGGCGGTGCAGCTGGTGCTTCAGGCCAGCGGCATGGCCCGTGGTGGCGATCTTTTCCTTCTCGACATGGGCGATCCTGTGCGGATCGCTGATCTGGCCCGGCAGATGATCGAACTCTCCGGTCTGCGGGTGCGCGACGACCACAATCCCGATGGAGACATCGCGATCCAGTACAGCGGCCTGCGACCTGGGGAAAAGCTCTATGAGGAGCTGCTGCTGAGCGCCGACGATCAACCCACTGACCATCCCCTGATCCGCCGCGCCAACGAGCCGATGCACACCAGTCATGATCTGCAGCCCCTGATCGAGGCCCTCTGTCAAGCCACCTCCCGCTGGGACGACGGGGCCAGCGCCGAGCTGCTGCACAAACTTGTGCCGGAATACCCACCGGAGCGGGGCGAGGGCCGGCAAAGTACCCCGATGCCTTCTCTCCCCGACCCGGCGCTTCGATGACTGCCTCTCACGTCGCGACCCTCCGTGAGCGTTTGCAGACGCTGTGGAGGCGGATTCCCGAGAGCCAACGGGCCTGGTTGGCCGATCAGATCCCCGCCATTCCACCGGCCACCCCCCGCAATCTGTGGCTGCTGCTGGCGGCGGCTGTGGCCACCCAGAACGTGGCGGTGTTCTCCAGCAGCCAGACGGCCCACGTTGGGGTTTTCGCCCTGCTGGTGTGGGGAGGGGCGCTGATCTGCATGGAGGACCAGCTGGAAACGCTGGAGCCGCGGCCAGGTCGCTTCGGAATCGTCGTCGGCAGCCTGCTGCTTCTGTGGATCATCGCCCGCACATCCCGCATCCTCTTCTGGGAGGGAATTCTTTATCTCTTCCCCCCCTTGGCTGGGCTTGCACTTGTGTTGCTGTGCCTCCCGCTGAAGCAAATCGTCAAACTACGGGAAACCCTGATCTGCCTTTGGATGGTGCCCCTTTTTGCCCTCCTTTCCCTGCGACTGCCCGAGCAGCCGCTCAGCCTGCTGACTGCCCGAATTTCCAGCTTCTGGATCAGCTTGCTGGGGATCCCCGTGAGCACGGAGGGTCGCACCGTCATGTTGGCGGATGGGGGGGTAACGGTTCTGGGCCCCTGCAACGGGATGGACATGATCGCCCAGACGATCTGCGTGTGCGTGATCTTCCTCATGGCCTTCCCGATCCGCTCCCGCCTCAGCCGCTTCCTGGTGCTTGTGGCCTCCCCGGTGGCCGGGCTGATGGCCAACACCATTCGCATCTCCGTGCTGGCGCTGATCACCACCACCGGCCAGACCAAGGGGGACACTTGGTTTGAGTTCTTCCACAAGGACATGGGATCACTCATCTTTTCCGGCATGGCTGTCTTCGCGTTCGGAATGGTTTACATGTGGCTGCTCGAGCGAGAGCTGCCGCCCCTCCCCGGCAAGGCCCCATGACCGCCTTTATCCCCCGCTCCTGGCTCGCCACCTGCCGCTGGACTCCCCTGTCGGTCTGGTTGGCGGTGCTCGCGGGTCTGGCCACCATCGCCGCGACCCGGGCCTCGCTCTGGCCGCTCTGGCCCCGGGCGGAGCCCCTGTCCGGGGCCCAGCTGGCCCGCTCCCTGCAAGAGGCGGGCCTTGTTGCCACGGCCGTTCCCCTGAAGGAGGAGCAGGCCAAGCCCCAGCGAAATACCGACAGGGCCCTCTCCCAAACCCTGGCTTTCCGCTTCGCCAGCGGGGAGGAGCTGCGGCTGGTTCGGGGCGTGGCTCGCAACCCCCTCGAGTTCACCCCCAAGACCTTCACCCTCAAGCGCAAGGATCTGTTCCTGAAGGATTCCCAGTTGGCCGGTCCGCCCCCGCAGAACGTGGGCAAGGTTGCCGGCAGGCCGGCGCGGCAGACCTGCCTCGTGGCCCTCTCGCCCAGGGCCGTGGGCTACGGGGTGGAGTGGAGCACCCTCGGCAACCTGGTCAATCGTTCCGCCGTCGGCCACTCCAGCGCCATCCGTCGGCTGGTGGGCCTTGAGGCCAACCGCGAATACGCCTGTGTTCTGATCACCCTGCGGAGCGGCGGGGCAGGGCCCGTGTCGCCCGTGCTCTGGAGCCGCCTGCTGCAGATCCTCCCGGAGGCCCTGACACCAGGTGAAGCCACCGGAAAGGCCGCCCCGGCGAGCGCCCCCTCCTCCTGACCCTCTTTTACTGTCCTGTGCAGCCCCCGTTTCGCTCTCTCCATGGCTGAGGCATCCCGCGAATCGCTTGGCGAACAACCGCTTGTGCGTACGCCAGCGCCTGAGGCCAAGCCCTCCGGCTCCGGCAGGCAGATCGAAGGCGTGAATGCCGAGGTGCTGAACCTCGGGGGCTTGGGGCTCCTGGCCTACGCGCTCTACAGCCTGGTGCGCATCGTTCTCAGCGGCGATGCGGGGGTGGGGCCGGAGGCGGCGCTGTCGCGGATGTCGCAGTTGGTTTCTCTCTACCCGGTGCTTCTGCTGGGGCCGCTGCTGCTCTTCATTCCCCAGGGGGCCCGCCGCCAGAAGGGCCTCTGGAAGGGCGTCAGCCGTTGGCTGGTGTTCTTGCTGGCGGTGATGTTCCTGTTGTTCGTGCCCCTGGCCTTCCTGAACCAATACCAGGTGACCCAGGCGGATGCCAACCAGGTCCAGCGTTTTGAGGCCCTGCTCCAGAAACGCAAGCAGGAGATTCTCACGGCGGTGCGCCCGCTCACGGCAGCTGACCAATTCCGGGGGGTTCTGGCCAAGTTCCCGGAGGTCACTGAGATCAACATTCCTGTGAACCAGCCTGCGTCCCAGATCCGGGCAGGGATTGTCGACGGGATCGATCGGGGCATCAAGGCGGAGGTGGATCAGCTGCGGGGTCGACAGCGGCAACGGATGCTCGCCTTCTCTCTGAACGTGCGCAGCGTGGCGGCGGGCAGCCTCATCGCTGGCGTCACCCTGCTCAGCCTGGCGAGCTGGCTGCTGCCCTGGCTCAATCCCGCCGGCCAGGCCCTGGCCCTCACGATCAAGGGAATCGGCAACGGCTTCAGTACGGCGCTGCGCAAGGTGCAACGCTGGAAACCGAGCGTCCGCCTGCCACGCCTGAAATCGCGCCGTGGTACCCCCAAGCTTCGGCTCTTTAAAAACAGTGGCAACCCCCTGGCCCGCCTGTTCGCCCAGCGTGGCAAACGCACCAAGGGTCGCTCCCGACGCCCTCAATCCCGCCGCTGATGCCCCCCTTTGACCGCCTGCTGCGCCCGGGAGGTCTCCTGGGCCGCCGAACTCCTCCCCAGGAGCCCAGCTCCTTGCCCCTGCCCTACAGCTGGATTCTCACCAACGTCCTGGCGATCGGGCCGATGCCCAGGCAGCCTTCGCACTGGCAGCAGCTGGAGGAAGCGGGATTCCGCTCCCGCTTCAGCTGCTGTTATGCCAACGAGGAGCAGCTCAGCCCCATCCCAGGCCACTGGCGCAGCGAATCGGTGGGCCTTCCCGACCATCGCGAACAGGAGGAGCTCCAGGCCGAACGGCTGTACGAAGCCCTGGAGCGCGCGCAGACCCTCCTACGCGATGAGGCGCCGGTCTATCTGCACTGCTTCGCCGGGCGGGAGCGTTCCTCGCTGATGGCGGTGGGTCTGACCGCCCGCCAACGGGGGATGGATGTGTTTGAGGCCCTGGATTGGGTTCGCCGCTGCCACCCTGCCGCCTCTCCCATCTACGGGCACCTGGATGTGCTGGATCAGGTGTTACGCCGCGGCGCAGGGTGACACGGGTGATCCACGATCAGGCGTCGTTGCGATCGACAGGGCTCCCATCCTGAGCGGGATCCGCAGAGCCCTTGCCCTTGGATGGCGTGCCGGTGGAGTCGCCCGGCTGGGAGTCGGGTGTGCCGGAGGAAGCACGGTCGGTTTCGGCTCGGCCGAAGCGCAGACGGGAAGCCAGCCATCCTTTGGCACGCTCAGCTGCAGGGGGCTGGCTGGTGCCGCGGGTGTCCCCACCGCCTGATGGCCCTGAGCGAAGAGCCCTGGACGAAGACGAGGGGGCGGTGGGCTTGCCGGAGCCATTGGCGGCGCCATTGGACCTGGCTGCGGGGGATCCAGGGCGCGACTGGTCGCGGGTAGCGCCCTCCTGGCCTGCCTGCGCGACATAGCCATCACGCATGTAGCGATTGCTGATGTAGGAGTTGCGGTAGCGCTTGGTGAGATAGGAATCTCGGTAACCCCGACCGATATAGGAATCGCGATAACGCTTCACATAGCCCTTGAGACCACCACCACCGCCGTAGTAGCTGCCATAACGACGGTTCTTTCCATAGGCGCCGGCATAGGCATAGTGATAGTAGTAGCCATACTCATAGCCGTAGTCATTAAGGCGGCTGGGGAAATTGACCTGGTTACAGATCAGACCGAGCACATCGACCCCGGTGGCCTTAATGCGACGGCAGGCCTGGGGTGCCAGCTCCCGACTCACCTTGCCCAGGCCCACCAGGAAGAGGATGCCATCGAGCTTTTCACCGAGCAGGATCGGGTCGGCCAGCATCAAGCAGGGTGGAGCGTCCCAGAGAACGATGTCGTAGCCAGGCAGTTGACGGATGCTGTTGACCACCTCCTGACAGCGGCTGGAATTGAGAAGCTTGGCGGGATCGGGGGGCTTGGGGCCGGCGGGGATGATATCGAGGTTGTCCTGAATGTTCTGAATCAGGGAGCGGGGGTCGATGCTGGAATCGGACAACATGCTCGAAAGGCCCTCCCCCTGCTCCACCCCGAGGTAGCGACCCTGCATCGGCAGGCGCATGTCGGCGTCGATGATCAGCACCCGCAGACCAAGATCGGACAGGGTACGGGCAAAAATGGTGACCGCCGTGGACTTGCCTTCCCCCTGGGTGGAGGAGGTGACGCCCACCAGGCGAATGTCGCGGTCGGCCCGCAGCAAACGGAACGTGGTGAACAGACTGCGCAGCGATTCCTTGATGGCGAAGCGCTCGCTGGCGGACATCTTGGCGGTGCTGGCGGCGATCTCCACACCCGGCTCCAGGGGCAGGTAAGGGATCAGGCCAAGCACGGGAAGCTGCAGCTCCTTCTCCGCCTCCATCGGCGTGTGGAACACGTTGTCGGTGCGCTCGCGCAGGATCGCCGCGCCCAGGCCCGCCAGCAGGCCCACCACAGCGGCCCGCAGCAGGTTGCGCTGAATGTTGGGCTCCACAGGCACATCGCCGAATTCGGCGGGGGCAATGATCTGCCAGGGGGTGGTGGAACGGGCGAGTTCGAGGCGGATGCGCTCGCGGGCCTCCACGTAAGAGGCGTATTGCTCGCGGGCTCCAGCAAGGCGGGATTGCAGATCTTCGTAGGCGCTGAGTTTCTGGGGGCTGTTGCGGAAGTTCTCGTTGAGCAGCAGGATCTGGCGGTTGATCTCATCCTGCTGGGCGATATTCCCCAGGAGCTCAGCACGCTTGCCATCGAGGGCCTGTTGGCGCACCACCGGGCGCAGCTGGTTGCGGCGAGCCAGCAGGGATTGGACAACCGGAGAATCTTCGCGGAAGGTGCCGCGAGCCAGGGCGAGCTGCTCCTCCAGGCTGTAGATCTGTTGGGAGGGGCTTGGGGCTCCCACGGCGGATTCAGCACCGGCCCCGCGGCCGGGAATCACCAGGCCATCGCGACCCAGTTGCTGCAGGGCGGTAGGCGCACCGCTGGGGTTGTACTGCAGCGTTCCGGACTCGATCGACTTCAGCTCGCTGGACAGCTGCACCTGCTGGGTTTGCAGGAGGCGGAGGCTGGAGATGAGGCCTTCGCGGGCGGCGAGAATCGAGGCGGCGGTGGTTTCAGGGTCGAGGAAGTTGTTCTGCTCGCGGAAGCGCAACATCTCCTTCTGGAGCTGCTCCATCCGCGACATGATCTGGGGACCCTGACGGTTCAGGAACTTGATGGCGGAATCGAGGGCAGCCTGCCGCTGCGTAAGCGAAAAGCGGGTGTAGTCCTGGGAGAGGGCGTTCAGGATCGCCCTTCCCTTGGCTGGATCGCTCCAGCGCAGGCTGACGTTGAGCACATTTTCCACCTCCTCCGAGGTGGGGGTGATCCGAAGGTTGCCGATCACCTTCGGCATGTTGACCCCCTGCCGCTCAGCCATCGGGCGAATCAGCAAGGGGCTGCGCAGCAGGACGATCAGGCTCGGAACGTCGGTTTTGACGTTGTTACGAGCAATGCTTTCCAGGGAACTGGAGTTCGAGAGGGTGGCGGATTCCTCAAGGGGGTTGGTGATCTGCATCTGGAAACCACCCTCGTAGACAGGCGAGAAGATGCGCTGCCTCAAGGTGTTCACCGCCAGGGCGCCGGTGACCAGGGCGGTGGTGAACAGGAACAGGCCCTGGCGCCGCTTGATGGTGCGAAGCAGACCGGACAGGCCCCCGCCGCGATCGTCCGCTCCAAGGGGGGAGAACTGGGAGGCTCCCTCGAGGGTGGGGAAGCGAGAAGCCCCAGGGGAGAGGCCCGCAGGATCGGCGGGTCCTACAGCCAGGGGGCTTCCAGGCGCGAATTCAGAGGAGGCGCCCGGAGTGCTCACGAATGGTTGCTGTCAATTCTGAGAGGAGATTGTAAGGCCAGCAAGCGGAGGGTCGGTTCAAGAACCAGCCATCCCACCGAAGGCCGGTAAGGTGGGCGCCGACCGCCGCAATCTCCCGTGGACGCCCGCCCTATGCCGTCCCCTCGTCATGCGCGCGCATGGCTGGCTGCGGCAGCCATGGCGTTGGCGAGCCTGCCTGCCGCCCCACCGGCCGTGAGCGCACCGGCGCCACCCGCTCCGGCGACATCGCCCTCCCTGACGCCTTTGCCCACTGGCGGCCCGGCCCCCTCCCTCTCTGAGGTGTACAGCGATCTCTACGTGCTGGGGCCTGGGGATGGCCTGACCCTCACCTTCCTGGATCCGGCCGCCCAATCGGTGGGTGGCCAATTCAGCATCCTTCCCGATGGCACCACCACACTGGGCCTGATCGGCACCGTGCAGCTCAACGGCCTGACCATCGGCCAAGCCACCCGCTGGCTCACCTCCCTCTACTCACGCCAGCTGGTTCGCCCCCAGCTCACCCTCAGCCTCACCAGCCCCAGGCCCGTGAAGGTGACGGTGCTGGGGGAAGTGGAGAAGCCAGGCCTCTACCCGCTGGCAATCTTCTCTACCCCTGTCTCCGCCATCCAGACCGCCGGCGGCGTGACCCTCAATGCGGACATTCGGCGCGTGCTGCTGCGCCGCCTCGCCGGACCGGATGGCTCCCAGAAGCAGACCGTGCTCGACCTGGCCCAGCTGCTCCAGGTAGGGAACCAACGCCAGAACCCGATC
>CAIVPT010000067.1 GCA_903907855.1 uncultured Synechococcaceae cyanobacterium | reverse complement strand
TGGCCGAGGTCTACCAATCCGACCTGCCCAACATCCGCCTGAACCAGGCGGTGACGATCAACGCCGATGGCTTTCCCGGCCAAACGGTTCGCGGTCGCGTCAGTGAAATCTCCCGCCAGGTGAGCCGTCAAAGCATCAGCAGCGGCGAATCCGGGGACAACGTCGATCGCCGGGTCGTGGAGGTGAAGATCGCCCTGCCTCCCGACGCCATCGCCAAAGCAAGCCGCGTCAACTACCTGCAGGTGAATGTGGTGTTTGACCCCCTCAGCGCCGAGCAGCGCCAACAGCGGCCGGGGCAACCATGAGCTGGACCTCGCGGACGCCCGTGGCGTGGCTGCAACTCAGCCACAAACCGATGCGCCTGCTGGCCGCGATCGCCGGGGTGGGTTTTGCCAACGTGCTGGTGTTCTTCCAGATGGGCCTGTCGGGGGCCCTCTACGACAGCCAGAAACGGCCGATCCAGGAGATCAATGGCCAGCTGGTGATGGTTCCGCGCCGGTATTCCAATTTGGGCGAACCGCTGAACATGCCAAGGGCGCAACTGGTGCGGGCCCTCGGTGTGGACGGTGTGCAGGCGGTGACGCCCCTCTACATCGGCAACGTTGATTGGATCAACCAGGACACCCGACAGAAGAAACAGGCCCTGCTATTCGGCGTCAGCCTGGACAATCCGGCGTTGAAGCTGCCCGTGATCCAGGCACAGCGCAGTGCGCTGCAGCGCCCCAACAGCCTTCTGTTCGACAGCGCGTCCAAGAAGGGGGCCGGGCCAGTCGCGCAAACCCTGGCGGCCGGACAGCCCTATGACACGGAGATCCGCGGCCAGCGCGCGCAGGTGGTGGGCCTGTTTCAGCTGGGGCTCACCTTTGCCGCCGACATCAATCTGATCACCTCCAGCACCAACTTCCAGACCTACCTCCCTGAGCAGAACAATGACGACATCCAGCTGGGGGTGATCCAGCTGAAGCCCGGCGTCAGTACCAGCCGGGTGAAGCAAACCCTGGAAACCTTCCTCGAGCCCTCCGTGCAAGTGCTCACGATTCAGCAACTTCTGGATCGCGAGGTGGCGCACTGGCAGCGCAACACCTCCTTCGGGTTGATCTTCAACCTCGGCGTTCTGGTAGGGCTCGCCGTTGGGGCGATCATCGTCTACCAGATTCTCTATTCCGATGTGGGGGATCACCTCGGGGAATACGCCACCATGAAGGCCATGGGCTATGGCGACCGCTTTGTGGTGGCGATCATTGTTCAAGAATCGGTGATCCTGGCCTCCCTCGCCTTCTTCCCCAGCGTGCTGATGGCGATGGGGCTCTACCAGATCTTGGTGCGTTCCACGGGCCTGCTGGTCACCATGACCATCAGCCGCGCCGTTGTGGTCTTTGGTCTCACGTTGGTGATTTGCGGCGCATCGGGCTGGCTGGCCACGGGCAAGCTGCGCCGCCTGGATCCCGCCGAGGTGTTCTGAGTGGAGGCCACCACCCCGGTTCAAATCTCAGGGCTGAATCACTGGTTTGACGAAGCCGGTGAGCGCAAACAGGTGCTTCGCGACATCCAGCTCGAGGTGAAG
>CAIVPT010000066.1 GCA_903907855.1 uncultured Synechococcaceae cyanobacterium | reverse complement strand
GGTTGCTCCCGCTATCCAGCCACGGGCGCTTTCGATCACCCAGGGTCGTGCCGTCGGTGTCGCTCACTACCTCTTGGGCGGTATCGCGACCCCCTGGTCCTTCTTCCTGGCCCGCATGCTTGCGGTCGGCTGACCTCCACCTGACCTTTCCCAATGGCAGCAACGAAATTTCCTTCGTTCAGCCAGGGTCTGGCACAGGACCCGACAACCCGCCGAATCTGGTACGGCATCGCCACGGCTCACGACTTCGAGAGCCACGACGGCATGACCGAGGAGCGGCTTTACCAAAAGCTGTTCTCCACCCACTTCGGACACCTGGCCATCATTGGCCTCTGGGTTTCGGGCAACCTGTTCCATATCGCCTGGCAGGGCAACTTCGAGCAGTGGGTCGCCGATCCTCTGCACGTTCGTCCCATCGCACACGCGATCTGGGATCCTCACTTCGGCCAGGGCGCCATCACCGCCTTCACCCAGGCGGGCGCCAGTTCCCCGGTGAACATCGCCTACTCCGGTCTGTACCACTGGTGGTACACGATCGGCATGCGCACCAACACCGAGCTCTATCAGGGATCCATCTTCATGATGATCCTCTCCCTCTGGGCTCTGTTCGCCGGCTGGCTCCACCTTCAGCCCAAGTTCCTGCCTTCCCTGGCTTGGTTCAAAAACGCTGAATCTCGCCTCAACCACCACCTCGCCGTTCTCTTCGGCTTCAGCTCGATCGCCTGGACCGGTCACCTGGTCCACGTCGCCATCCCTGAATCCCGCGGCGTGCATGTGGGTTGGGACAACTTCCTCTCGGTGGCTCCCCACCCCGCAGGCCTCGGTCCCTTCTTCACTGGCAACTGGGGCGTCTACGCCCAGAATCCAGATACTGCCCAGCAGGTGTTCAACACCTCCCAGGGCGCGGGCACTGCGATCCTCACCTTCCTTGGTGGTTTCCATCCCCAGACCGAGTCGCTCTGGCTCACGGATATCGCCCATCACCACCTGGCGATCGGCTGCATCTTCGTGATCGCCGGCCACATGTACCGCACCAATTTCGGGATCGGCCATTCGATCCGCGAGATCCTCGATGCCCACAATCCCCCCAAGGGAACGCCGGGCGATCTGGGTGCCGGTCACAATGGCCTCTACGACACGATCAACAACTCGCTCCACTTCCAGCTGGGTCTGGCCCTGGCCTCCCTGGGTGTGGCCACGAGCCTGGTGGCGCAGCACATGTATTCGCTGCCGTCCTACGCGTTTATCGCTCGCGACTACACCACCCAGGCCGCTCTCTACACCCACCACCAGTACATCGCCATCTTCCTGATGTGCGGTGCCTTCGCCCACGGTGCGATCTTCTTCATCCGTGACTACGACCCCGAAGCCAACAAGAACAACGTTCTGGCCCGGATGCTCGAGCACAAGGAAGCGATCATCAGCCACCTGAGCTGGGTCTCGCTCTTCCTGGGTTTCCACACCCTCGGCCTCTACGTCCACAACGACGTGGTCGTGGCTTTCGGTACCCCTGAGAAGCAAATCCTGGTGGAGCCCGTTTTTGCCCAGTTCGTTCAGGCCGCTTCCGGCAAGGCGATCTATGGCATGAATGTGCTGCTGGCCAACCCTGACAGCTTGGTGAGCAACGCCCCTGGCCCCGGCGCCGTCTGGCTGCCCGGCTGGCTGGATGCGATCAACTCCGGCACCAACAGCCTCTTCCTCCAGATCGGCCCTGGTGATTTCCTTGTGCACCACGCCATCGCGCTGGGTCTGCACACCACCACCTTGATCCTGGTGAAGGGCGCCCTGGATGCCCGCGGCTCCAAGCTGATGCCCGATAAGAAGGATTTCGGCTACTCCTTCCCCTGCGACGGCCCCGGCCGTGGCGGTACCTGCGACATCTCGGCCTGGGACGCCTTCTACCTGGCGGTCTTCTGGGCCCTGAACACCGTGGGTTGGCTGACCTTCTACTGGCACTGGAAGCATCTCGCCATCTGGCAGGGCAACGTGGCCCAGTTCAACGAATCCAGCACCTACCTCATGGGCTGGTTCCGCGATTACCTGTGGCTCAACAGCTCCCAGCTGATCAATGGCTACAACCCCGCTGGCTCGAACAACCTTGCCGTCTGGGCCTGGATGTTCCTCTTTGGTCACCTGATCTGGGCCACGGGTTTCATGTTCCTGATCTCCTGGCGTGGCTACTGGCAGGAGCTCATCGAGACCATCGTCTGGGCCCACCAGCGCACGCCGCTGGCCAACCTGGTCGGCTGGCGCGATAAGCCCGTCGCTCTCTCGATCGTGCAGGCCCGGGTGGTGGGTCTGGCTCACTTCACAGTGGGTTACTTCATCACCTACGCCGCCTTCTTGATTGCTTCAACCTCCGGCAAATTCGGCTGATCCCAGCGAATACCTCGTTCCACGAGGGACACAGCGCCCCCGGCTCACGCCGGGGGCTTTTTTGTTTCACCCGATACGATCGCAGCGGTGCCCGCCTATGGGCAGGCCCCCGTCCAGCGGCCCGTATCGGTCAGTCACGGTTCTGAAACGTAGGGCAGGCAGCCACGGCGACCGCGGTTAGCTTTAGCGAAGAATTCGAGGAGGATTGACTTCTTCCATGGCAACACTTCGCTTGACCCCTTCTTCGGCCTCCCCACTGCGGCCCTCCCTCCGGACGGTGCGCTCCCTGCGGGCCGCCATCCTTGGCCTGGGGGCGCTTGCCGCCTCTACCGTCCTCCCGGCTGGCAGCGCCCACGCCCTCGTCCTCACGGGTCCGGACGCGTACCTCAACCTCCGCGTCAGCAGCATCTTTGGCAGCGGCTTTGCCTCCTCCAAGCTTGTTGACGCCGATAAGAACACCCCTTGGGTGATTTCCGGCGCCCTTGGCGGGAACCCCCAAGGGAGGGATGAGGGCTGGTTCTCCTTTGAGCTCGAGGAAGGGTTCCTCATCGATCGGCTCAACTTCGCTCCCCGGAACCCCTCGGGACAAGTTGATGGAATTGATCGACTCGAGATGTGGGCCTCGCTCTCCCCATTTGGTGTGGACGTGACCAGTGCAGGCAGTACGTCCGCCTTCCTGACCAGCAACCTGAAGCCCTCCTTCAAGGTCAACGGCTTTGCCCCCACGACGTCCCTCCCCTACTCCTATTCCACGGGAACGCTGGCTGGCCGCTATTTCCTTGTGCGGCTGCTGAACCAGACCGACACCCTCTCCAACCGCAACCTGGGCGCCAAGTTCTTCCAGCTGGAGGGCGCTCCCTTGGTGCCAGGCCCCGTGCCTGCGCTCGGGGTAGCCAGTGCTTTCCTCGCCTCTCGCCGCCTGCGGCGTCGTTGCAGCCTCCGCTAGCGAACTCCCCTTCCGACGCCGCCCCCGTTCTTGTTGGGGCGGCTTCGCTTGGGGCCGCTGACCAACGGCAAGCCATAAAAAAGCCCCACCCGAAGGTGGGGCCAAAAAGGAAGCAGAGCTCGTGTGCCTTGTCGAGCTGTTCAGCTGACGCTCCAGACACCGCCTGCAATCTTCACCAGCGGGGACACCAGGGTGGTGCTGCACAGGAACCAGGCGAAGGCGGCACCGCCGCAGCCACCGAGCCAGAAGCCGCTGGCGAATTCGGCCCAGCCGGCCTTGGTGAACAGGTCAGCAGGAGGATTGTCAATCGTGGCATCTGCCGGCTGGGCACTGGGCCCATGGCCGGCGGTTCCGTAGATCGACAGGCAAACGGTGAGGATCGAGACCAGGCCGATGGTGGCCAGCAGGCCCGCCGTACTGGCGTATTCGGTGAGGCGCAGCGGACCGGTGATGGCAAAGGGCCCGTATAGGAAGAATCCGTGGGCCATGCCCACCTCCAGACCCCGCCGGTTTGGCGACAGGGAGGGGCGATAGGCCGGCAGCGCGTTCAGAAACGCCTTGGTGAAATAGCTGCTGTTGACGGGGGTGGCCAGATTGCCGACACAGGGGTCGGCCACGGGGGTGACGGTCATGGTCGGGGGAGGGGCGGCGGG
>CAIVPT010000065.1 GCA_903907855.1 uncultured Synechococcaceae cyanobacterium | reverse complement strand
CAGGGCCTGCTGCACCCCTTCTCCGGAGACATCGCGGGTGATTGAGGGGTTCTCGCTCTTGCGGGCGATCTTGTCGATCTCATCGATGTAGATGATGCCGCGCTGGGCCTGCTCCACATCCAGGTCGGATTTCTGCAGGAGGCGCAGCAGAATATTCTCCACGTCCTCGCCGACGTAGCCCGCCTCGGTGAGGGTGGTGGCGTCGGCCACGGCGAAGGGAACATCGAGCATCTCCGCCAGGGACTGGGCCAGGAGTGTCTTGCCGCAGCCGGTAGGGCCAATCAGCAGGATGTTCGACTTGTGCAGGCGGGTGGCGGTCTGGTCGGTCTCCCCCTTGCCGTCCCCCTGCCAGGCCAGGCGTTTGTAGTGGTTGTAGACCGCTACGGAGAGCACCTTCTTGGCCTGCTCCTGGCCCACCACCTGCTGATCCAGGAAGGTCTTGATCTGGTGCGGTTTGGGGATTGAGGCGAGGGTGGGTGCCGGCTTGGAATTCTTCTTGGGGGCCTGGCGGCGGCCGTGGTCGGCGGCCTGGCGTTGGCCCTGGGCTGCGCCCTGGCTGTCCACCAGCTCCTCATCGAGGATCTCGTTGCAGAGATCGATGCATTCGTCGCAGATGTAGACCCCTGGGCCGGCGATCAGCTTGCGCACCTGTTCCTGCGATTTGCCGCAGAACGAGCACTTCAGGTGAGCATCGAACTTGGCCATCGGCAGGAGCGGGGCGGCTGGGGGCGACCGGGAGGGGTGAGGGGCTGGGTCCTTCCCCAAGATTGACCCGGCTGGTCGAACACGGCCCCTTCCTTAAGGATCAAACCGGGGGCGGCGGATCCTGGCGGGGAGGGCGGCGGGAGCGGCGGCCGGGGTCAGCCGTCGGAGGGGGGGGCGGGGGAGGCGACGGAAACGTCGCTGACCACGCGGTCGATCAGGCCGTATTCAACCGCCTCAGCCGGCGAAAGGAAGTAGTCGCGGTCGGTATCTTCGGCAATTTTTTCAAGGGGTTGGCCCGTGTGCTCGGCCATCAGGCCGTTGAGCGTCTCCTTGAGGAACAGGATTTCCTTGGCCTGGATCTCGATGTCCACCGCCGGGCCCTGGGCGCCGCCCAGGGGCTGGTGGATCATCAGGCGGGCATTGGGCAGGGCCAGGCGCTTGCCCTTGGTGCCGCCCGAGAGCAGGAAAGCCCCCATGCTGGCCGCCAGCCCGTAACAGATGGTGACCACGTCCGGAGCCACCTGCTGCATGGTGTCGTAGATCGCCAGGCCGGCGGTCACCGAGCCTCCGGGCGAGTTGATGTAGATCTGAATGTCCTTCTCCGGGTCCTCCGCCTCAAGGAAGAGCAGCTGCGCCACCAGCGAGTCGGCCACCTGGTCGTCGATGCCGGAGCCAAGGAAGATGATGCGCTCGCGCAGCAGGCGCGAGTAGATGTCGAAGGCCCGGTCGCCTCGGCCAGATTGTTCGACCACGGTGGGCAGCACCCCCGGCGCCGCGATCGGTGCGGGGCTGGCGGCGGCCCAGGGAAGGGGGCCGCTCCAGCGGTTCTGCACAGGATGGGGGAGCAGGCCGCCGGGTGAGGGGAGGCCTGGGAGAGGGAAGGCGTCGGTCACGCGGTCGCGGGTGGAGGCCAGGGGATGGTTGTCAATCTATGGGCAGTGACCCGCCGGCCGCTCAGGCGTCGTCCTCCGGCGTTGCCGTCCGGGACGCCTTCTCCCCCTTGCCGGCCTTCTCAGCCTTCTCCTCTTTGGCGCCCTTGGCGGCCTTTTCTTCTTTGGCGGCCTTCTCCCCCTTCGCCGGCTTGGCGTCCTTGGAGGGGGCGTCGCCGGTGGGCTCCGCCTCCCGCTCGCTCACGGTGCTGTGGGCCTCGAGCCACTCCAGCAATTTCTCGCGCAGCAGGTCATCGGCGACGGCCCCGCGCAGCCGCTCCGGGTCGATCCGGGAGGAATCGCTGAGGCCGCGCCGGACCTCGCGCAGTTTCGTTTCCAGATCCTCGGCGGCCACTTCGATCGACTCGGCGGTGGCCAGGGCCTCCAGGGCAAGGCTGCGGCGCAGGCGTGCCTCCGCCTCCGGCCGCGAGGTGTCCATCAGCGAGCGCACCAGATCCGGGGTGAACAGCTTGCGCACATCCATTCCCTGCTGGGCGATCTGGCTGGCGGTCTGCTCCAGAAGGTTGCGGATTTCCTGCTGCACCAGCGTTTCCGGCAGCTCCACCTCCAGCTCCGCCACCAGTGCCTCCAGCAGCGCCTCCTCGCGGCCGCTGCGACGGCGCCGCTCGCTGTCCTCGCGCAGGCGGGTCTCCAGGTCGGTCCGCAGCTCGGCCAACGTTTCCTTGTCGCTGGCCTGGCGAGCGAAGGCGTCATCGAGGGGGGGCAGTTCCCGCGCTTTGAGCTCAAGCAGGCTGATCGTGAACTCCGCCTCGCGGCCGGCGGCGTCCTCCTGGGGGTACGACTCCGGGAAGGCGCAGCGGACGGTGCGGGTTTCCCCCACCGCCATGCCGAGGATCCCCTCCACGAAGCCGGGGATCATCCGTCCCTCCTCCAGCTCGACTTCCATGCCGTCGCTGCTGCCGCCGCTGATCGCTTCGCCGCTGTCGAGGAAGGTGCCGGCGAAGCTCACCTGGGCCACATCGCCGCTGGCGGCAACCCGGCCTTCGACCGGCACCAAGGTGGCCATCTGGCGTCGGGATTGCTCGATCAGTTCGTCGACCCGGGCGGGGTCCTCGGTCACCGTTTCCACCTCCGCCTTCAGACCGCGGGTGCTCCGCAACGAGGGGGTGGGTTGCACGTCGAGCTCGAGGGTGAAGGTGAGCGCCTCCCCGGGCTCGAAGCGATCCAGCACTGCCTCGAAGCCCTCGCTGAGCTCGGGGCGCCCCAAGGCGGCAATCTCCACCTGCCCCAGGGCCTCGCGGAACGCGCCGTCCACCAGATCCTCCAGCGCGGTGGCCCGGATGCGGAGGGGGCCGATCTGCTGCAGCAGCACAGGCCGGGGCACCCGGCCCTTGCGGAAGCCCGGCAGGCGCACGCTGCGGCTCAACTTCTCCAGGGCGATCTCGTAGCTGGCGCGGCTGCGGCCCCCCGGCACGTTCACCTCCAGGGCCATGCGGCTGGCGGGGCGTGGTGAGGCGTTCACCGTCAGCGCCTCGGCGCCCGGGCCGGCGCTCGCTGCCGCGGAGCTGGCCTTTGTTTTGGCCTTGGCGGCGGCCGGGGAGCTGGAGCTGGCGGCAGAACTCATGGGCCGGGACTCGGGGGCGGGGCAGCCCCCAATCCTAGAAAGTGGCCGAACCGCCTTTCCGCCGCGTATTGTTCTGGCGACGCAGAACGCGGCCATATTTCCGGTCCGTCGGACCTCGCTCCTTCGGACTTTTCTCCGCCCTGGACCCGTGCCAACGGTTCCGGCCCCTGGTTTCCCCTTCTCCTTCTGTCCGATCCAGCCTCGGACACCCGTAACCGGCCCTCACCACGCTTTGAGCCCCGGCCCCGCCCGTCACCCCCGATCCGGATCCCCTGCTCCGCTTTCCGCTCCGCTCCCGACCCTTCCGCTTCCCTTGACCGCCGCCCTCCCCTTCGACAGCCCCGCCGCCGCAGACCGCCCGGCGTTTCCCACCCATCTGCCCAGCCGCCCGCTGCGGGTGGCGATTCTCGGGGCCACGGGCGCCGTGGGCCAGGAGCTGTTGGCCCTGCTGGCCGAACGTCGCTTCCCGATCGCCGAGCTGATCCCGCTGGCATCGCCCCGTTCCGCGGGGCAGCCCCTCGCTTGGCAGGGGGAGACGCTGGAGGTGCGCCCCGTGGAGGCGGCCGCCTTCGAAGGGGTCGATCTGGTGCTGGCCTCCGCCGGCGGTTCCACGTCCCGCCAATGGGCGCCTGTGGCGGTGGCCGCCGGGGCGCTGGTGATCGACAACTCCAGCGCCTTTCGCCTTGATCCCGAGGTGCCCCTGGTGGTGCCGGAGGTGAACCCCCAGGCCGCCTTCGTCCATCGCGGCATCCTCGCCAACCCCAACTGCACCACGATCCTCCTGAGCGTGGCCCTCGCCCCGCTGGCGGCCCGGTGCCCGCTGCGGCGGGTGGTGGTGAGCACCTACCAATCCGCCAGTGGTGCCGGTGCCCGGGCGATGGAGGAGCTCCGCGTCCTCAGCCGCACCGTTCTGGAGGGCGGCACCCCGGTGAGCGAGGTGCTCCCCCACTCCCTGGCCTTCAACCTGTTCCTGCACAACTCTCCCTTGCAGGCCAACGGCTATTGCGAAGAGGAGCTGAAGATGCTGCACGAAACGCGCAAGATCCTCGATCTCCCCAATCTCCGCCTCACGGCCACCTGTGTGAGGGTGCCGGTGCTGCGCGCCCACTCCGAGGCGGTGAACATTGAGTTCGAAGAGCCCTTCCCGGTGGAAGAGGCCCGCCGCATCCTGGCCAGCGCGCCCGGAGTGGAGCTGATCGACGACTGGCAGGCCCAGCGCTTCCCGATGCCTACTGACGTCACCGGCCGGGATCCCGTGGCCGTGGGCCGCATTCGCCAGGACCTGAGCGAGCCCAGGGCCCTCGAGCTCTGGCTCTGCGGCGACCAGATCCGCAAGGGGGCCGCCCTCAACGCCATCCAGATCGCCGAGCTGCTGCACCAGGCCCCCGCCGATCCGTCCGCCGCCTCCCCTGGAGGTGCCGCTTGAGCCAGGTTTCCCTGCCCGTACCCTTCGGCCGCGTGGTCACCGCGATGGTGACCCCCTTCGCCGCCGACGGATCGGTGGAGCTCGATCTGGCGGCGCGCCTGGCCGAGCACCTGGTGGGGCATGGCTCCGATGGCCTGGTGCTCTGTGGCACCACCGGTGAATCCCCCACCCTCAGCTGGGAGGAGCAGCATCGGCTGTTCCGTGCGGTGCGGGAGGCGGTGGGCGACCGGGCCTTCCTGTTGGCGGGCAGCGGCAGCAATTGCACCGCCGAGGCGGTGGAGGCCACCGCCGCCTCGGCCGCCCTGGGTGCCGATGGGGCCCTGGTGGTGGTGCCGTACTACAACCGTCCGCCCCAGGAGGGCCTGGAGGCCCACTTCCGCGCCATCGCCGCGGCCGCTCCGGAGCTGCCGCTGATGCTCTACAACATTCCTGGTCGCACCGGCTGCAGCCTCCAGCCAGAGACCACCGCCCGCCTGCTCGATCTGCCCAACGTCATCAGCTACAAGGCCGCCAGCGGCACCCCGGAGGAAGTCAGCCAGCTGCGTGCCCTCTGCGGTGATCGTCTGGCCATCTACAGCGGCGACGATTCCCTCACCCTGCCGATGCTGGCGGTGGGGGCGGTGGGGGTTGTCAGTGTGGCCAGCCACTTGGCGGGCCCCCAGATCCAGGCGATGGTGGATGCCTTCCTGAGTGGCGACATCCGCACCGCCCTGGCGCTGCACGAGCAGCTTTTGCCCCTGTGCAAGGGGCTGTTCTGCACCACAAGTCCGATCCCCGTGAAGGCCGCCCTGGAGCTCGAAGGCTGGCCGGTCGGTGCCCCCCGTCTTCCCCTCATTGCCGCCGATCACGACGTGCGCCAACGCCTCAGTGCCATCCTCGCCGCCCTGCGTCCCACCTGACGCCAAGGCCTGCGTCCATCCAGATTCCATCCCCTCACGTCCCCTTTCCCTTCCTAAATGAACAGTCCCAACGGTCAGAACGGTTCCGCGAAGCCAGTTGCCAAGTCCACCGCGAAAACAGCCGGCACCCCCTCCCGCTCACCCCAGGAGCCCTGCCTACGGGTTATCCCCCTGGGCGGTCTCCATGAAATCGGCAAAAATACATGCGTCTTTGAATATGGCGACGACCTGATGCTCGTCGATGCCGGTCTTGCCTTCCCCAGCGACGGCATGCACGGCGTCAACGTGGTGCTCCCCGATACCGCCTATCTGCGCGAGAACCAGAAGCGGATCCGCGGCATGATCGTCACCCATGGGCATGAGGATCACATCGGTGGAATCCCTTACCACCTGCGTCACTTCAATATCCCCGTCATCTATGGCCCGCGCCTGGCCATGTCGATGCTGCAGGGCAAGATGGAGGAAGCAGGCGTCACAGATCGCACCACCATCCAGACGGTGAGCCCCCGGGATGTGGTCAAGGTGGGTCAGCATTTCTCAGTGGAGTTCATCCGTAATACCCACTCAATCTCCGATAGCTTCTCTTTGGCGATCACCACGCCGGTGGGGGTGGTTGTTTTCACTGGCGACTTCAAGTTCGACCATACGCCGGTGGATGGCGAGAAATTCGATATTCAGCGCCTTGCCAACTACGGTGAGCAGGGGGTTCTCTGCCTGTTCTCCGATTCCACCAACGCCGAGCTGCCGGGCTTCACGCCGCCGGAGCGTTCCGTGTTCCCCAACCTCGATCGCCACATCGCCAACGCTGAGGGGCGGGTGATTCTCACCACCTTTGCCAGCTCCACCCAGCGGGTGGCGATGATCCTTGAGCTGGCGATGAAGCACGGCCGCAAGGTGGCCCTGCTCGGTCGCTCGATGCTCAACGTGATCGCCAAGGCGCGCGAGCTCGGCTACATGCACTGCCCCGATGATCTCTTCGTGCCGATCAAGCAGATCCGCGATCTCCCCGACCGGGAAACCCTGCTGCTGATGACCGGCAGCCAGGGCGAACCTCTCGCCGCCCTCAGCCGCATCTCTCGCGGTGAGCACCCCCAGGTTCAGGTGAAAACCAGCGATACGATCATCTTCTCGGCAAGTCCGATTCCGGGAAACACGATCTCCGTGGTCAACACCATTGACCGCCTGATGATGCTCGGCGCCAAGGTGGTCTACGGCAAGGGTGAAGGCATCCACGTCTCCGGCCACGGCAGCCAGGAAGATCAGAAGCTCATGCTCGCCATCACCCGCCCGAAGTTCTTCGTGCCGGTGCACGGGGAGCACCGCATGCTCGTGGCCCACTCCCGCACCGGCCACTCCATGGGCATTCCCGCCGATCACACCCTGATCATCGACAACGGGGATGTGGTGGAACTCACCCCCGACTCCCTGCGCAAGGGTGATCCGGTGAAGGCGGGCATCGAGCTGCTCGATGGCTCACGCACCGGCATCATCGATTCCCGCGTTCTTAAGGAGCGCCAGCAGCTGGCGGAGGATGGCGTGATCACCCTGCTGTGCACCATCAGCAGCGATGGGGTCATGACCGCCCCTCCCCGGGTGCACCTGCGCGGCGTCGTCACCACGGCCGATCCCCGCAAGCTCTCGATCTGGTCGGAGCGGGAGATCGGCTGGGTGCTCGAGAACCGCTGGAATCAGCTCGCCCGCAACACCGGCGGCAAGGCTCCCGAGATCGACTGGGTGGGTGTGCAGCGCGAGGTGGAGCTGGGTCTGCAGCGTCGTCTCCGCCGCGAGCTCCAGGTGGACCCCCTGGTCATCTGCCTGGTGCAACCCATGCCCGCCGGCACACCGGCCTACCAGGGTCGGGCCCAGGCCGAGCCCGACAGCCGTCCGGCGCCCCGCGTGCGCCGCGATGGTGGAAGGGATGCCGCCCGCGATGCAGGTCGGGATCCGGCCGCTGGCCGTCCGCCCGCCCCGGTCCCCGTGGCAGCGCGTACGGTCAGCACCGTGCAGGAGCCGGTGCAGGAACTTGAGCCGGCTGGCCGCACCCGCCGCCGCCGATCGGCCGCCGCCAGCTGAGTTTCTGGACCCAGCTGAATCAACGCCGCCGCAGGGGATTCCCAGGGTCCCCTCCGGCGGTGCCCCTTGGGGCCATCCCTTGGGCGATCAGAGGATCTCCACCCGCAGCAGGCCCTGTCGCAACTCGGCATCCTCCGCCTGAAAGTCCTCCTCCGGCGAACCGGTCTTCTCGGGTTCGGTTCGTCGCTCCTCGACCAAAGGAGGGGGGGGAACCTCCTGACTTTCCTGGCGGACGATGGGGTCGTCAGGCACTTCGGGGGCGCTGGCCAGTACGGCCGTTTCCCGCAGCTCGATCTCCTCGGCGAGCCGGGGGTCGGCCTGATGCACCTCGATCAGCTCGGGCTCGTCGATCACCTCGGCCTCCAGCGCCTCCCGGGCCGGCGTGCTCGGCTGCCAGTCGACGCTCGCTGGGATCGGCTCTGCCGCAGGGGTTGGTGGGGGTTCGGAGGGGGTACCGCCGCGCTCCAGCCAGGGCATCACCGGAGTGGCGGGTCGGGGGGGCGCTGCCTCCTCCGGCACCCCCGGGATCAGGGCCTGGACCGATTCATGCAGGCTGGGCCCGTTGTCCTCCTGGAGCGAAGGGGCACCGACGGGCTGGGGCAGGTTCTCGGGGCTGAGGGGAGCCTGGGGAGGCGCCCCGAGCGCGGATTGGCCGCTCGGCGCTGCGGCAGCCGGACTCCCGGCGGACGGCGGCGGCAGTTCGCATTGCAGGAGGCCCTGGGCCGCAATCTGGCGCAGGGAGGCCTCCGCCTTGCTCTCGTGGACGGCGCGGTACAAATCCTCCGCTGCATCGCGTTCGCCGAACCCGTAGAGATAGCTGTGGGCCATCAGCAGCTGCAGCCGCTGGCGGAGGCCGACATCCTCTGGTGCGAGCTGGCTGAGCAGCTTGCCTCCCTGGTCGATCACGACGGGCCAGCGATCTTGGCAGTAGGCCGTTTCAATGGCCGCATACCGCTCGGTGGGATCGCCCGTTTCGGCGAACTCAGCCATGGAGGTCTGGAGGGATTAGAACCAGTGTGCTGTGTTCCCAGCGCAGTTGCCATCCATTGCCCACGTCCATTCGCCCCGGCCCCGCGGACGGCGCCAGCCGGGCCAGCAGCTGTGCCAGCGATTCGCTCGCCAGGGGTTGGCCCCGCAGGCGTGTCAGCCAGGCCTGGAGCAGGCGCCCCTGGCTCGCCGGGGCCAGGGCGGTGAGGCGAGGGCGTGCCAGCGCTGCCACCGCCGCCCCCTCCACGGCCGGCCCCTCCACGGGTTGCGACAGCACCTCCAGCGCCAGCGACAGGACTTCCTCCTCCGCCTCCAGCTCCTCCCCCCAGCGCTCCGCCAGGGCGCTGATGCGTCGGCCGGCTCCGGGGTGTAGCGCCTCCAACACGGGCAGCACCTCCGCCCGGATCCGGTTGCGGGCGAAGCGGGGGTCTTCGTTGCCTGGGTCGAGCCACACCGGCAGCCCCAGGTCTCGGCAGATGCGTGCGCTGTCCGTCCGGCTGAACGCCAGCAGGGGCCGCACCAGTCGAGGTGCTCCTGGCTCGGCCCCCAGGGAGCGGCTGGCCCGGGGGGTGGTCAGGCCGCGGCGGTCGCAGCCGCGGGCGAGGTTGTACAGCATCGTCTCGGCCCGGTCGCTCGCGGTGTGGCCCGTGAGCACATGCCCGCACCCAAGCCGGCGCGCTTGCTGCTCCAGGCAGGCGTAGCGCCAGAGGCGCGCCTGGGCCTCGCCGGCGGGGGGGGTGTCGGCCCGCTCGAGCCGGATCTCCAGCCCCTGGCCCCCAGCCCAGGCGGCCAGCGCTGCGGCCTGCTCGGCCGACTCGGGACGCCAGCGATGGTCGCCATGCCAGAGGTGGAGCCGCCAGCCGTGCTGCCGCCTGAGCCCCAGCAGCAGCCCCGTCAGGGCCATCGAATCCTGTCCGCCGGAGACCGCCAACAGCAAAGGGGCCTCCGCCGGCAGCAGGGTCGGGCGCCGCCGGAGCCAGCGGTGCAGGCGAAGGTGGTCGGGGCTCCAGGCCGAGGCCCCGGGTGGGAGAATCACGTCTGGTTCCCTAGCCGTCGTCATGTCGCGTTCCTCCAGCCTGCCTTCCGCCCTGCAGCGCAGGATTGCGGAGCGTCGCCTGCTCAAGGTGATCGCCGGCCTCACCAATTTTGATGGCGTCTCGGTGGAGCGCATTGCGCGGGCCGCGGCCGCCGGTGGCGCCGACCTCATCGACATTGCCTGCGATCCCGAGCTGGTGGCGCGCGTGGCCGCTGCCGCTCCCGGGCTGCCGATCTGCGTGTCGGCCGTGGATCCGGATCTCTTCCCCGCTGCGGTGGCGGCCGGGGCCACCGTGGTGGAGATCGGTAACTTCGATGCCTTCTATCCCCTGGGGCGGGTGTTCGGGGCTGAGGAGGTTCTCGCCCTCACCCGCCGCACCCGTTCCCTGCTGCCCGAGGTCACCCTGTCGGTCACGGTGCCGCACGTGCTGCCCCTGGATGCCCAGGAGCAGCTGGCCGCCGACCTTGAGGCCGCCGGTGCCGACCTGATCCAGACCGAAGGCGGCACCTCCGCCCGGCCGATCAGCCCCGGCACCCTTGGCCTGATTGAGAAGGCTGCCCCCACCCTGGCCGCCGCCCACGCGATCAGCCGCGCCGTGTCCCTGCCGGTGCTCTGTGCCTCCGGCCTCTCGGCCGTCACCGTGCCCCTGGCGATCGCCGCCGGCGCCCATGGTGTCGGTGTCGGATCGGCCGTGAACCGCCTCCATGACGAACTGGCCATGGTGGCCGTGGTGCGGGGCTTGCGCCTGGCCCTGGAGGCCGCCCCGGCGCGCGCCGCCGCCGCTCAGGAGGGCCTCCGGGCCGGTTGATGCCTGGCGGGTTGTCCGCCCCAGGGGCCCTGCCTAGCCTGGGGCGGTCTTGAAAACTCCCTCCAATGGCCAACAGTCTGGTCTGGCTGCTTCAGTGGCCGATCCGGGCGCTGATCCTGCTCCTGGTCTCACGCCTGCCTCTGGGGGTGGAGATGGCGAGCTTCCCGATCGCCCTGATCTCCGCCGTCGTCATCGGCCTGCTCGGCACCCTGCTGATCTGGCCCCTGAAGTTCATCCTGGCTCCGATCTGGGCGATCACCTCCCTGGGTGGCCTGATCAGCCCGGTGTCCTTCCTGTTCAACTGGCTGATCACGATCATCCTGTTCGGCCTCGCCGCCTGGCTGATCCAGGGTTTCCGCCTGCGCAACGGCCTGATGAGCGCCGTGCTCGGCGGGCTCGTTTACAGCGTGCTCAGCACGATCGTGCTGCAACTGCTCGGCCTCGACGTGCCGCTCACCCGGGCCATGGCGATGCTCAGCGGCGGGCTCGCCTGATCCTGCTGGCTTGATCCCGCCGGCCTGATCGGATCCCGGTTGGCCGTTGCCGGGGTTTCCTCCCCGCGAATCTCCGCGGGGAGGCTTCACAATGGGGCGATGTCCTTCCAGCTCCAGGCCCCATACGTCCCCAGCGGCGACCAGCCCACCGCCATCGAGTCGCTCGTGCGCGGGGTTGAGGCGGGCGAGCGCTACCAGACCCTGCTGGGCGCCACGGGCACCGGCAAGACCTTTTCGATCGCCAATGTGATCGCCCGCACCGGCCGCCCAGCCCTGGTGCTGGCGCACAACAAAACCCTGGCGGCACAACTCTGCAATGAACTGCGCGAGTTCTTCCCGAACAACGCCGTCGAATATTTCATCTCCTATTACGACTACTACCAGCCCGAGGCCTATGTGCCGGTCTCGGATACCTACATCGCCAAAACCGCGTCGATCAACGAGGAGATCGACATGCTGCGCCACTCCGCCACCCGCTCCCTGTTCGAGCGGCGTGATGTGATCGTGGTTGCCTCGATCAGCTGCATTTACGGGCTTGGTATCCCCTCGGAGTATCTCAAGGCCGCCGTGCGCTTTCAGGTGGGCGACACGCTCGATTTGCGCGCCTCCCTGCGCGGTCTGGTCAACAACCAGTACAGCCGCAACGACGTGGAGATCAGCCGGGGCCGCTTCCGCGTGCGCGGCGATGTGCTGGAGATCGGCCCCGCCTATGAGGATCGGCTGGTGCGTGTTGAGTTATTCGGCGACGAGGTGGAGGCGATCCGCTATGTGGACCCCACCACGGGTGAAATCCTGCAGAGCCTTGAGGCCATCAGCATCTACCCCGCCAAGCACTTCGTCACCCCCCGCGAGCGGCTCCAGTCGGCCATCGGTGCCATCCGCCAGGAGCTGCGCGGGCGACTCGACGAACTCAACGGCCAGGGCCGCCTGCTCGAGGCCCAGAGACTGGAGCAGCGCACCACCTACGACCTGGAGATGCTCGAACAGGTGGGCTATTGCAACGGCGTGGAAAATTACGCCCGCCACCTCGCCGGGCGGCAGGCTGGTACGCCACCGGAGTGCCTGATCGATTACTTTCCCCGCGACTGGCTCCTGGTGGTCGATGAGAGCCATGTCACCTGCTCCCAGCTGCAGGCGATGTACAACGGCGATCAGAGCCGCAAGCAGGTGCTCATCGAGCATGGCTTCCGCCTGCCCTCCGCCGCGGACAATCGGCCGCTGAAGGCCGAGGAGTTCTGGACCAAGGCCAACCAGACCATCTTCGTGAGCGCCACCCCCGGCACCTGGGAGATGGCGCGCAGCGAGGGCCAGGTGGTGGAGCAGGTGATCCGCCCCACCGGCGTTCTCGACCCGATCGTGGAGGTGCGGCCCAGCGAGGGCCAGGTCGACGACCTGCTCGGCGAGATCCGGGTGCGGGCCGCGAAGGCCGAGCGCGTTCTGGTGACCACCCTCACCAAGCGCATGGCGGAAGACCTCTCCGAGTACCTCGCCGAGAACGGTGTGCGGGTGCGCTACCTCCATTCCGAGATCCACTCGATTGAGCGGATCGAGCTGATTCAAGACCTGCGCAATGGCGTCTACGACGTGTTGGTGGGGGTGAACCTGCTGCGGGAGGGCCTCGACCTGCCGGAGGTGTCCCTGGTGGCGATCCTCGATGCCGACAAGGAGGGTTTCCTGCGGGCCGAGCGCTCCCTGATTCAGACGATCGGCCGGGCGGCCCGCCACATCGAGGGCGTGGCCCTCCTCTACGCCGACAACCTCACCGATTCGATGGCCCGCGCGATCAGTGAGACGGAGCGGCGGCGGGTCATCCAGCAGGCCTACAACGAGAAGCACGGCATCACGCCCACCCCCGCCGGCAAACGCGCCGGCAACTCGATCCTCGCCTTCCTTGAGGTGTCCAGGCGGCTCAGCGACGAGCAGCTGGATGAGGCGGTGCAGCAGGTTGACCACGCTGGCGTGCCCCTCGATGCCCTGCCCGAGCTGATCACCCAACTCGAGGAGCGCATGAAGGCGGCGGCCAAGAACCTGGAGTTCGAGGAGGCGGCCAATTTGCGCGATCGCATCAAGTCGCTGCGTCAGAAGCTGGTGGGGAAGGCGTGAGCGACAGCGGGCCGATCGGGAAGCGATCGAGATAGCCCAGGAAGGCGGCGTGCGCGTGTTCCACCCCCAGGAACCGCCAGTGGGGCAGGGAGGGTTTGAGCACCTCGAAGTGCTGCAGCACCGTCAGGGTGGCCGCGGTTTCGAGCGGGCCCACAAACCCCTCCTGGGCCAGGGGCAGGCCGCGCAGCCGCTCCACCTGGGGGCGGCTGAGGCAGAAGCAGCCCGCGTGGGGGTTGGCCGGCACCTCGAAGTGGATCGGTGGCCCGCTGCCGAAGGATCCGATCACCCTGTCGGCGCTGGGGGTGCAGAAGCGCTCGATGAAGTCAGCGCGCAGGGGGCCGTCGATCAGCATCACGCCTGCCCCGCCCCGATCCACCCGCTCATAGCGATGCGGCATCAGCACCATCCGGCCCTCGGTCTGGGCCAGGAACCAGGCCTGCTTGTCGAGGAACAGGGGATCGGCGATCACCAGGTCGTCCTCGACGTAGAGGGTGAGGTCGGCGATGTCCCCCTCCTGGATCAGCTGGTCGCGGGTGCGCAGGGCCAGGGAGCGGGGGTCGTCGACCACCAGGCTCTGCACCGCGATGCGGCCAGCGAATAGCTCCAGCACCTCATCAAGCTGGTGTTCGCCATCGGTGCACACCTGGATCTGCAGCTCCAGGGGGCGCTCCAGCACCGCCCCGGCCGGTCGTTGGGCCGGTAGGTGCTCCATCCGTCGTCCGCCGATGTGCAGGCGCAGGTCGCGGGCCCCCCGCTGCAGGTCGAGCAGGGCGGACAGGCAGCGGCCCAGGGCCAGGGCCCGGGCCGCCCGGGCCCCACGGCGGCTGGATCCGTAGGGGCCTTCGCCGGCCAGCTCCTGGAAGAAATGGGGGATGCCGACGCGCACCCGCAGCGGCTGGGCCCCGCTCACACCGGGGCCTCCGTTCCCTCGACCCGGTGCTGCTGGACGCCCCCCAGAGCGAAGGCGGCGTGCACCGCCTGCAGGGCCCGCACACCCTCGGCCTCGGCTACCACGCAGCTGGTGCGGATCTCGCTGGTGGCGATCAGTTCGATGTTGATGCCCGCATCGGCCAGGGCCCGGAACATGCGTGCCGCGGTGCCGGCGGTGCACGCCATCCCTGCCCCCACGGCGCTCACCCGGGCGATTGCCGGCCCCGTTTCCAGGTGGGCACCGCCCCACTGGCGCAGCAGCGGTGCGAGGGCCTGCTCCGCCGCGGCGAATTCGTCGCGCTTGAGGGTGAAGCTCATGTCGCGGCTGAGCAGGCCCTCGGCCTCGGCGTGGGTGCGCTCCGATTGCACGATCGCGTCGAGGCTGATGCCTGCGTCCGCCAGGGCCCGGCAGATGGCGGCCGCCGCGCCGGGGCGGTCGGGTACGCGCCGCACCACCACCTGGGCCTGCTCCCGGTCGAGGGCCACCCCGCGCACCGCTGGCGCGTCTTGGTGGCAGGGCGGGGGATCCTGACGCAGCTGGTGGTCGGCGAGTTCGAAGGCCGCCGCCGCCGCCCGCAGGGCTTTGGCCCCCTGGCTCCCGGCCACCACGCAGCTCACCTTCACCTCGCTGGTGGCGATCAGGCGCAGGTTGATGCCGAGCCGGGCCAGGGTGTCGAACAGGCGGGCTGCCACGCCGGGGCGGCCCATGATGCCAGCCCCGGCGATGCTGATCTTGGCCATGTCGGCCTCGGTGCTGAGCACCGCCCCCTCCGCGCCGAGGGAGGTCAGCAGGTCGCGGCAGATGCGGCTGGCGGCCTCCAGGTCGGCGTCGGCGACGGTGAAGGCGATGTCGTTGCTGCCCCCCTCATGGGTGGCCTGCACGATCAGGTCGACGTTTAAACCGCCGGCCCCGAGGGCTTCGAACAGCAGCGCGGCGATTCCCGGACGGTCGGGCATGTGCGCCAGGGCCAGCACCGCCTGATGCAGCTCTAGCTCGGCCCCGTCCACCGGGCGCCCGAGCTCCAGCCCCTCATGGCCGATCGGCCGCGGTGTGCCGCTGGTGAGCTGGGTGCCCGGATCATCCGTCCAGCTGGAGCGCACCACCAGGGGGACCCCGTAATTGCGGGCGATCTCCACCGCCCGCGGATGCAGCACCGCGGCGCCGAGGCTGGCCAGCTCCAGCATCTCGTCGCAGCTCACCGACGTCATCAGCTGGGCATCGGACACCTTGCGGGGATCGGTGGTGAGCACACCGGGCACATCGGTGTAGATCTCACAGGCGTCGGCCCCAAGGGCGGCGGCCAGGGCCACCGCGGAGGTGTCGGAGCCGCCGCGTCCCAGGGTGGTGATCTCGGGGGTGCCGGCGGCGCCGCTGCTGGTGCCCTGGAATCCGGCCACCACCACCACCTGTCCGTCATCCAGCAACCGGCGCACCCTCTCGGTGCGCACCTCCAGGATCCGTGCCCGTCCATGGGCCGATTCGGTGACGATGCCCACCTGGGTGCCGGTCATCGACACCGCAGGCACCCCGAGGGCATGCAGCGCCATCGACAGCAGCGCGATCGAGACCTGCTCACCGGTGGCCAGCAGCATGTCCATCTCCCGCCGGGGCGGGTTGGCTGTGATGGCCCGCGCCAGGCCGGTGAGCTCATCAGTGGTGTGGCCCATGGCGGACACCACGATCACCAGCTCGTGACCCTGTTCCCGGCAGGCGGCAATGCGGCGCGCGACCGCCTGGATGCGGGTGACGTCGGCGACGGAGGTGCCCCCGTATTTCTGAACCAGCAGGGCCATCCCCGGCGTCATGCGACACGATCCCGATTATCGAGGCCGGTCCACCCCGATCCCCGATCCCCCGCCGTTGGCAGGAAGCCGTCGCGGAACACGGCGGCGGGGTCGCCCCCCCTCTTCAGCGCCGTTTCCACCTCCAGCGCCCGCCGCAGCAGCTCGAGCAGCAGCGCGGGGCTGCGGCCGCGGATCTGCTTGCGCAGCACGTAGACCCGGCGGGGATTGCCGATGCCGGCCGCCTTGGCGATCACCGCCACGTCCTGCTCGCCGCTGCTCTCCAGCAGGCTCACCCAGAGCCAGCCCCGGATCTGGCCGCTGAGCGCGGCAATGATGCGCAGCGCCGGTTCGTTGGCGGCCAGCAGCGCGTCGACCCGGGCGATCGCTTCGGCCACCCGGCCCGCCAGCAGGGCGTCACCCACCGCGAGGCTGCTGGTGGCCCGCCCGCCCACCAGGGCCTCCACCGCCGCTGCGGTGATCGGGCCCTCACCGGCGTGCAGGGCCAACTTCTCCAGTTCGCTGGCCAGGCGGGCGCTGTCGCTGCCGATCGCCTCCGCCAGGGCTTCGGCGGCCGCCGGCTCCAGCCGCAGGCCCAGTTCGCGGGCCGTGGTCGCCACCAGCTCCAGTTGTCCGGCCCCGTCCCAGACGGCCGGCAGCTCGAAGCCCCGCTCCTCGGCCCGCTGGCGCAGGGCCTTGGTGGTGCGCAGGCGGGCGTCCGGCTTGCCCGCACTCACCAGCACCAGGTGGCACGACTCCGGGATCAGCTCAAGGGTGGCCTCCAGCCGGGCGGCCAGCTCGGCCGGGCAGGGGGAGCAGAAGGGGCTGCGCTGCAGCACCACCATCCGGCAGCCGCCGGCGAACGGCGGGGTGCGGGCCTCCTCCAGGGCCTGGGCGGCCTGGCTCGGGTCGCTGCCATCGAGGCGACTGAGGTTGATGGTCGCCCAGGCCGGATCGAGCCAGTGGGCCACCAATGCCTCCACCGCCCGGTTCCGCGCCGCTTCGTCTTCGCCCCAGTAGAGGTGGATCGGCATCGGGCCGGGGGGCAACGCAGAGGGCGCCTAGCCTCGCAGGGTTGCGCGCCCGCTGCTGGATCCCGTCGTCCCGTCTGCCCCCTTCGACCACCCGATCTTTCTGGAGAGCCTGCGGCGCATTCGTGCGCTGCTCGGGGAGACCGGCCTGCCGCCGGCTGAGCGGGATGTGCTGGAGCGCCTGGTGCACAGCGGCGGCGACCCCGGCCTGGCCGCCGACCTGCGCTTCTCCCCCGGGGCCTGCGCCGCCGGTCTGCGGGCCCTGGCCGCGGGCGCGGTGATCCTCACCGACACCGCGATGGCGGCGGCGGCTGTGGCCCCGATGGCGCAGCGCACCTTCGCGAACCCGGTGCACAGCGTGCTGGCCTGGGCTCCGCCCACGGCCCCGACCGGCTCCACCCGCGCCGCGCGGGGCATGGCCGGGGCCCTGGCGGCCCACCCCGGCGCGGTGGTGCTGGTGGGCAGTGCCCCCACCGCCCTGGAGTACCTGCTGGAGAACTGCGGAGCGGGCGCGGCCCCGCCGGCGTTGGTGATCGGCATGCCGGTGGGTTTTGTGGGGGTGGCGGAGAGCAAGCGCCGGCTGGCGGCCAGCGCCTTGCCCCAGATCCGGCTGGAGGGCACCCGGGGCGGCGCCGCCCTGGCGGCGGCGGCGGTGAATGCCCTGCTGCGCCGGGCCTGGCTCCTGGAGCCGCGGCCGGCTTGATCCGCCGGCGGCGGCGGGGGTTCCCCCTCAGGCGGCGGCTCCGGCCGCGCCCCGCCGCTCCAGCCGGGCGGTCCGACGGTCCGGCGACTCGGCCCGTGGCCCCAACCCCACCGCCACATGGCTGTTGGCTTCGATCCGGTCGAGCACCTGCCGCGCCCGCCGCACCACGGAGGCGGGCACCCCCGCCAGGCGGGCCGCCTCGATGCCATAACTGCGGCTGGCGCCACCGCGCACCACCCGGTGCAGGAACACCAGATCTTCCCCGGTTTCCTCCACCAGCACCTGGGCATTGCCCACGTTGGGGAGCAGCTCCGCCAGTTCGTTGAGTTCGTGATAGTGGGTGGCGAAGATCGTGCGGGCGCCGATGCCGCCCCCCTCGCGGTCGGCCAGATGTTCGGCCACGGCCCAGGCGATCGACAGGCCATCGAAGGTGGCGGTGCCCCTGCCGATCTCATCGAGCAGCACCAGGGAGCGGGGTGTGGCGTGGTGAAGGATGTTGGCGGTTTCGGCCATCTCAACCATGAAGGTCGACTGCCCGCTGGCCAGATCGTCCACGGCACCCACGCGGGTGAACACCCGATCGGCGATGCCGAGCCGGGCCGCCCGGGCCGGCACCCAACTGCCGATCTGGGCCAACACCTGGAGTAGGCCCGTCTGGCGCAGATAACAGCTCTTGCCACTGGCGTTCGGGCCGGTGAGCACCAGCAGGTCGGGGGCGTCCGGGCCGGCCAGCTGCAGATCGTTGGCGGTGAAGGGTTCCTCCACCAGCAGCTGCTCCACCACCGGATGGCGGCCGGCTTCGATCCGCATCTCGCGCCCCTCGACCAGCTCGGGCCGGCACCAACCGCCGGTGGCGGCCACCTCCGCCAGGGAGGCCAGGGCGTCGAGCTCCGCCACCAGGCGGGCGGCGGCCCGCACTGCGCCCGCCTGCTCCCCCACCTCCCGGCGCAGCTCGCCGAACAGGTCCAGTTCCCGCTGGCAGGCGCGGGCCCGCAGCTGCAGGATCCGCCCCTCGCGGCTCTTGAGCTCGGGGGTAACGAAACGCTCCTCGTTGGCCAGTGTCTGGCGGCGGATCCAGTGGTCTGGGACGCGGGCGGCCCGGGCGCGGCTGACCGCCAGGAAGTAGCCGAAGCTGCGGTGGTACTGCAGCCGCAGGTTGGGGTTGCCGCTCGCCTGGCGTTCCTGGGCCTCCTGCTCCGCCAGCCAGGCCTCCTGATCGTCGAGCCGGTTGCGCAGGCCGTCGAGCACGGGGTCGACCCCGTCGTGGATCAGCCCCCCCTCGCCCAGGGCCAGCGGTGGCGTCTCCACCAGCACGTGCCGCACCCGCGCCGCCAGGGCCACCAGCTCGGGCCAGGGACGGTTCAGGGCGCCCATAGGGGTGCTCTCGGCGTCGCGCAGCAGGGCCGCGAGCCGCGGCAGCCGCTCCAGGCCATCCGCCAGGGCCACCAGGTCGCGGGCGGAGGCGCTCCCGGCGCCGGCCCGGCCCGCCAGCCGTTCAAGATCGCCCATGGGACGCAGAAGCCGCCGCAGAGCCAGCCGCAGGGTCCGCCGTTCCACCAGCTCGCTTACCCCCCCCTGGCGTTCGAGGATGGCTGCGCGATCCACCAGGGGCGCTTCGATCCAGCGGCGCAGGCAGCGGCCGCCCATGGCGGTGGCGGTGCGATCCACCGCCCACAGCAGGGAGCCGTGCAGGGCGCCCCCCATCTGGGTGCGGGTGAGCTCCAGGTTGCGGCGTGTCTGGGCGTCGAGCACCAGCTGGTCGCCGGCATGCCAGAGGCGCGGCGGATCGAGGGGGATCGCCGGGGCGGCGGATCCTGTCCCGTCCGTCGCTCCGGCTTCCCCGGTGCCTCTGGGCTGGGTGGTGTCGAGGTAGGCGAGCAGGCCGCCGCCGGCCCGCAGCGCCAGGGGGGCGTCCCCGAGGCCGAGACCGTCGAGGCTGGCCAGTCGGAAGTGGCGCTTCAGCCGCGCTGCCGCCTCCGGCGCCTCGAAGGGGGTGCGGGCCAGCCGGGTGAGCCGCAGCCCCGTCGGGCACCAGGCGGGGGCGGTGGCCTCAGACGCTGCGCCGGGGTCCGGCGCCGGCGCCACCACCTCGGCGGCCTCCAGCTGCAGCAGCTCCTGGTGCAGGGCAGCTCCGCTCCGCCGCTCGGTCAGCCGGAACTCCCCGGTGCTCACATCGGCCACCGCCAGGCCCCAGCGCTCCCCCTCGACCACCACGGCGCACAGCCAGTTGTTGCGACGGGCGCTGAGCATGCCCTCCTCCAACACCGTGCCTGGCGTCAGCACGCGCGTGATGTCGCGTCGCAGCAGGGCGCCCTTGGCGGGGGTGGTCTCCAGCTGGTCGCAGAGGGCCACGCAGAGGCCGCGGCGTAGCAGGTCGTTGCAGTAGCGCTCGACGGCGTGGTGGGGGATGCCCGCCATCGGCACCCGGCCGACGGCCCGGCCCGCGTCCTTGCCGGTGAGGGTGAGCTCCAGCAGCCGCGAGAGCAGGATCGCGTCTTCAAAAAAGAATTCGAAGAAGTCGCCGAGGCGGTAGAGCAGCACCCGGTCGGGGTGGGCGGCCTTGAGCTCCACGTACTGGCGCAGCGCCGGGGGCAGCAGGGCGGGATCCACCAGGCTGTGGTGGTGCCAGCGGGGCAGATCGGCCGGATCGTTGTGCTCCTCGCCGGCACCGTCCCGCTGGTGCTCGAGGGCTTCCGCCCCAGCTTCCGCCGCACCCTCTGTTGTCTCCGTGTCCGCCCCTGGTGCGGGGGGGCGGTGGCGGGGCCGGCGCTGGGCCTCCGCGGCCAGGGCCTCATTCGCGGGGGGGGCGTCCTCGGGATCTTCCGCCGCTGCGGCTGTGGCGGCGGCCAGGGCGCGCGGCGTTCGGGTGGGCGGTCCGGAGTTGGGGGCCGCGAACAGCTCTCCCTGCAGTTCGAGGCCCGGGCGGCCCGGATCGAGGCCGAGCTGCCGGGGCTGCGCGGGGGACGGGATCTGTCCGGCCGTTGCCGCCATCACGCTGGGGATGTGGTGTGGGATCTTAAACCCCACCACCTGTGGTGTCGCCGTGGCGACACCCGACAACTTGTAAAGGATGGCTGGCAGGCCCCCCGGCTTCTCCGGGCCCGCGTGGGAGGATGCCGCCATCGCCTGACATGGCCGGCGCGCTTCCCTCCCGCCCCACCATTACCCCCACCATGCAGATCATCAACACGCTCACGGTTCTGGCCCTGGTGGTGCTCTCCTTCGCGCTGATCGTGGCCGTCCCGGTGTTGTACGCCAGCAGCGAGGACAGCGGACGCTCCAACAAGCTGATCCTGATCGGGGGCCTGGCCTGGGTGGCTCTGGTGCTGGTCAACTGGGGCGTGAGTTTCCTCGTGGTCTGATTCCTTGGCCGTCTTCGAAGGTCGGTTCACCGACACGGCGGGTCTGCGCCTGGCGATTGTCATCGCCCGGTTCAACGACCTGGTCACCGGCAAGCTGCTGAGCGGTTGCCTCGATTGCCTCTCCCGCCACGGCATCGACACCTCCCCCACCAGCGCCCAGCTGGATGTGGCCTGGGTGCCTGGCAGTTTTGAGATTCCCCTGGTGGCCCAGCGGCTTGCCGCCAGCGGCCGTTATGAGGTGGTGATCACCCTGGGAGCCGTCATCCGTGGCGACACCCCCCATTTTGATGTGGTGGTGGCGGAGGTCAGCAAGGGGGTGGCGGCCGTCGCCCGCGACACCGGCGTGCCCGTCATCTTCGGCGTGCTCACCACCGACACCCTGCAGCAGGCTCTGGAGCGCGCCGGCATCAAGAGCAACCTGGGCTGGAACTACGGCCTCCAGGCGCTGGAGATGGGCAGCCTGGTGCGCGCCCTGCCGGGTTAATCCCCTGATGCGGCGGCTCAGACCAGGGAGTGCTGCGTGAAGCCCCGCCAGCTGCTGCTGTTGTGTGCCACGGGCGACCTCCTCGGCATCCTGCTGGCCGTCGTGGCCGCCGACCATCTCCTCGGCAGCGATCTGCTCGCCCATCCCCACTGGCTGGTGCCCTACGGCCTGGCGTACGTTTTTTTCAGCTGGTTGTTCGGCAGTTACACGCTGTTGCGCTGGCCTCGCCTGCCCACCGGCCAGGTGGTCGTGCGTCTGGGGGCCGCGGCCTTGGCCACCACCCTGGCCGTGGTGCTCGCCTACTGGCTCCTCAACCTGCCCGTGAGCTTCACGCTGGGCCACCGGCGCATCCAGCTGCTGCTGCTCAGCCTGCTGAGCGTGTGGGCCCTTGGCCTGCGGCTGCTGCTGCGAGCCCTGGCCCGACAGCGTCCGCGCCCTTTCCCCAGCCTGCTCGAGATGGCGGAGCATCAGCAGCAGCGTCTGCTGCCCGCCCACCTGCCGGAGGAGGCCCTCACCCAGGAGGACGTGCCCTGGGCCGATTCCCTGAGCGTGCAGCGCCAGATCAAGCGGACGGCCGATGTCACCGTGGCGGTGGCCCTGCTGCTGCTCAGCCTGCCCCTGTTGCTGCTGGCCGCCCTGCTGATCTGGCTGGAGGACCGCGGGCCGGTGTTCTATGTCCAGGAGCGCAGTGGCTGGATGGGGGACACCTTCCGCCTCTACAAGCTGCGCACCATGCACCAGGCCGATCCCGCCGAACCCGCCCGCTGGACCACCCGCCGGGACGACCGCATCACGCGGGTGGGATGGTTCCTGCGGCGGGTGCGCGTGGATGAGCTCCCCCAGTTGCTCAACGTGTTGCGCGGCGACATGAGTCTGATCGGCCCCCGCCCGGAGCGCCCGGAACTGGAACATCGTCTCGAGGAGCACATCCCCCACTACCGCAAGCGCCACTGGATGCCGCCGGGGCTCAGCGGCTGGGCCCAGGTGTGCGCCCCCTATGCCGCCAGCGTGGAGGAGGCCGAGCTCAAGCTCAGCTATGACCTCTACTATCTGCGCCACTGGAATCTGGGGCTGGATCTGCTGATCCTCCTCAAGACGGTCAAAACCGTGCTCAAGGCCAGTGGCCGTTGAGCCTGTTAAGGCTGGTCCGATTCGACAAATGGAGTTGGCGACAATGTCAATCGGCTATTGTTGAAGCCTCTTTTCTTGGCGGAATGGAGGTTTGCCCCCCTAATCACCCTGGCCTGCACGCGGTGGTTGTGCCTCTGTATCGCCACCATCAATGCAGTGGTTTGGAGCCCTACCTGCAATCGTTGGTGGCGGAAGGGTTGTTTGTTGTCCTCGTCGATAACAACCCAGAAGCAGAAGCTCGCACGGCAAGATCGGTTCCAGGTTGCCAGCTGTTGTTGAACTACAACTCAGGGGGTATCGCCGGCGGCCTGAACCGTGGCGTTGCATTGGCAAGGCAAAACCAAGCCGAGTGGATCACACTCCTCGACCAGGATAGCCGCATTGAGGCCTCCCACATTCGACGATTGAGTAAGCCGTTGGCCTCGCTTCCCTGCCAGCGCATGGTGATTGGACCCTCGATCTGGGACCAGCAGACCCAGAGGCGTCACGGCCGCTGGCAGGCATCAGCGCATGGGTTGGATGCGACCCGTCTGCTGATTTCCTCCGGCACTACATTCAGGGCTTCCGACTGGCGTGACCTGGGTGATTTCCACGGGGAGCTCTGCATAGACTTCGTTGATCATGCCTGGTGCTTTCGCGCCCAGGCCCGTGGATTTAAGTTGTATCAACACCCTGACGTGCAGCTTAGGCAGCACTTTGGCGTGGTGCATCCCAATCGACTGTGTCGACGCCTGGGCATGAGGCTCTATAGTCCCCAGCGCCACTTTTATGGATTGCGCAACTTGCGCTGGCTCTGTCTGCAGAGTTATGTTCCATTCGATCTCAAGCTCAAAGAAGTCGGCAAGATGATGCTCAAGCCATTTCTTTGGCTGTTATTTGAGCCCCAGAGGGCGGCTAACCTTCGTGCCATAGGTCGGGCCCTGATTGTCAAGCTGCCAGGAGCCTATTGATGACAGTGTCGCCCTCCTACAGTGTGTTGATGCCACTGGCCCCCTGGGAACCTGCCGGCCAGGTCGCGGCAGCTTTGGAGAGCCTTGCCCGGCAGAGCCTGCCCTGTTCCCAGGTGGTGGTGAGTTGCGATGGCCCTCCCCCTCCCGCTTTGCAGTCGGTGCTTCAGGCCAGTGGCCTGCCGCTGATCCAGGTGGTCGGCCCAGGAGGGGAGGGGGTCGGCCCAGTGCTGAGCCGTGGTCTGTTGGCCTGCAAGGAGGATCTGGTCGTTCGGGCCGATGCTGACGATCTGTCCCTCCCGGAGCGCTGTGCGGTTCAGGTCGAGGCGATGCAGGCTCGCCCGCAGCTGGTGGCCTTGAGCACTCCGATCCTGGAATTCATCTCCAGCCCCCAGTCGCTGTGCAGCGAGCGACCAGCGCCGGTGGGCTATGGGGCCTTGCGTCGCCGCAGTCGCTGGCGAAACCCTCTCAATCACCCGGCCGTCATCCTGCGACGGGGGGCCGTGCTGGCGATCGGTGGCTATCGCCATTGCCCTGGCTTTGAGGATTACGACCTGTGGTTACGCCTGCTGCATACCGGCGCGCTTCTCGACAATCTGGACCAGCCCCTGGTACTCGCCCGCGTCGGCAGTGATCACCTCGCCCGCCGCCGCGGCCTGGGCTACCTGCGAAAGGAGTGGCACTTTCTGATCGGATGTGGCCGCCTGGGCACCCTGAGTTGGTGGCAGGTTGGCGTGTTGTTTGCCCTGCGTTGCCCCGTTCGCCTCATACCGGCATGGTGCCAGCAACAGCTGACCCTCTGGATGTTGAGAAGCAAGCCCGCCTTGGATTGATTTCTGTCTGCATCGGTCCCTATGCGTCGGCAAAGGAGCAGAGAGGCCTTCTGCCCTACAGTGGCGATGTCACGCAGTCCCTTTCGTTCCGCGGCAGATGCTTGCCAGGGTCCTCAATAGTCTGACTGTACGCTCATTTCAGGCCGGTACATTTCTACTCGCCTTGTTGCAGTACTGGCTCTCACCCTATGGCCTGCGCGGCGGAGTTGGTAAGCGCTTGCGCAGCCTCGGCGATGAGGGTCTGACGGCGGTGCCGCAGCCAGCGCGAATCTGTGTCTTCGTTTTGTATTCGCGCTATCTCACGTCCTCTAGCCGTTGTGCGATTGAATTTTGGAATCAGGCCGGATTCGATGTTGTCGTTGTTAATAATCTTCCCTTGGATGCTGGCGATATGGCCGCGCTGACACCCCTGGCATGGTGTGTCTTTGAGAGGGTCAATATGGGGCAGGATATCGGCGCGTATCAGGATGCTGTCCTCTGGCTTGCACAGACCGGAAAGCTGGAGCGCTGTCAGGCCCTAGCCCTGACGAATGACTCCCTGCAGTTCATTCCAGGCCACAATGCTGTTGATCTGGCGCAGCGGATTGAATCGTTTCTTGACGCCCCCAGGCCGGAGGCCCTTTTTAGTCATATCTCCTATCAATATTGCCGCCATTATCAGTCTTTCTTTCAGGTTCTCAAGCCATCTGTTTTTCGCTCCAGGAAGTTTCTTTCCTTTTGGCGCTCGTACCGGCCCATCAACAACCGCCTGCACTGCATTCACAAAGGCGAGCTAGAGCTGTCTCGCCAAGTCTATAATCAGCTTCGCCATGTGCGTGTGCTCTATACAACGGAGGCTCTTTCTGAGCGCCTGCGCAACGCCCTGGGCCATCAGCAGCCGATTTCTGCAGACTCGCTCTTGCTGCTCATGCCATCCATCCATCGGACCCAGTTGCTAAAGGTCGATAACCCGGCACTGAATACGTTGCTGGACGCAAGGCGCGAGGCGCGGTCTCTGTGCGAGTCTGAGATCTACTGCATTGCCGATCTGATTGAGAATAACAACCCCAGTCATGTTGCTGCTTTCTTGTACCCATTCTATCTTGGCTGTCCCTACGTGAAGAGGGACCTCTGCTTCGCTGGCTCCTATTCCCTGGCTCAGGCAATTAATCTTTATGATGATGCTCTCCGTAAATCCCTGGGATCAACCGATGCAGTTGCTCCGCTCCTCTCTGCTCTCACCGCTGAATACGCCGAAGCTCTGCAGCAGAAGGCTATCCCCTTGGCATACAAGAACAATCGCTTTCCTGCGATGAAAAAGGGCCTTAAAGGCGGATTCTTTTATTCGGCTACCACCATTGTGTAATCGCTGACTCGGGCATGGTCAATCCTATGGCGTCGTTTTGCGAGCAAACGCTACTGCGTAGGCCGTTTCCCTGTCGCGGCCCCAGGCTGCATCTTGATCTAAAAGCTCTTGCAGCGAGCGGAGCTCTTCGGGAGATTTAAAGTTCTCGAATAGCCCATCAAGGCAAATCAGGTAGGCCAATCCGCCGGTGGGAATCAGATCCAGGCTATTTGGAAAGGCCTGTTGGAGGGCAGGAATGATGGCCTTGCTATCCACAGCCTCCGTGGGATCCGTGGCGATTACCGATTGCAAAGGGGGCTTGCCACCAGCCGTGCGCAGTGTGCGTGTGGGGTTTGTCGGATCCGTCAGATAGCGGGCAGGCAGAGTCTGCAGAAGTTCAGTGGCGCGTTGAATGGTTGCGTCTGACCACTGGAACTGATTCGGTCCTACATAGTCGTCGATCGCAAGCAAGCCCCCTATCTTTAAACGATCGCGACTCCATTGAATGGCCCGGTGGGTGTCGAGCATGTGATGCAGCGCATTATTCCAATAGACAAGATCCCACTCGCCATCAAGATCGCAATGGAAGGCATCAGCAAGGGTAAAGCTGATTTGTGCATCCAGGCCTTTGGTGCGCGCCTGCTCAGAAGCCGCTTCAATGGCCGCGGGAGCCACATCAAAACAGCGAAACTCAAAGCTGAAGCGGCCAGCCGCCGCTTCGATGAGCGCCATCTCCTTGCTGCCGGTGCCACAGCCCACCGAAAGGGCTCGGATGGTTGTCTGGCCAGCGGGAAGAAGTTCAAGGATGCGCTGATGGAAGCCCTCGTGCAAATCATCGAGAGCCTGCCCAGAAACCAGGCGGTTGATGTGCCGGATCGTCGTTGGATCTTCCCACCAGTGCAGACGCAATCCAGAAGTGCCTTGAGCCAGCACCTGGTCCCAGTGCCGCCCTGAGGCTTGCTCGCGGCCACCAATCACGGCCTGCTGCTGGATGTGTGGCGTTGCCTTCCTTTCCCTCAGGCCTGCAGCGATGGACTGGATCTTGGGACGGACTTTGGCCTTCAGTTCCTTCCCGTAACCCTGCAGACGCAGTAGGGGATTCCCGGAAACGACTCCGCTGGCTCGCCATGGCTCAGGATTTTCCTCGCAATGGGATAACATCTTCATAAAGCTTTCCGCACGCTGTTCGGGCTCTAGTTCCGGCGTATTTGCGAGTTGCAGGCAGAATTCGATGCTGTTGCGCTCTGTGTCATGGAAGCTGGTCAGGCTGAAGGGATGGCGGTCAAGCCTTGCTGAGCGTGCCATCAAGGTCAGGAATGACGAGGGGGTGTAGATCGTGCAGTGGACGTCAAGGTAACCTGCCCATCCCTCTTCGGCTTTAAGAACGCCAAAGGCGTCGACATCTGCTCCTTCCGGATGCAGTTCCTCTGGGCGAGGTGGACGTTGCCAGGTGATGCCAGCTTCCAAGCGTGCCGAGCAGGTTGCTGCCTCAAAAATTTGTTTGGTACTGGGTTTGCGCTGATCGTTTCGGTCCGAATCGATCAGTTCGGCCAGCGTTGTCAGAGGCCTGCACAGATCAAACGTGAAGCGCTTGTCTGGCACGACCAGGGATAGGCACCCACCTGGACGAAGAATCGCAGCACATTCCCGAAGCCATCCCAGAGGATTTGGCAGGTGCTCGAACACATGGGAGGCAATGATGTAATCATAATTGCCTCCAATCAGGCTGGCCGGCAGTCTGCCTTCCTCCAATACGTGATCGATTTGGGGGATAAGACTGGCGTCAATCCCCTCGGCATCGGCGTACTTCTTCCTCAGGGCTTCCGTGTCGAGATGGTCGACGTATTCCACCCGGCCTTCGTCTTTGCCAACCACCGCCGCAGTAAGCGGACCGATTTCCAGACCACGCATGCTGCCAATATCCAGGCCTTGCAATAGCGAGTTCCGGCGACTCATGAACGGTTCGGTTTAGATTCGTTGTAGGACTCTACCACGCCCCTCATCTTTTTCTTCTGTCGTACGCGCCTGCTGGGCATTGTCTGGGCCTGTGCCAGGCGTGGCCCCGTCAATGGTGAGCGGCTGGAAGCTGTGGTTCAGCGGATGCGCTCACCTGTTGCGGAGCTGACCTGAGTCCGTTCAGCCTGTGGGTTTGCTTGCCAGCAATTCAAAGCCAGCGGCAATCGCCCGCTGTTTCTCTTGCGAGAGGAGACGGAACGACTTCCAGAGTTCGCTCTCGGCGATGCTGGTTTGATTCCAGGCATTGATCAGGCTGTTCATCTGGCTTGCTCGAAACTGGTCGGCCGCAGTCGCGGACACGTCTTGTCGCAGCGACGATTCGCACTGGGAGGCAAGCCAGGCACGCGCATAGAGGGGATTGAAATTCTCAGAGACTCGGATTGATTCAATGTCGAAATCCTGAAACCAGAGCCTCAGACCTTCGGAGGTTGTGTTGTAAAAGTGCCATGGATATTCATGCTCCGGCTGCAGAAAAGCAGTTTGCACAATAATCCAGCCGCCAGGCTTAAGCACTCGTAGCAATTCAGATGCAACTTTGCGTGGCTCATAATAGTGCTCGAACGCATTCATGCACACGACCCCATCGAAGCACTCGGAGGCAAATGGAAGCGCATGGGCATCAGCAATGACGTCAGTGTTTCTGAATAGGGCAAACTCGACTTCGACGACATTGGCAAGCCGCTCCTGCGACCCCCCCGCTGACAGGTTGAGGATCCGTCCGGAGCTATTCCGAATTTTGCTCAGGATGTGCTCAGGCAAGGGATGGCTGACATGACTCTCATCCTTGATCAGCGGCTCTTGCAAGCCGGCAAAAAGGTTGGGAACCCCTTGAACCAGCGGCCATTGCAGGTCGGCATTGCCTGCGACAGTTAGTCGTTCACCCTCAATCCGTAAGGGTTCATGGGTGGACGGGCAACGTAGGACTGGCAACAAAGAGAGCAGTCTTTCCGCGCGCGTGTCAGCCCCATGCTTGGTGCCTGCCTGCGCGAGAGAAGGCACTTCCGTCTGGTCATGCAGAGCATCTGCTGGCGTGCTGATATGGAGCCATGGGTGCAGCGCTTGCATGGTGCCGATTAACTGCTGCTTGTTTTCTTGCGCGTCGGTTGTTGTGCGCAGCATAGAGTTGGCATGAACCCGGTAGTACGCCAACGGGACGCTGCCAGCGTGGCAGCCCGTAAGCCCTGCCTCTGCGAATCGGCACCAGAGTTCGTAGTCTTCCCATCCGTGGCGAATATTTCGGTAGCCGCCGACAAAAAGCCATGCGGCCTTAGAAACCAGAGCCATCGCATCGATGTAGTTGCCGGATACAAGCTTGAGCGGTGTGTATTCAAGATTGCCGATGAGGCCGCTTGTTGCGCCGAACTCTTCGAGGGTTGGGTATACGTAAGCTGGTTTTACCCGTCGGGCCATGGCATGGCATCGTGCTAGGCACTCCGGAGCGAGTCGATTATCTGCGTCTAAGGCAAAAACATACTCTGACTCAGACAGATGAAAGCCAACGTTGCGGGTTGGCCCCAGCTTTGAATTATGTTGATTACGGGCTAAAATAATTCGGTTGAAGCGTTGGCGATTGTGCTCCAGCCATTGCTTAGTCACATCTAGGCCATCGTCTGTGGACTGATCATCGACAACGATGAGGTCCACATCTTTTAGGGTTTGTGCCTTGACGGATTCAAGGGCTTCAATGATATATGCAGCATAATTGAATAGCGGAATGACGACCGTAACCAAGGCCGAATGAAGTTGGTCGTGTTTGAAGACAATGTCAAAAGAGGGTAGCTCAATAGCGGCTGTCCTTAGTGGTGCGATTTCTTCGTGAATCAAGTTTTGGAATATGACGCCTCTCGCGGCAGGTTGCGTCAAGTAGGTCGCCAGCTTGGCCACCTGTTGTGTCCTGTGCACTGGCCCGTAGGAGAAGAGGGTATCCGCCATCGCTTCTTCTGCAAACTTCTGGCGCAAGTCTGGATTGCAAATCAGGGATTCCAGATGCTGCTCCCATTCCTCCGGCGTGGCGGCCAGCAGGCCATTTTCCCCATTCCGAACGACGCGTCGAAAAGGTCCCGTTGGCGATGCAACGGAGCAGACTCCAGCGAGAGCAGCCTCGTAAAACTTCAGTTCACTCTTTGACTCCGTAAAGATATTGTTTGTTTCGAGCGGAATGATGTTGATGTCAAAGCGTGCTAGTTCCTGCGGCAGGTCTTCGATGCCAACAAGCTCTCTCCATTCAATCTGATCGGCAAGATGTGCAAGCTCTGGAAACTCGCTTATCTCAAGGCAGGGCGTATTGTTGTCGTCGTGAAACAGAACAAGTCTGCAGTTGGGATGCCTCTTTAATGCATTGGCAACGGCTAAATAGCAATTCTGGAAGTCTTTTTGGTGGGTCAGAGAGCCGCTGGCATAGCCAATGCGAAGTGTGTTAGATGGACCTTGCGCTTGTTTCTTTCGAGCGGCCAGGCGGGCTGTGCTGTAGGTGGCCTCGTCATAGCCGTTAGGCATGATCAATACGGGTTTGCCAAACAGACGCATCTGGGAGGCAAGTTCCAGAGTTGTCGTTACGCATACATCCGCAGCCAGCATTGTCTGCTGCATTCGCTCAAAGAACTTGGCTGTTTCAGTTTCGTCAAAGCGATTGCTGCGGATTGCATCTATAATCTTTGCCTTCGCCAGCTCTGGTCGAATCATTAAGTCATCGACGTCAAAGACGACTTTGCCTCCGTTGGACCGACAGGCGTGAACGGCAGCAGCCAGTTCAGGTGACCAAGCAATGCGCCACAGACTTAAAATGTCACAGGCGGCAATCCTGTTCAGATGTCCACCGATTTCGCCGGCAGTAATGATAGATACTGAGGCACCGATTGCAGTGTAGGCTTCTGCAAAGCGTTTGACGCGATACAGGTGGCCTGGAGTATGCGACTCCCCGCTGATAAAAACTACATTGACCTGATCAAAGCCCGTGGGGACGGCGGGCTGCTGCAGCCGCATCAGCGTCGCGCTTTTCGTCTTGAGCTTGTTTAAAAAGACAGGAATTAAATGGCGCTGAAGCCAAAACTTCTTGGCCCCACCTTTCAATTTCGTGGGTAAGCCATTGCTGTGCTCTGGTTGTGCCACGGGTAGGTCATTCGCTGGGTTCTCCAGCAACTCGGTGGGCGGCGGCAGCTGAGCCGTGCTAAGGGCCGCAAGTTCGCTTGCCTCAATCTGTGTTTTTAAGACAGCAATCTCCCCCAGCAAACGTTGATTGTTTGCTTCCGTATCTAGCAAGGCCAGATGTTTGCCAGCTAGTTCCAGAAAGAGCGCGCCACGCTGCTGCAAATCCTCTAGGTTCTGTTTGAAGTCGTTATGCCATGCAGGCAGATCTGTGCCTTGGCTTGCAATGCCTAGT
>CAIVPT010000064.1 GCA_903907855.1 uncultured Synechococcaceae cyanobacterium | reverse complement strand
CTGAGGACGGCGTAGCCGCAGAAATCCGCCGGCTCCCAGAGCGGGCGGGGCTCCCCGCCCGCCAGCGGCACCGCCACCAAACGGTCCCTCCCGTCGCGCTCGAGCACGCCGATCCAGCGCTGGTGGCGCCGGTCGATCAGGCCATCAGCGAAGGCGTGCGCCTCCCCTTCCTGGGGCGGCGGGGTGAGGCGCACGGGCGCCGGAAGGGGCGCCTGCGGATCGGCCGCGCCAGCAAGATCCAGGCGCCAGAGGCTGCGGTCGCCGTCGTGCACGAACACCGCCGTGTCCCCTTCGAGACACCAGGCGCCGCCGCCGTATTCATGCACCCGGCTGCGCAGGTTCCAGGGGCCGGGCGTCAGCTCTCGCCGCGGGTCCCCGGCCGGTCCGCCCCCCAGCACAAGCGTGGTGCGGCCCCGCTCCGCCGGCCGTTGCTCCAGCCACAGCAGGCGTTCCCCCCACCAGCGCGGATCCCGCCAGACCGGCTTTGCCCCCACCACCGCCTCCAGCGGCAGCGGTGCCCTGCGCCGTTCCATGGCTGTGCGGCTTCTAGAATCCACCCATCGTTTCAGGTGATCCCTTGGCGCGCAGCTTCGCCCAGATGGCCCGGTCCGCCGAGCAGGGCCGGAGCACCGTGCTCGTGCCCAAGGAAGCGCTGCCTCAGGCTCCCCTCCCCATCCACACCCTGGGGTCCCATGAGCTGCGCACCTCAGCCCGGCGCATCAGCAAGGTGGATGAGAGCGTGCGGGATCTCGCCCGCGACATGCTCCGCAGCATGTACACCGCCAAGGGCATCGGCCTGGCGGCACCCCAGGTGGGGGTCGCCAAGCAGCTGCTGGTGATCGATCTCGATCTCGAGGAGGCCGCTACCCCGCCGCTGATCCTGATCAATCCGGAGATCACCGCCGCCGGCTCCTCCCTCAACACCTACGAGGAGGGCTGCCTGAGCATTCCCAAGGTGTATCTCAATGTGGTGCGCCCCTCGGTGGTGGAGGTGAGCTTCCGCGATGAGCTGGGCCGTCCGCGCAAGATCAAGGCCGATGGCCTGCTGGCCCGCTGCATCCAACACGAGATGGACCACCTCAACGGCGTGCTGTTCGTCGATCGCGTCACCGACGAGCTCAGCCTCAACGAGGAGCTGCAGCAGCACGGCTTCGCCCGTGACCACGTTCGCTCGATCCGCTGATGCCGATGAAACCGCTGGCCGGGTTGTTCCTGGCCCTGGCCTGTCTCTGCGGCATTGCCGCCACGGGCTGCGTCTTTGAGCTGGCCTATGGCGATCCCGATCTGGGGGTGGGCATCACCGGCGCGATCCTGGCGGCCAGCCTGCCGGGCACGCTGATCGCCCTGCTGGCGGCGATTCGCATCAATCGCCCGGCCTGAGGGGCGCCCTTTCTCGCCGGTCGGCGCCCGCCGCTCCGGAGGCTGGCCGGCCCTCGGATTGGGCCATGGCCGCCGATGGGCCCCCGGTCGCCTCCATACGATCGGGTCGCTTCGGCGCACGAATCGGTGATCTCCGCGACCCCCTCCCGCCCCCTGTCGCTTCCCCTGGCCGCCCTGGCGGGTTTCGGCCTGGCGGGGGCCCTGCTTGGGGCCGTGCCCCCGGATGCCGCCCGCGCCCAGGCCCTCTTCCAGGCGGGTGACCTCGACCAGAACCGTTTTGTGCTGGTGGCAGCGCCGATCGGCAAGGGCGAGCGCTCCCAGCTGAACATCTACGAGCAGGTCCGCCCCACCCGCGCTTGCTTCGCCATTGGTGAGGGGCGGCCGGCGGCGGTCAACCCCCTGCTGGCCACCTTCGATTTCACCGGCATCTGCGGCCGTTACATCGACGCCAACGGCTACTCGCTCCGCATCGGCGGCACCGACCTGGCCACCTCCTACCGGCTGACGGTGTCCCGCTCCGGCAACGACACCTTGCTGCTCGCCATGCCCACCCGCGGTAGCGGTCCGGAGATGGTGGTGGGTCGCACCGGCGGCGTCGCCACGGGCTTCCTGAAGTTTGAGCTGGAGCCGGGCTGGAGCCTTAAGCGACGCCAGTTCGGCGGGCGATCCCTGGGCCACGTCTACGTGTATCGAGATGGCTTCCCCGGCGCCGGGGCTCCCGCGGCGGCGGGCGCCGTTCCTGCCGCCCCGGTGCCCGCCGCCGTGCCGCCCGCTCGCCCCACCACCGGCCGACCCGCCAGCGCCGCTGGGGGGGCTCCCGTGCCTCTAGCCCCACCGCTGCTGCCCGCCGCCCCGGCTTCCGGTGCCTCACCCGCCACCCCCGCCGCCAGCCCCACCCGCCGCGCGCCGATGCTCTGAGCCATGGGCAGCCCCGTTGGTAAGATGGTGAGCTACGCCTGTTCACGCAGCTCTTCATGACCCAGGTCACCGTCGGCGAAAACGAAGGGATCGAATCCGCCCTGCGTCGCTTCAAGCGCCAGGTGTCCAAGGCGGGGATCTTCGCGGACCTGAAGCGTCTGCGCCACCACGAAACCCCGGCTGAGAAGTACAAGCGCAAAGCCCAGCAGCGCCGCCGCCGCCGCTGAGCGGACCGATCAGGGGGCCCCGGCGGTTGGTTCATCGCCTTGGCCCTCGCGGCACAGATCGAAGCTGCGGTAGGTGAAGGCTTCGGCGATGGCCGCGGCCCCCACCCGCTCTGATCCGTCGAGGTCGGCGATCGTGCGCGCCACCCTCAGCATCCGCAGGGCCGAGCGCGCCGACAGATGGCGGCTCTGCAGCGCCCCCTCCCAGAGCCTCCGCCCTTCCGCCTCAATCTTCAGCACCGCCGTCAGTGCGTCCGCGGCCAGGGCTGCGTTGGCCGCGCCGCCGGTATTGCGCCGGGCCATGCGCCGCCGGGCCTGACGCACCCGTCGGGCCACCGCCTCGCTCCCCTCCGGTCGGCCCATCCCTGCGGCCCCTTCTGCGCTCCCGGGGGTGGCACCGTCCCAGGGCCGCGGGGCCGGGCGGGTGAGATGGGCCAGATCCGCCGGAGCGGGGCGCCGCACCACCACCTGGAGATCGAGCCGATCCAGCAGGGGGCCCGAGAGATGGCCCCAGTAGCGGCGCCGCTGCCCCTCGCCGCAGACGCATGGCCGTTCAGGGTCGCCGAACCAGCCGCAGGGGCAGGGGTTCGTGGCGGCCACCAGGGTCACCTGGGAGGGGAAGCGGCAGCGCTGGCGCGCCCGGCTGATCCACACCTCCCCCTCCTCCAGGGGTTGGCGCAGGCTCTCCAGCACCTCGCGCCGGAATTCCGCCAACTCGTCGAGGAAGAGCACACCCCGGTGGGCCAGGCTCAGTTCCCCCGGCCGCGGCACGCTTCCTCCCCCCAGCAACGCCACCGTGGAGCAGCTGTGATGCGGGCTGCGGAAGGGGCGGCGGCCCACCAGGGCGCCCCCCTCCGGCAGGAGGCCCGCCACCGAGTGCAGCCCGGTGATCTCCAGCGCTTCTGCCCGGCTCAAGGGCGGCAACAGCCCCGCCAGCCGCCGCGCGAGCATGGTCTTGCCGCTGCCGGGCGGGCCCACCAGCAGCAGGTGGTGCCCCCCGGCGGCGGCGATCTCCAGCGCCCGCCGGCCATGGCCCTGCCCTCGCACATCGGCCAGGTCGGGTGGGGGGGCCTCCGGCCCGGGCGCCGGGCGGGGCACGGGCCGCACGTCCCGCGAGGGATCGGCCAGCAGGGCGAGCGCCCCCGCCAGGTCCGGCGCCCCCCACACCCGCAGCCCCTCCACCAGGGCCGCCTCCCCCGCGTTGGCCGCCGGCACCAGCAATGCCCGGGCACCCCCCCGGCGGGCCGCCTGGGCCAGGGCCAGCACCCCGCGCACGGGCCGCAACCGCCCATCGAGGCCCAGCTCGCCCGCACACCACACCTGTTCCAGCCGCTGTGCTTCCAGTTGCTCACTGGCCACCAGCAGCCCCAGGGCGATCGGCAGGTCGAAGGCGGGGCCGGCCTTGCGCAGATCCGCCGGGGCCAGGCTCACCACCACCCGCGTCAACGGCACCCGCAGGCCGCTGTTGCGCAGGGCGGCGCGCACCCGTTCGCGCGCCTCCTGCACCGCCGCATCCGCCAAACCCACCATCTGCAGGCCGGGCAGACCGGGGGCGATGTCCACCTCCACGCTCACGGGCAGGGCATCGAGGCCCTGCAGGGCGGCGCTGTTGCAGCGTGCCAGCATCGGGCAGGGCATCCACTGCAGGATCAGTGCCACCCCCCGTCCTCTCCGCTCCCGCTCCGGCCATGACCAGCGACACGATCTTCGGCCGCATCCTTCGCGGCGAGATCCCCTGTGATGCGGTGTACAGCGATGACCGCTGCCTTGCCTTCCGCGATGTGGCCCCCCAGGCTCCGGTGCACCTGTTGGTGATCCCGCGTGAGCCGCTGGTGAACCTGGCCGATGCCGGTGACGAGCACGAGGCCCTGCTCGGGCACCTGCTGCTGGTGGCGGCGCGGGTGGCGCGCCAGGAGGGGCTGGAGGCCTGGCGCACGGTGATCAACAGCGGCGCCGACGCCGGCCAGACCGTGTTCCATCTGCACGTGCATGTGATCGGTGGCCGGCCGCTGGCCTGGCCGCCGGGCTGAAGCGACAGCACGGCGCCTGGCCGATCCGGGCGCCGGCCGGCGACAATGCCTGCAATCGCCCCCGACCATGTCCGCCCTGAAGGCCTTCCGCGAGCAGCTGGGCAAGCTGCAGCGCCTGGCGCAGCCCTATTTCCTGCCGGTGGCCGATGGCGACGGGGGAAGCGCCACCGAATTCTTCCTGCTCGTGCTCGCCCTGTTGGCGGTGGTTGCTGGCAGCACGTTGCTGCTGCTCACGGGTGCGGTGGCCCTCAGCGGAGCCCTGATCCCCAAGCTGCGCGATGCCTTCCTGCCCGGGGTGCCCCAACAGGTGGCCCAGATCTGGGCCAGCCCGATTGGCACGGTGGTGATGGTGCTGTTCACGGCCGGTGTGCTGGTGTTCCTGGCCTTTCGCACCAAGTTGCGCCAGGGCCGCTGGTTGCCCTGGCTGTTGCTCGGCATCATCACGCTGTTGATCCTGGTGATCAATGGCATCAATGTGGGCATCAGCTTTGTGGCCCGGAACATTGAGAATGCCCTTGTTCAATATCAGCAGGAAGAGTTCTGGAAGATCGTTGCGATCTATGCCTTCTGCCTGGTGCTCGCCCTGCCGATCCGGGCGCTGCAGAGCTACCTGATCCCCAAACTTGGGCTGCTGTGGCGCGAGTGGTTGAGCGGCCGTTTGCTGGGGCGCTATCTGAGCAATCGAGCCTATTACGTGCTCAACCCCAACGACGAGAGCAGCGAGGAGATTGACAACCCTGACCAGCGGATTTCGCAGGATGCGGCCAGCTTTACTGGCACCAGTCTCAGTGTAACCGTAGAGATTGTATCGGCGCTGCTGACGTTTTTCAGTTTTATCGTCGTCCTCTGGAGCATCAGCCAGAGGCTTGCCTTCTGGTTGCTTGCCTACTCCCTGATCGGTACCGCTCTGATCGTTTTTGCCAGCCGCAAGCTGGTGTTGCTCAATTATCAGCAGCTCAAGCTGGAGGCCGATTTCCGCTACGGCCTCGTGCACATCCGTGACAATGCCGAATCGATCGCCTTCTATCGTGGCGAAGACCAGGAGCGGCGGGAGGGGGAGCGGCGCCTCGGTGGCGTGATCCGCAATTACAACCGCCTCATCGTCTGGGAAGCGCTGATCAGTGTGATTCAACGCTCTTACGATTACTTCTCCCGCTTCCTGCCCTGGCTGGTGATCGCGCCGATCTATTTCGCCAAGGAGGTTGATTTCGGCGTTTTCGGCCAGGCCAGCATCGCCTTCTCCCAGGTGCTCTTCTCGGTCAGTTATATTGTTAACAACATCGATCGCCTCGCCGCCTTCTCCGCCTCGATCAGCCGTCTGGAGGGCTTCCAGGGCAAGGTGGACCAGATCGGCGGAGAGATGGCGGCCCTGATGGAGAGTCAGAGGGCCACCGCCGGTGCGGTGCGGCCCGCTTCGATCCTGGTGAGTCACGCCGATGTGGTGCCCCCCCGCACCAGCCGCACCCTGATCCGCGACCTGAGTGTGGAGGTGTCAGCGGGGCAGCGGTTGCTGGTGGTGGGCCCTTCCGGCTGTGGCAAAACCTCCTTCCTCCGGTTGGTGAGCGGCCTGTGGCCGCCGTCGCAAGGGCAGGTGAGCCGGCCGCCGGAAGGGGAGTTGATGTTCATCCCCCAGAAGCCCTACATGCTGCTGGGCAGCCTGCGCGAGCAGCTCTGCTACCCCCAGTCGGTAGACCGTTGCTCCGATGCGCAGCTGCGCCATGTGCTTGAGGAGGTGCGGCTGGGCGAACTGGTGCGGCGCTACCCCGATCTGGACATCAAGCAGGACTGGCCCCGCCTCCTCTCGCTCGGCGAGCAGCAACGCCTGGCTTTCGCGCGGCTGCTGCTTAACGGACCGGCCTTCGTGGTGCTGGATGAGGCCACCAGCGCCCTCGACGTGGCAACGGAAAAAAGGCTCTATGAGCTGCTTGTGCAGCGGGAGATGGCGTTCGTGAGCGTGGGCCATCGCCCCACCCTCAAGGACTACCACAACACCGTGCTCGAGCTCGACGGCGGCGGCGGCTGGCGGCTGCTGCCCGCGGCCGGTTATACCTTTGGGCTGCCCGCTTGAGTTTGGCCCCGCCTGAGTCGATGAGCGAGACCGACCCCCCGACCCCTAGCGCCACCATCAGCGAGGCCACCAGCGCCACCACCGGCGATGTGCCCGCCTTCGGCTGGAGCGGCTACGCCGAGCGGGTGAACGGCCGCTTCGCGATGATCGGTTTTGCCGCCGTGCTGGTGATTGAGGCCCTCAGCGGCGACACCTTCCTGCACTGGGCTGGCCTGGTGCCCTGAGTCCCTCAGGGAAGACGCACCAGATCCACCTGCCACAGCCCGTCGCGGCTCACCTCCACGGCCAGCTCGCCGCCGTCGGCCCGCAGGCTCACCCGCCGCGGCACCCCCGGGGGCTGCATGGGAATCCGCTCCACCGCCATGGCGCGGCGGCGGTAGAGCACCAGCTCGGTGCGCCCCTCCAGCTGCCGCACCACCGCCAGCCGTTCGCCACCCCCATCCACCGACACCGCCAGCGGCTGGGCATCGGGACGATTGAGGCCTGGCAGCGGCACCGGCCCAAGCCCCTCCAGATCCACCAGCAGCACCTCCTGCCGCTCCCCCCGGGTGGCGATCAGCGCCAGCCAGCGCCCCGCCAGGCTGGGGGATTGCCCGGCCCCCGCCTGATCCAGCTGGCGGTCGATCCCCGCCAGCGGCCGCGGCATGTCTGCGGCGCAGGCTGTGGCGAGCAGCGCCAGGGCCCCCACCAGCCCGCCCAGGAGCGCCCGGGGCCTCATGGCCTGCCGGCTCCCGCGCTGCCCTGCCCCAGCCAGCCGGGCGGTCGGTCGGGTTCGAGCAGGCCGGCCAGATCGAACAGCCGCAGGCGCGGCTGCCCCGCTCCGGCCACCTCGAGGGCCAGCCTTCGGGCGTCGGGGGCCAGACTGAGCCGCACGGGCTCCAGATCCGGGGGCAGCAGCAGGCGATGCAGGCGGCCGGTGGCCCGGTCCTCCAGCAGCACCCGCCGCTGGCGGCCCGCTCCGGCGAGCACGGCCAGGTAGCGGCCGTTCCAGCTCAGCGAGGGGGAGTGGTGGGGGGTGTGGCGGCCCAGGTGGCGCAGGGGCAGCAACCGCCCGCTGGCCTGGTCCTGCAGCATCACCGTCGGCTGGCCCCGCCGCTCGATCAGGGTGGCCAGCAGCCGTCCGTCGCCGCTGAGGGCGGGGTCTTCCCGGTTCCGGGACCCCGCTCCGGTGGGGCCCGCGCTGCGCCGTTCGCCGATCCCGGCGCTGCAACCGCTGAGGGAGAGGCTCAGCAGAATGGGCAGCAACAGGGGAACCAGCAGGGGCAGGCCCAGGGTCGCCCCCATGGTTGGGCGCAGCGGGCGGCCCAAGGGGTCAGTCGTCGAAGCGGGAACTGTTGTCGCGGGATCGGGGGGCGTCGCCTGCCGTGGGGGGCCGGGGGGATCGGCGGATCGGGGTGTAATCGGCGTCGCTGACATCGCCGGCGGCGCGGGCGGCTTCGCTGGGGCGGATCGGCGACCCCTGGGGGATGCCCGGCGGCCCGGCGGGGGGGGAGGAGGGGCCGGCGCCGGAGGAACGGCCCTGGGGGACATCCGGGGTGCCCGTGGGCCGGCGGCTTGAGCGGGGCATGTCGGCGGAGGGCACGGGCCGGCTGCCGCGCCGGGGTTCACCGCTGGCGTCCCGTTCGCGGCGGCGGGAGCCGAAATCTGGGGATGTGCCCGCCCGATTGGCGCCGGCGCTGTAGCGGCTTGGGGGCGTTGCCGCCGACTCGCTGAACTCGTCCTCGGGGCGGGAGCCCCGCCGGGGGGATTCCCAGTCGTCGGTAGGACGGCGGCTGGCGGCCCGCTCGGGGATCGCAGCCCGGCTGGTGCGGCGGGGCCGGTAAAAGTCGTCTTCGGCTTCGTCGCGCGGGCGGATGCGCCGGGAGGGTCGCTCCGGTTCGTCGAGACGGTCGTAGTCGTTGTCGTAGCCACCGCCGAGGCCGCTCCGGGGGCGGAACGGGGCAGGTTCCTCGTCTTCGAAGTAGGTGGAGCGGCGCGCCTGCTCGGTGGTGACGCCCCGCAGCCGCACGCTCTCGTAGGCGAAGAACACGGTGGTTGCCGCCAGCAGGAACTGGCCGAACTGCAGGATCGGATCCAGCCGCCAGCCCTGGAAGAAGAGGATCCCGCCACACAGCAGGCCGATCGCCGCGAAGAACACGTCGGTGTCGCGGGCGAGGGCGGGTTTGAAGTTCCTCAGGAAGAAGAGCAGGGCACCGCCGACCGCCAGGACGATCCCGACGATGCTGGCCCAGTTGAGACTGGCGTTGACCAAGGCACTAGCGCGGCGTGGAGCAGCGGGAGAAGGGGGGCGGGGCAACCCCCTGGAGTGTTCGCCACTCTAGGGAGGCCCGGTGGATCTCCCACCCCCGGCCCGCGATTGCCTCAGAGCTTGCGCTTGCCTCAGAGCTTGCGGTCGACCCGGTCGTTCTGGCTGATCAGCACCAGGGCAACGGCGATCGGGATGACGACGATCACCGCACCCCAGGCGAGGCTGCTCAGGAAGTTGGCGAGGGAAGGGGTCATGACGGGCGGTCACGGCGTCAGGCTGCGGGGATCCTAGGCAGTGGGGGTCGTTCCCTACGATCGGGGCCCCCACGCTTAGAGCTTTGTGACGGCCGCTTCCCTCCTGCCGGCCTCCCCGCTCGGTGCCGCACACCTTGCCCTCGGGCTGTTGCTGGGCGGCTGGACGCTGCTGTTCCTGTTCCGGATCGTGCTCACCTGGTACCCCCAGATCGACCTGAGCCGCGGCTGGATGCGCCTGATCTGGGGACCCACCGAGCCCCTGTTGGCCCCCACCCGCCGCCTGATTCAGCCGATCGGCGGGGTGGATGTGACGCCGGTGGTGTGGGTGGGCCTGATCAGCCTGCTGCGGGAGCTGCTGGTGGGCCAGCAGGGGCTGGTGACCCAGCTGCTGCGGCAGGCGCCCCCGCCGCTGGCCTGATCGCTCCGGCTCAGGAGGAGCCGAGCATCTCCTGCTCCACGAATTTGGTGTACACCTCGCCCCGTTGGAATTCGGGGCGATCGAGCAGGGCCAGGTGGAAGTCGATCGTGGTGGGGATGCCGGTGATGGCGCACTCCGAGAGGGCCCGCCGCAGGCGACGCAGGGCATGGTCCCGGTCCACCCCCCACACGATCAGCTTGCCGATCAGCGAGTCGTAGAAGGGGGGGATTTCATAGCCGGTGTACACGTGGCTGTCGACGCGCACGCCCGGACCACCGGGGGGGAGCCAGCCGGTGATGCGTCCCGGTGCCGGACGGAAGTTGTGACGCGGATCCTCGGCGTTGATGCGGCATTCGATCGCGTGGCCGCACAGGCGGATCTCCTCCTGGCGCACCGAGATGGGCTCGCCGCCGGCGATGCGCAGCTGCTCGGCGATCAGATCGATGCCGGTCACCATTTCGGTGACGGGATGCTCCACCTGGATGCGGGTGTTCATCTCCATGAAATAGAAGGCGCCGCTGCGATCCACCAGGAACTCCACGGTGCCGGCGCCCTCGTAGCCGATGTTGCGGGCGGCGGCCACCGCGGCATCGCCCATGCGGCGGCGCAGGTCTTCATTGAGGCCGGGGCTGGGGGCCTCCTCGAGCAACTTCTGGTGGCGCCGTTGGATGGAGCAGTCGCGCTCGCCCAGGTGCACCACGTTGCCGTGGCGATCCGCCAGCACCTGCACCTCCACGTGCCGGGGCCGGTCGATGAACTTCTCCATATAGAGGCCCGGGTTTCCGAAGGCCGCCTCCGCCTCCCCCTGGGCCGCCTTGAACAGCGACTCCAGCTGCTCGGGGCCCGGCACCAGCCGCATTCCCCGGCCGCCGCCGCCGGCGGTGGCCTTGATCATCACCGGGTAGCCCATGCGATCGGCCAGGTGGGAAGCTTCGGCGGGATCGCGCAGCAGGCCCTCACTGCCTGGAATGGTGGGAACCCCCACCCGCTGCATCGTGGCCTTGGCGGTCGACTTGTCGCCCATCGCCAGGATTGAGGCGGGGGAGGGGCCCACGAACGTGATGCCGTGGTCGAGGCATTTCTCCGCGAAGTCGGCGTTCTCGGCCAGAAAGCCGTAGCCGGGGTGGATGGCATCGGCGCCGCGGGAGGTGGCGGCCGCCAGGATGTTGGGAACGTTGAGGTAGCTGCGGCTGCTGGGCGCCTCGCCCACGCACACCGCTTCGTCGGCCAGCTGCACGTGCAGGGCGTTGCGGTCGACCGTGCTGTGGACCGCCACCGTGGCGATGCCCAGCTCCCGGCAGCTGCGCAGGATCCGCAGGGCGATCTCGCCCCGGTTCGCGATCAGCAGCTTGCCGATGGTCATCCGCGGCGGGTGTCAGGAGGCGGCTTCAGGCCACGGCGGACTGTATCAGCGCTCACTGACCCCTCCAGCCAGCGTGGGCCCCGGACCCGGCGATGGGTATGATCTGCCCCGGAAGGCGATTCGCTCGCGCTTCCAGCCACGCGGATGTGGTGGAATTGGTAGACACGCACGTTTGAGGGGCGTGTGGCTTCGGCCTTGCGAGTTCAAGTCTCGCCATCCGCACTTTTTTCCCCTACGGCTTCGCAGGTGGGGCACACCACCGACCGCCGCACGATCCCCCGGGGAGCTTCGCCCCCCAGCGCTGGGCCCAGCTTGCTGTCTTCCGAGCAGGCGGCCATTGTGCTGGTCAGCAATGGCCCCGGGGAATTGAGCACCTGGGTGCGGCCGTTGGCCCGCCGCCTGCACGACGAGCTGCCCCTGCGACCGCTTCATGGCGCCGCGCCGCTGGGGCTCCATCTGGTGCTGGTGCCCTGCCCCAACGCCACCGGGCAGGAGGCCCGAGTTGCCCGCGACTGGGGGGTGTTTGAGCGGGTACTGCCGGCGGGCCGCTTCTGGTCGCTGCTGCTGCGTCCCCGCCGCTACGGCCCCTGGCCGCGCCGGGGTGTGGTGGTGTTTCTCGGTGGCGACCAGTTCTGGACGGTGCTGCTCTCCGCCCGCCTCGGCTACCGCCATCTCACCTATGCGGAATGGGTGGCGCGCTGGCCCCGCTGGAACGATCGCGTGGCCCTGATGGGCCCCCAGGCCTCCGCCCGGCTGACCCCGCGCTGGCGCACGCGCGGGGTGGAAGTGGGCGACCTGATGGCCGACCTGGAGGCCTCCGCCCGGGTCGAGGAGCCCCTGCCCCCGGGGGAGTGGGTGGCCCTTCTTCCCGGCTCCAAGCGGGCCAAGCTGCAGGTGGGCGTGCCCTTCCTGCTGGAGACCGCCGACCGGCTGGCGCGGCGCCGTCCGGGCTGCCGCTTCCTGTTGCCGGTGGCCCCCACCACCACCGTGGCCGAACTGCTGGCCTGGGCCTCCTCCTCCAATCCGATCGCCCGCCACTACGCCGTCGGCGAACCGCGGCGGCAGGGGAATGATCTGATCACCGCGGCCGGCACCACGATCCGCCTGATCGAGGCCCACCCGGCCCACGGTCCCCTCAGCCAGTGCGCCCTGGCGCTCACCACGGTGGGGGCCAACACGGCCGAGCTGGGGGCGCTGGCGGTGCCGATGATCGTGCTCGTGCCCACCCAGCATCTGCACGTGATGCAGGCGTGGGATGGCTGGCTGGGGCTGGTGGCGCGGCTGCCGGGGCTGCGGGCGCTGGTGGGGGTGGCCCTCACCGCCTGGCGGTTGCGCCATCGGGGTTTCCTGGCCTGGCCCAACATCTCCGCCGGTCGGGCGGTGGTGCCCGAGCGGGTGGGGGCGATCCTGCCGGAGGCGATCGCCGAGGAGGCGGCCGTCTGGCTTGAGCATCCGCAGCGGCTGGCCGCCCTGCGCGACGACCTGCGGTCCCTGCGCGGGCGGCCCGGGGCGGTGCAGGCCCTGGCGGGGCTGGTGCGGGAGCTGCTGCCGCCGGTTGATCCTGTCTAGGGTTGGGGTGCGTCCTCGCCGCCGCGATGCCTGAGACCGATCCCTCCCCCTGCAGCCTCGATAGCGGCCTGGCCCGTAGCCTCGATGAGGAGGCCTGGCGCGAGCGGCTCACCCCCGAGCAGTTCCGCATCACCCGCCAGGGCGGCACCGAGCGGGCATTCACCGGCGCCTACTGGAACAACAAAACGAGCGGCCTGTACCGCTGCGTCTGCTGTGGCACCGAGCTGTTCAGCTCGGCGGCCAAGTTTGAGTCCGGTACCGGCTGGCCCAGCTTCTGGGATGCGGTGAAGCGCGAGTCGATTCGCACCTTGCGCGATTCCTCCCACGGCATGGTGCGCACGGAGATCCGCTGCGCCACCTGTGATGCCCACCTGGGCCACGTGTTCGAAGACGGCCCGCCGCCCACCGGCGAGCGCTACTGCGTCAACTCCGCTTCGCTGAGCTTCGAGCCCCGCTGAACGCAGGCGTTTCCCTGGTTCACCAGGGGTCGTCGAGCACCTCGGGGTCCACATCGATCGGCTCGGCCCCTCTGCCGTCGCGCCAGCCGCCGGCCCTGCGGCCATCCACGGTGCGCTCCGGCCTGGGTTCTTCCCGCCAATCGGCAGCGGGCTCGTAGGCCTCTGCGGGCCGCCGCGGTTCGGGTTCCTCGTCGAGGTAGCGGCGCTGGCGCAGGGGTTCGCGGCTGCGGCGCTCCTCCAGCTCCACATAGTCGAGCTCGCTCTCCGGTTCGAAGGCCCGGGCCGTGGCGGGTTCGAGCCGTCGCTGGGGCTCGGCCACGCTGGGCTGGCCTGCCGGTAGCTGGTTTTCGGCCGGCACCAGGCCCGCGCGGAAGCGCTCCCGCTCGTCCTGTTCCCAGCCGCCGCCGCCGCCGCCGCCGATGCCGAGCTTCTCGAGCAGGCCGGTGCCCAGCTGCTTGAGTTTCTCTTCGGCGCCCTCATACACAATGATGCGGTCGGTGCCGCTGCTGACGACCTCGAGAACCGGCAGCTCCCAGGTGCTCAGCACCCCCTCCCCGAGCAGGGGCACGCCGAGGGCACCGATCACCAGGCTGGCGAGCTCGCCGGTTTCGATGTCAAAGCTGAAGCCGAGCACCCGGCCGAGTTGCTGGCCCGATTCGGTGATCACCTGGCAGTTGATCACCTTGCTGTAGCGCTCGGGGTTGAACGCCTCCACCAGGGAATCGGCCGAGTCAACCAGAATCACATCGCCCACCTGGCGGATGCGATCCAGCGGCATCCAGCGGGGCAGGCCGGGCAGGAAGCGGGTGAGGGGGTTGTCGCGCAGACCGAGGGCCACCACCTCCCGCCGGTCGATATCGACCACCACTTCGCCCACCACCCCCAGCCGCCGGCCGGTGTCGCGGGTGATCACCTGGGTGCCCATCAGCTCCGATCGAAGCCACAGGCGGTCGCTGGGAACCGCGGTGGGGTCGCTGGCGGGGGAAGGCGAGGTGGTCAAGTCCGGTGGCCCAGTCGGCCCATTGTGGCTCACCCCACCCGCTCAGGCCGCTGGCGGCAACCCGACCACCTGGGTGTGGGCACCGCGGGCCTGGGTGACGCCGATGGTGCGGGTGGCGGCCGCGATCATCGGCCGGCGATGGCTCACCACCACGAACTGGGCCGCGTCGGCCTGGCGCGCGATCAGGCTCGCCAGCCGCTCCACGTTCACCCCATCGAGGAAGCTGTCGACCTCATCGAGGGCGTAGAAGGGCGAGGGGCGGAAGCGCTGCAGGGCAAAGAGGAAGCTCAGGGCCGTCAGCGATTTCTCCCCCCCGGACATCGCCGCCAGGCGCCGCACCGCCTTGCCCTTCGGGTGGGCCACCAGGGTGAGGCCGCCCTCCAGGGGCTGCTCAGGATTTTCCAGCTGCAGGCGGCCTTCGCCCTCGGAGAGGCCGGCGAAGATCTCGCGGAAGTGGCCATCCACCGCGCCGAAGGCCTCCAGGAACGCCTCCTGGCGCAGGGTGGCCACGGTTTCGATGCGCAGCAGCAGCTCTTCGCGCTCCTTGCTCAGCACCTCCAGCCGCTCCTCGAGCTCCGCCAGGCGCCGCTCCAGCTGCTCAAGCTCCTCGAGGGCCAGCATGTTGACCGGCTCTAGGGCCTCCATCCGCTGCTGCACGCTGCGCAGGTCGTTCTGGAGGGCCTCCAGGCCGGCTTCCCGCACCTCCGCGGGGATCTCGGGCAGCGGTTCGGGCAGCTCCCGCTCCAGCTGCTCCAGGCGAAGGGTCTCGCTGCGCCGCTGGCTCGCCAGGGTGACGCGCTCCTCCCCGAGTCGCCCCAGCTGCCATTGCCGCTCCTGCAGGGCCTGACGCCGGCCCGCCAGGGTGGCCTCCGCCCCGTCCCGGGCGCGCCGGCAGGCGCCGAAGCGGCCCTCTAGCTCCTGCTGGTGGCTCTCCAGCGCGACGCGGCGCTCCTGTTCGGCCTGGTGCTGCTCCTTCCAGCGCTGCCGCTCGGCCACCAGGGCCTGCACCGCCTGCACCAGCCGCTGCTCCTCCGCCCCGAACGCCTCGAGCCGGGCGCCGATCCGGTCGGCCTCCAGCCCCCGCTCCCGCCGCTCCAGCACCAGGGCATCCCGCCGACCGCGGGCCTCCTGCAGGCCGCGATCGGCCGCCTCGAGCTCCGCCTGTAGACCCTGCCAGCGCTCGCTGTCACCGCTGGAGGTGGCGTCGGCCTCCGCGGCCTCCAGGGTGGCCAGGGCCGCCTGCAGCGGGGTCAGTGCCCCATCCAGCTCCTGCAGCCGCCGCCCGTCTTCGCTCAGGCCCTGGACCAGCTGGGCGAGGCGCTCCTCCCGTTGGCGGCGACGCTGCCGCAGGGGTTCGAGGGTGCGCTTGGCGGCCCCCCGCTCGGCCTCGAGCGCCGCCTGGCGCCGCTGCTGCTCCTGCAGGGCTGGCCGGGCCTCCTCCAGATCGCGGGCCAGCTCGGCCTCGCGCCGGCGACAGGCCAGCAGGCTCTCGCCGAGCTCCAGCAGGCGGCGCCGCAGCGGTTCGGCCTCGTCCTGGTCGCCGCTGCGCCCGAAGCCCAGCTGGCCGGTGCGGGGTTGCAGGCTGCCGCCGGTCATGGCGCCGCTCTTCTCCAGCAGCTCGCCCTCCAGGGTCACGGCGCGGCAGCGGCCGAGCTCGCGGCGGGCGGTTTCCAGGGAGTCGAACACCAGGGTGTCGCCGAAGACGTAGCGGAACACCTCCGCGTAGACCGGCTCGTGCTGGATCAGGTCGACGGCCCGGCCCACCAGCCCCGCCGAGCCCGCCGCCCCAGAGGGCCCGCCGCCGCGCTGCAGGGCCGCCGCCCCGCTGGCGCCGCCGCCACTGCCCCCGCCACTGCCGCCGCGGATGCGGTTGAGCGGCAGGAAGGTGAGTCGGCCGGCGCGGCGGCTCTTGAGCAGCTCGATGGCGCGGGCGGCGATGCGGTCGTCTTCCACCACCACCTGGGCCAGGCGGCCGCCGGCGGCCACCTCCAGGGCCACCCGATGCCGCTCCTCCACCTCGCCGAGCTGGGCCACCGGCCCGTGGATCCCCTCCAGCCCCGACTCCAGCAGCAGCCGCAGGGCGCCCGTGCCCCGGCTTTCCTGCAGGGTTTCGCGGCGGCTGTCCACCCGAGCGATCTCGCGCTCCAGGCCGGTCTGCTCCTGCTCCAGCCGGCTGCGGGTGCGTTGCTGCAGCGCCAGCGCTTCGGCCAGTTCCTGCACCCGGCTCTGCTGGCTGCCCAGGCGGCCTTCCAACGTGTGCGCTTCCCCCTCCAGCTCCGTGAGGCGGCCTTCGGTGGCGGCGTCGCTGCCCCCCTCCTGGCGGCTTTCGGCCTCCAGTTCCTCCCGCCGCTCGCGCCCCTGGCGCAACCGTTCTTCGAGGTGTTGGCGCTCGGCCTGCAGTGGCCCGAGCCGGCCCTGAAGCTCCTGGCGCTCGCGGCTGCGCCGCTGCTGCTGCTCCAGCCAGCTGCCGGAGCGGCCGGCCACCTCCCCGAGTCGGCGGCGGGAGAGCTCCACCGCGGCCTCGGCGGAGCGGCAGTCGGCCTCGGCCTGCTCCAGGCTGCTGCGGTCGTCGTGGCTTTGCAGCTGCCGCAACTGGTCGCGCAGCTCCCCCTGTTGGCGCTGCAGCTCCTGGCGCTGCTGCTGGAGGGTTTCGGCCTCGCGCTGGTGGCGTTCCGCCTGCCGGGCCAGCTCCCGGCCGCTGGCCTCCAGCCCCGCCAGCTCCCCCTGCACCGCCAGCAGCTGGTCTTCCCCGAGGGCCTTCACTTCGGCCTGGAGCCCGTCGAGGGCCGTGGCGGCCTCGCGTACGGCCTCCTCGGCCCGGGCGATCGCCTCCCGCTCCTCCGTTTCCTGGCGTTCGAGGGCGGTGTCGCGGCTTTCGAGGGCCCGCAGCTCGGAGCGCAGGGCCTCCACCACCAGCAGCTGTTCCTGGGCCCGGCCGCGGTGCAGCCGTTCGCGCAGCTCCTGGTAGGCGCGGGCGCGGGCGCAGTCGCGTTCGAGGCGCTGGCGGGAGCTGAGCAGCTCCTGTTCGACGATGCGGCAGCGCTCCTGGCGGTCCTGCACCTCGTCGAGCTTGGCGCGGCTCTGATCGATGCGGCTGTCGAAGAGGGCGACGCCGGCCAGTTCGTCGATGATGCCGCGCCGCTCCTTGGCGCTCATCGTCACGATGCGGGTGACGTCGCCCTGCATCACGACATTGCTGCCATCGGGGTCGACCCGCAGGCGGCGCAGCTGGGTTTGCAGCTGCTGGAGGTTGCAGGGCACGCCATCGGCGCTGAAGCTGCTGCTGTAGGTGCCCCCCGGGGCCACCCGCAGGCGGCGGCTGACGCTCCAGGTGGTCTGGCCGGCGCGGATCCAGGGGCCTTCGGCGGGGGCCTCCAGGCCCGCCTCCGCCGGGTCGGGCTGCCAGTCGCCCAGGTCGAAGTGGACGGTGACGTTGGTTTCGGCCGCCTTGCCGGCCTTCACCAGGGAGCTGTTGATCAGATCCGGGAGGCGGTCGGCCCGCATGCCGCGGCTGCTCGCCAGACCCAGGCAGAACAGGATGGCGTCGAGGATGTTGCTCTTGCCGGAGCCGTTCGGCCCGGTCACCACGGTGAAGCCGGGCTCCAGGGGGATGTCGAGCGAGCCCCCAAAGGACTTGAAATGACTGAGCTCGACCTGATTGATGTGAACCAACAGGCCCGCCGCCGAGCGATCGGAATGTAGCGGAGAGGCTGACGCGCACAAGGGGGCTGCCTACAGTTCGGAAAATGGCCGCCATCGCCTGCCCGCCATGGACCAGGAGACCCACAACGGCAGCCCCGTGGCTGCCCCCCTCAGCGCCCCCCATCGACGGTCCGGCTTCCGCGCCGTCGCCTGAAAACGGCGCTCCCACACCCCTGCAGGCGGTTTTCCGGGAGCGCTTCGAGGCCCTGTTGCCCGCCCTGCAGAAGCAATTCCCCGAAGTGGCGCGCCACACCCTGGAGGCCACCCGCGGCAGCTTCGATCACGCCGTGGAGGTGATCAGCCGCCAGACCGGCGTCACCAGCGCCGGCGTGCGACGCCAGCTGGGCGACCTGCTGCACACCACCGGCGACCAGGCCCACCAGGTGGTGGATGCCCTCAAGCCGCTGGAGGAGCAGCTTGAGCACCTGCTCGATGAGCTCAACAGCACCCTGCGGCCGAAGATCGAGAAGCCCGTGCGCGAGCGGCCGTTGCTGGCCCTGGGCGTGGCCGCCGGCGTGGGCCTGATCGTGGGCCTGCTGCTCAATTCCGGTCGGCGCTCGGCATGAGCGGGGGCGGAATGGGCCGGGTCACCGCGCTGATGTCGTCGGTGATGGATCTGCACGTGCGCATCGCCCTGCAGGAGGTGGGCAAGGAGAAGCGGCGCGTCATCGGTGGCGGGATTTTCCTGGCGATGGGTGTGGGGCTGGCCAGCATGGCCTCGATGGCCCTGCAGCTGGCCCTGATCCTCTGGATCCGCGAGCGCTTCGACCTGAGCTGGCTGAACACCGCCCTGGTGGTCACCGCCCTCAACGCCGTGCTGGCCACGATCTTCATCCGCGTGGGCAGCCAGATCCTCAAGGGCCCTTACCTGGCGGAAACCTTCGCCGGCCTCTCCCGAACCACCCGGGCGCTCACGGGCCGGTTCTGAGGCCCGCCTTGCCGTGGGGCCGAGCACCCGGCGGCGGGATCAGGCGCCGATCAGGTGGAGGCTGAGGCGGCGGCGATGGGAGCGGGCCCGGTGCTCCCAGAGGTAGACCGCCTGCCAGGTACCCAGGGCCAGCCGGCCCCCCTGCACGCTCAGGCTGAGGCTGGTGCAGGTGAGGGCGGTGCGGATGTGGGCCGGCATATCGTCGGGCCCCTCGTCGTCGTGGACGTAGGGCCGCAGGGGGCCGGTGCCGCTGATCGGCCGCACCCCCTCCTCGGGCACGAGGGCCCGCAGGTAGGCCGCCAGATCCTCCAGCACCCGGGGGTCGGCGTTTTCGTTGATCGTGAGCGAGCAGGAGGTGTGCTGACACACCACGGTGGCCAGTCCCAGGGCGATGCCGCTGGCGGCGATCTCGCGGTTGAGGGAGGCGGTGAGGTCGGTGAAGCCCTCGCCGCTGGTGGTGAGCGTCAGCCAGCGCAGGTCCTGGCGCAGCATCGATGGTGTCGACAAGGTTTCCACAGTGTGGTGCTTCTTGTGCCCTTCCTGCCGGTGGGTGGGCATTGACGAGAGACCGGGAAGAATGTGGTGTTGCCTTACGTGGCGGTTGCAACCAGCCAATCGAATGGCAGGCGGCTCCAGCCTGCAACCCGGTAACGATCTCGCTGTCTGGGATCCAGCAGCACATTGCCATCCGTGCTGCTAATCACCGACGGAACCCGCAAACCACAAATCAGGCGCCCG
>CAIVPT010000063.1 GCA_903907855.1 uncultured Synechococcaceae cyanobacterium | reverse complement strand
GCCGAGGCCCGGCTCACGATGCTGGCGGTTGATCTGGAGGCCGCCGCCGGCAGTGAGGTGGGCCCGGCCCGCTTCCGCGCCACCGGCAAGCGCATCGACTTCCCCGGCTTCTTCCGCGCCTACGTGGAGGGCAGCGACGACCCCGATGCCGCCCTGGAGGGCCAGGAGGTGCTGCTGCCCTCCCTGGCGGTGAACGATGCCCCCGCCTGCCACGGCGTGGAGGCCCTCGGCCATCAAACCCAGCCTCCGGCCCGCTACAGCGAGGCCGCCCTGGTGAAGATGCTGGAGAAGGAGGGAATCGGCCGTCCCTCCACCTACGCCTCGATCATCGGCACGATCGTCGACCGGGGCTACGCCTCCCTGCAGAACAACGCTCTCACCCCCACCTTCACCGCCTTCGCGGTCACCGCCCTGCTGGAAGACCACTTCCCCGATCTGGTGGACACCAGCTTCACGGCGCGGATGGAGAGCAGCCTCGATGAGATCGCCACCGGCCGGGTTCCCTGGCTCCCCTACCTCGAAGGCTTCTACAAGGGCGAGACGGGGCTTGAGACCCAGGTGCAGCAGCGCGAGGGCGACATCGACCCCGGCGTGTCCCGCACCGTGGTGCTTGAGGGCCTGCCCTGTGTGGTGCGCATCGGCCGCTTCGGGGCCTACCTGGAGAAAAAGCGCGTCGCCGACGACGGCAGCGAGGAGCTGATCAAGGCCACCCTGCCCCAGGAGATCACCCCCGCCGATCTCGACGCCGACAAGGCCGAGCTGATCCTGCGCCAGAAGTCGGATGGTCCGGAGGCCCTGGGGGTCGACCCGGAGACCGGCGATGCCATCTACCTGCTCTTCGGCCAGTACGGCCCCTACCTGCAGCGCGGCCAGGTGAGTGAGGAGAACCCCAAGCCCAAGCGCGCCTCCCTGCCCAAGGGCGTCAAGCCCGAGGATCTTGGCCTCGACGATGCCCTCGGCCTGCTGCGCCTGCCCCGCCTGCTCGGCGACCACCCCGAGGGCGGCCGCATCCAGGCCGGCCTGGGCCGCTTCGGGCCCTACGTGGTGCACGACAAGGCCAAGGGCGAGAAGGATTACCGCTCCCTCAAGGCCGAGGACGACGTGCTGGGCATCGGTCTGGAGCGAGCCCTGGAGCTGCTGGCCCAGCCCAAGCGCGGCCGCGGCGGCCGCACCGCCCTGCGCGACCTGGGCACGCCCGAGGGAGCCGATGAGGCGATCCAGCTCTTTGATGGTCCCTACGGGCTTTATGTGAAGCAGGGCAAGGTCAACGCCTCCCTGCCCGAGGGCACCACCGCCGACACCATCACCCTGGAGCAGGCCTTGGAGTTGCTGGCGGCCAAGGCGGCGAGCGGGGGTAAGGGGCGGGGTGGGCGCGCGGCAGCGGCCAAGGGCACCGCCGCCAAGGCCAGTGCCAGCAAGGCCTCCTCCGGCAAGGCCGCTGCCAAGCCCCGCGCCACCACCCCCAAGCCCCCCGCCACCACCAAGACCGGCCGGCTGCGGGCCAGCGCCGTGCGGGTGATTCGACCCGCCGGCGGCTGATGCCCGCGCGCGCGCCCCGTCGGGCCCCTGCCGGCCCTGCCCCCGTCCGCTCGGTTCCTTCGCTGTTGCTCGCCCTCCTGGTGGGCGGCTGCAGCGGCACCCCCTTCGGCGAAACCCTCTCGCGCAGCTTTTCCGGTGGCGCCCCCCCCACCGTCGGCGCCCCCTCCGCCGCCCCGCCCCTCTCCCCTACCACCACCGCGGCCCCAGCTCCCGCCCGCGCCTCCGGCACCCCCACGGCCTCCGGCGGCGCCCCTGCCCCCACCCCGGTCCCACGGCCCGCCAACCCCGCCCCCTACCGGGTGACCATCCTTCTGCCCCAGGCCGATCCCGCCGCCCCGGCGGAGGTGGTGACCCGCGCCCTGCGCTCGGCCGGGGTGCCCTTCGAGGTGGAGACCATCCAACGCACGGCCCCCGGCGAGGCCCCCCGCGCTGCGAGCCCCACCCCCACTCCCGCCGCCGCTGCCGGGTCCGCTGCGCCGGCTGCCCCCGCCGCCCCCTCCGTGCGTCCGGCGCCGTCGCCCCGATGAGCCGCCCCACGCCGGATCGCCACCTGAGCCCCCGTCAGGCCCGCCAACTCGTCGACACCGCCTATCTGGCCGCCGCCACCGCCCTGCTCTGGGTGGCCCTCTACTACCTGCCCGTCGGCAGCCCCCTCTTTCGCCTGGCCCTGCCCCTGCCCCTGGCCCTGCTGCTGCTGCGCCACGGCTGGCGCTGCGCTGTGGAGGGGCTGGTGGTGACCACCCTGCTGCTGGTGGCCCTCATGGGCCCGATCCGCGGGCCCCTGGTGCTTTTCCCGTATGGCTTGCTGGCCCTGTGGCTGGGATGGGGCTGGCGCCGTCGCCTCAGCTGGTGGCTCACCCTTTCCCTCGGCGGCCTGCTCGGGGCCGCTGGCTTCCTGGTGCGGGTGGCGGTGCTCTCGGTGCTGGTGGGGGAAAACCTGTGGGTGCTGATCACCAGCGCTGCAGCGGGATTGCTGGAGCGCCTCTTCAGCCTGTTTGGCCTTGGGCCTGGCCTCGACCTGTTCCAGGTGCAGATCGCCGCAGTCCTGCTGGTGATCCTTCAGAACCTGGTGGTGGTGCTCTGCCTGCATGCGGTGGCCTACTGGATCTTTCCCCGCCTGAAGGCGCCGATCAGCGAGCCGCCGCCGGTGCTGCGCGCCCTGGTGGCGCTCGATCCGCTGTGAGCGCTGCGGTTGCCGGGCGGTTCTGCGGGCCCGCGGAGGCCGCCGCCCAGTGGCATGGGCGTTGGGCCGCGGCCTGGCCCGCCACGGACGTGCTGCTGCTCCTGGCCGCCACCGATACCGCCGCGGTGTCGGGCATCTCCGCCGCCGGTGCCACGCCGGAGTCCCGTCGCCGCACCGCCGCCGCCGATGCGGAGCTGCTGGAGCGGGGTCCGCAGGCACGCCCCACCCACGCCCTGCCTCCCCTCCCGGCCGGGGTCACCCCGGCCCTGATCAGCCATGTGGTGCTGCGGGAGCTGGGGCTGTCCCCCCTGGTGGTGGACCTGGGCTGCCCCGTGGCCCCCGCGGTGCCGCACCTGCGCCTGCCCCACCCCGCCGGCGCGGGGCCGGCCCGCTGCCTCAGCGGCGGCCGCGCCATGGAGCCGGCCCGGGTGGAGGCCCTGCTGGCCCAGGGGGCGGCCTGGGGCGCCCGCCTGGGCCCGGGCCCAGGCGCCCCCCCTGCTGATCGCCGAGTGCGTGCCCGGTGGCACCACCACCGCCCAGGCGGTGCTCACCGGGCTGGGGTTCGATGTGGGCGGCCTGGTGAGCGGCAGCCTGCCCCGCCCCGCCCATGCCCTCAAGGCCGACCTGGTGGCCCGCGGCCTCAGCGCCGCCGGCTTGCTGCGGGCCCCCGCCGAGCCCCACCCCTCCGTTGATGGGGCCCGGGCCCGGCGGGTGTTGGCCGCCCTGGGGGATCCGATGCAGCCGCTGGCGGCGGCCCTGGTGCTCGGGGCGGTGGCGGCGGAGCGGCCGGTGATGCTCGCCGGCGGCAGCCAGATGGCGGCGGTGCTGGCCCTGGCCCTGGCGCTGGCCCCCGAAGAGTTGCGGCCCCGCCTGGCGGCAACCACCGCGGTGGTCACCACCGCCTGGGTGGCCTGCGAGCCCCACAGCGACCTTCCCCTGCTGCTGCGGCGGGTGGGCGAGCGCTGGGGGCTCGAGCCGCTGGGCTTCGCCGCCTCCCTGCGCTTCCACGGCCCCCTCCATCCCGCCCTGGCCGATTACGAGCGCGGCTACGTGAAGGAGGGGGTGGGGGCCGGGGGGCTGGCGTTGCTCTGGGAGATCAGCGGCCGCGCGCCCCTCGCCCTGGCCCGCCTCTGCGACACCGACTGCCACCACCTGCACGCCCGTTTCGCCGTCGCCACCCCGCCGCGCTGATGTCCCGCCCCGATCCCCGCCCCGATCCCTCCAGTGAGCCGGCCGCCGGGCCAACGGCTGCCCCCCGGCTGCGTCGCCGCCAGCTGCTCGGCGCCGGCGCCCTGCTGGGCCTGGGCCTGCTGGGCGGTTGCCGCCGCTCCGGCCCGAACCTGCTGGCCAGCCGCGGCGACTTTCCCGTGCCCTGGGGCCAGGCGCTGCCCTCCCCCTGGCGGCTGGAGTTGCGCGACGATCCGGCCGCCGTGCTGGAGGCCCTGGCGAAGGCCCCCCCGGCCCTGCTGCAGCTGGGCGACGGCTGGGCCACTGGCCTGGAGGCCCCATCCCTGCAGGCGATCGGCACGGAGGCCCTCCTCGATCGGCTCACGCCCCAGGCCCGGCCCGTCAGCCGCCTGTTCGCTGGCGGCGGCCCCGCCCTGGCCTTCCCCTTCGCCGTCTCCCCCTGGGTGCTGCTGCTGCGCAACCGGCCCGATCTGGCACGGCGCTCCGCCGAGGGCTGGGACCTGCTGCTCGATCCGAGCCTGAAGGGCCGCCTGGTGCTCCCCTCCGCGCCGCGGCTGTCGATCGCGCTGATGAACGGCGATCCCGGCCGCCTGCGCCGCCTCCGGGGCCAGGCCCTGGCCTACGACGACCGCCAGGGCCTCAACCTGCTGCTGGGGGGCGAAGCCGAGGCCCTGGTGCTGCCCCGTCGCCGGGTGGTGCCGTTGCTCCAGCGCGATCCGCGCCTGCAGGCGCTGCTGCCCGAGTCCGGAGCGCCCCTCAGCTGGACCCTGCTGCTGCGCCCCGCCGCCGCCCAGCCGCCGCCGCCGCTGGAGTGGCTGGGGGCGATCCTGGAGCCCCCGCTGCTGCCCCGCCTGCTGGCGGCCGGCTGGGTTCCCCCCCTGCCGCGGGAGGCCCTGGAGCGCGCCTGCGCCGGCTTCCCCCCGGCCTTGAGAGCCCTGCTGGTGCCCCCGCCCGGCGTGATGGAGCGCTGCACCGACCTGCCGCCCCTGGGCGCGGCGGAGCGGTTGGCGCTCCAGGATCTCTGGGACCGCAGCGGCGCCGGCGCTTAACCCCACAGCCGCCGCCGAGGCGGCCCCGCCAGCCGCCGGTGGGTGTCGGCGAGCAGGTCGGGGATCGGCAGCCCGTGGGGACAGAGGGGCAGGCAGGCGCCGCAGCGGGCGCAGGCGCTGGCGTTGCGCTCCTCCCACCAGTGCCCGGCCCGGCCGATCAGGGAGTACCGCTCGCTGGCGAAGGCCTCCATGCCATGGCCCACCGCCAGGTTCCGCAACCGCAGCAACGAGGGGATCGGCACTTCCGAGGGGCAGGGGAGACAGGCCCGGCACTGGCCGCAGCGGCTCTCCCCCAGCCTCTGCCGCCCGGCCGCCTCCAGCCGTGCCAGGGCCCCCTGCTCCGCTGCGTCGAGCGGCCCGCCGGCCGCCGCCAACCGCTGCGCCCAGCCCAGATCCGCCGGTTGCGCAGCCCCCAGGGTGAGGGTGCTGATTCCCTGGGCCAGCAGCCAGCGGTAGGCCAGCTCCAGCGGCGCGAAGGGGGCGCAATCGGCCAGCAGGGCCTCCGGCGGGTCGTAGAGCCGCCCGCCCTTGTCGGCGGGGGAGATCGCCATCACGCCGATCCCTTCGGCCAGGGCGGCGCGGGCGAGAGGCAGCCGCTCCGGGTCGAACAAGTGCAGGTGCAGGCTGCAGAAACGAAAGCGGCCGCTGGCCAGCGCCGCCTCGATCAGGGCCGTGGATCCATGGCTGGAGAAACCCACCTGCCCCACCAGCCCCTCCCCCACCGCCCAGGCCAGCAGCTCCGCCCCCTCCCCCTCCAGCGCCCAGGCCCGGTGCTCCTCGCGGTTCAGCCCATGCACCGCCAGGTTGTCGAGCCGCTCCACCCCCAGGCGCTCCAGACAGCCCCGCAACTGCTCCTTCCCGGTGGTGGGATCCACCCCCGGCAGCAGCTTGGAGGTGAGCACCAGGGCGGCGCGGGCCCCCGGATCCCGTTGCGCCAGGGCCGCCAGGGCCTGGCCGAGGAAGCGCTCCGCCGGGCCGTAGGCGGGGGCCGTCTCCACGTGGTTGATGCCGGCGGCCAGGGCGGCCTCCAGCACCGCCGCCATCGCCTCCGGGCCCTCCAGGGCCCGCATCGTGCCCAGGGTGAACAGGGACACCGGCCGGCCGTCGCCGAAGGGCCGTCGCGCCGCTGCCGCTGGCTCCGCCTCAGGCGGGACCGGGGGTGGGGCCATCGTCGTCCGGCGGGGGGGGCAGGTCACCCTCGCCGGCGGTGTCTGGTGGTTCCGGCTGCGCCTGCCGCAGATGGCGGATCAGCTCCGCGGGGCTGGTGCGGTCGAGGAAGCGGCGGAAGTCTTCCTTTTCCTCTTCGTCGGCTTCGGCATCCACCGGGATGGAGGCGTCGGCCACCACTTCCTCCAGCATCCAGATCGGGCTGTCGGTGCGCAGGGCCAGGGCAATGGCGTCGCTGGGGCGGGCGTCGAGCTCGCTGCTGGTGCCGTCGGTGTGGCCGAGCTTGAGCACGGCGCGGAAGGTGTTGTCCTCGATGGCGTGCACGATCACCCGCTCCAGGATGAGGCCGCCGGCCTCCATCAGGCTCACCATCAGGTCGTGGCTGAGGGGCCGCGGCGGCTTCTCGCCGTTCATGCCGGCCAGGATGTTCTGGGCCTGGGCCTGGTCGATCCAGATCGGCACCTGGCGCCGGCCGGAGGGATCGCGCAGCAGAACGATCGGGCTGCGGCTGGCCGCATCCAGGGCGATGCCGGCGACGCGCATTTCCACCATCGCTGCCAAGCCTCCCGGTGGGGCCTCCCGGTGGGCGCCCGTGGTCTGATTATGGCCAGAGGGAGCCTTGGGAGCGCGATCGGCGATGTTCACAGGGCTGGTGCGAAGCATCGGGGAGCTGCGACGTTGCGCCGGAGGGGTGCGCGTTCTCGGGGCGCTCGACCCCCTGGGCCCCCCGGCCCTGGGCGACAGCATTGCCGTCGACGGGGTGTGCCTCACCGTGGCGGAGCTGCAGGCCGATGGCTTCCGCGCTGACGTCAGCGAGGAGACCCTGGAGCGCACCACCCTGGCGGAGCGGGCCCGCAACGGTGCCGGGGTGAACCTGGAGCCCGCCCTGCGGCTGGCCGACCGGCTCGGCGGCCACCTGGTCAGCGGCCATGTGGATGGCCAGGGCACGGTCACCGGCATCGAACGGCTGGAGGGCTCCTGGCGGCTGGAGTTGGCCTGGCAAGACCCGGCCTGGGGCCGCTATGTGTGCGAGAAGGCCAGCGTGGCGGTGGATGGCATCAGCCTCACGGTGGCGGGCTGCGATGGGGGCGGCGCCCGCTTCTGGATCGCCGTGATCCCCCACACCTGGGCGGGCACAACCCTGGCGCAGCGTCGCCTGGGCGACCTGGTGAACCTGGAGGCCGACCTGCTGGCCAAGTACGCCGAGCGGCTGCTGGAGGCCCGCGGCGCCCTGGCCCCCTCAGGGATCGGGGGGGGAGCCGCCAGCGAGCCACCACTGGATGCGAGCTGGCTGGCCGATCACGGCTGGGTGTAAGCGATACCGGGGTCGCGCCCGCTCACTCCAGGGAGTCGTTGCCCTGGCTTTCGAGGGGCAGCAGCCAGATCGAGCCGGTTTCGCGGTGCAGCTCGATGCGGAACTCCTGGCCGGGCTCCAGCCCCATGCGGCGGGTGTAGGCCTGGCCGATCAGCAGGTTGCCGTTGCCATGCACGCGGGTGCGGAATTCCGCCTGGCGCCCCTTGGTCAGGCCGGAGCTGGCGGAGGCGGAGGGAAGGGTGTAGCCCTTGGCGGCCACCAGGGCGCGGTAAAAGCTCTTCTTGAGCAGCCGCCCGCTGGGGCCTACATAGCCGCAGGCCCGGGCGATCTGGTCCTCGGGGCGGTTGCTCAGGGAGCGGGCCTTATCGAGCAGGGCCTTGCCCTGAAGCATGACCTCTGAACCTGACCCGCCCGAGCCGTTGGCGGAGGAGGCGGAACCGCTGCTGACGGACCGGTCGGAGGCGACGGTGTGGTAAGGCGCCATGGAAGCGATCTTGATCTTTCAGGAAGTTTGGCGATGGACGTGCGGCTTCGGCAAGGTTGTGATGTTTCAGAGGAGATAAAGAATTCCGTAGAGCACCACCCAGATGCCATCGACGAAGTGCCAGTACAGCTCCGCAGCTTCAAAGCCGAACGGGTCGCCGCTGAGGATGCGACCACCAGGACGGGCCTGCAGCCAGACGATCAGAATGCAGATCACCCCCAGGGTGACGTGCAGGCCGTGGAAGCCGGTAAGGGCGTAAAAGGTGCTGGCGTAGAGGTTGTCGGTGAGTGAAAAGGGCAGGTTGAAGTACTCCACCATCTGGCCGCCCAGGAAGGCCGCCCCCAGAAGTCCCGTGACCAGAAGCCAGAGGCGGCACCCCTGGCCGTTTCCGGCCTTGAGCTGGCTGCCGGCCCGGTGGAAGGTGTAGCTGCTGATCAGCAACAGGGCGGTGTTGATCGTGGGGAGCAGCAGCTCAAGCTCGTAGATGGCGCCTGCCGGCAGGGGATTGACGGCGCGGAAGGTGAGGTAAGCGGCAAAGAAGCCCGCGAAGGTCATGCCATCGGCCACCAGGAACGTGGCCAGGCCGAACAGGCGGAAATCTCCGTGTTCCCCGTGG
>CAIVPT010000062.1 GCA_903907855.1 uncultured Synechococcaceae cyanobacterium | reverse complement strand
GGTCTGTGGGGTGGTGTTGCGGTCTGGGGCGAACCATTCGCCACGAAACCGCCCCAAAGATGGCTCGCTCAGCGCGACCCGTCATGGGCAACAGGCTCTGCCTTGGCGAAGGCGTCATCCACCACGTCATCTCCTCACCAGCGGCTGTAGGCAGCCAGGTGGGTCTGAACGCTGTGGCCCATCGCCGCGGCCACCACCTTGGGCGGTAGGTCGCAGATCACGTGGGCCCGCCGGCTTCGTACTCCTGCCGGAGCTTGTTCCAGAGGGGGCGTCGGTGCAGCTGCTGGAGCTCCTCGGGGCGCAATCCGTAGGCGACAACCAGCTGGAAGGCCAGTCGCCACCGCGGGTCGGGCAGAGCCCGAACCAAAGCCCGGATGTGGCCCACCTCCAGGGGGCAGGTCGGTTGGTGGCTCCCATTGGGTTGCTGGGAGTTGGCCCTGGGCTACCGCCCAGCGGAGCAGCGCCGAGGTGGCCTGCATCTGGATCTGCCGGGTCCGCCCACCGGGCTTGTCCGCCCAGTGCAGGGTGAGCCGATCCAGCAGCTGGGTGGCGCTTCGGGGTGGCTGACGGTTGCGAAGGCTTCCAGTACCAGCTTCATGTGGTGCCGATGCACCCTGGTCCAGGTTGACTCCTTGGTTTCTCCGCTGCGGATCTTGTACTCGCGATAGCGCTCGATTAAGGCATTCCAGCCTGTCTGTTGTTCAAGATTTGTCCTTTGAGCAGTAGTAGATCCGTTGTCTGGTTGCGCTGATGAGGTAAACGCGATCTTCTTCGCCCCCTGTTCGGGTTCTATTTCGATCAGGCGCTTGCCATCGATAGCTGATCTGCAAGCAGCGCATAGCCCATGGCCCGATAGCCCCGCAGCCGTCGCTCCCACATCCGTTGCGTGATCGGATGACCGAGATCAAGCCAATCGATGATGCGCACGCTTGTCTTGCCGCTCTGTTGTCTATGCAGGCGGCCGGCGTATTGCTGCAGTGTGCCCTTCCACGACACGGGCATCGCCAGCAGCAGCGTGTTGAGTGGCGGATGGTCGAAGCCTTCACCCACCAGACGGCCGGTGGCAAGCACGATGCGGGGTGCATCAGGAGGTAACGCTTCCAGCGCGGCGAGGGTGGCCCTGCGCTGGCGTGCGCTCAGCCGCCCATGCAAAAGGAACAGGCTCGGCACCTCCCCAGCCAGAGCTGCGGCGATCGTCGTGATGTGATCGGTGCGCTCGCTCAGGAGCAACAAACTGCGCCCGTCACCCCAGCAGGCGAGAGCTTCCTCCACGATCCGCTCGGTGCGGCGTGGGTCCTCCGCTAATCGGCGCATCAGCTCCTGGATCGGCAGATCGGTTGGAAGCCCCTCGAGCTGATGGGTGCGGCTCACCAGCTCCAGGATCTGGGGCGATCCGGCAGGCCGCTGGGCGATGTGGCGAATGGGGCCGCACTGCATGAACAGGATCGGCTGCAGACCGTCGCGGCGCACCAGGGTGGCGGACAGCCCCAGCACGTAGCGGGCCTTCACCTGGCGCAGGATGGCCTCAAAGGAAGCCGCCGCGATGTGGTGGCATTCGTCGACAATCACTTGCCCGTAGGTCTGCACCAAGGGATTCACCTCGCCCTTGCGCACCAGCGACTGCATCACGGCGATGTCGAGGTGGCCGGTGGGCTTGACTTTGCCACCACCAATGCAACCGATCGCTTCGGGTGGGACGTCCAGGAAGGTCTGAAGCCGTTCCTGCCACTGCCGCAGCAGCTCGGCGCGATGCACCAGCACCAGGGTGTTTACGCCCCGCTGGGCCAGGATCGCCGCCGCCACGACGGTTTTGCCGAAGGCCGTCGATGCCTGCAGCACGCCGATGTCGTGGCGCAGCATCGCCTCCACGGCGGTCTCCTGATCAGCGCGCAGCTGGCCCGCAAACATCAGCTCCAGCGGTGAGCCGTTCTGGCGCTCATCCACCAGCTCCCAGCCGATGCCCTGTTACCGCAGCAGGGTCTGCACCGGTTCCAGACAGCCGCGCGGCAGGGCGATGTGCTGCGGGAAGTTCTCAGCGCAGCCGATCACCCGCGGCTTGTCCCACACCGACAGGCGCATGGCCTGGGCTTTGTAGAAGGCGGGATTGGCAAAGGCAGCCAGGCGGATCAGGCGATTGAGCAGAGGCTGCGGCAGTTCCGAATGCTCCACATAAAGCCGATCGGCAAGGGTGAGGTTGAGGGAGGCGGGTAACGGTCCGCTGAGTTTGGTTGGCGCTGGACGTTGCTTCCAAGGGGTCGCCAGATCCTCCTCGTCAATGAAGGCGAGATCGAGGGGATGGCCACCGCCGGTGGCGCCCTGAATCACGCTTTGCACCCCCGTCAGCGACAACCGCTGCAGGGATGCCAGGTAGACCCACTGATCGGGATAGGGCTTCAGGTCGTCATCCACCAAGACGCTGCAGCCCCGCTGCCGTGCTTCCTTCTGCAGCGGCAGGGCGATCAGGTTGCCGAAGCCCCCCTTCGGCAGTGTGTCCTGGTTGGGGAACAGCCGGTCGTAGGAGCTCAGCTGCAGCTGACGCGTGGCGTTGCAGGTGTGGCTGATCAGGGCTGCCCCCAGCTGGCGAGCCTCCCGGGCTGCTACGGCCTCCTCAAAGAACACCCACGCGTGAGCACCTTCCCCGGAGCGGGAGATCTCCAGCGCCGCCGGTACCGCCAGCTGCCGACACGAGCGCACAAAGGCCCTGGCGTCGTCACGCCAGTCCTGCTCGTCAAAGTCGACGGCCAGCAGGTGGCAATGGTCGTTCTCGAGCAGGGGGTAGAGACCGATGGTGTGCTCGCCGGCCAGATGGCCGTAGATCGCAGCATCGCTGAGGGGCAGCAGCTCCCGGTGCTGGCAGTCGCGGCAGGAGATCCGTGGCTTCTCGCAGAGGCCTGGCCGCCACTCATTGGCGCAGGCCGGTGTATAGCCCGAGCGCCCGCTGCTGCTGCTCTGCCAGCGCAGGGCATAGACGTCGTCACGGCCGCGGAAGAGACTCCGGAACAGCGCCATCTTCTCCTGCGTGGAAGTGGGGCCCTTGGCAGGGGCTGCCTCCGCAAACGGCGCTGGTTCCGATGGTGCAAGTCCGCTGGAGCGCCAAGCGATGCCGTGCGCCTCCAGCAGCCCAATCAAGCGAGCGTTTTCCCGGCGCAGCTGATCCAACTC
>CAIVPT010000061.1 GCA_903907855.1 uncultured Synechococcaceae cyanobacterium | reverse complement strand
GTGGATCGCTCCTTCAACGCCATCACCGTCGACGGCGACACCAGCACCAACGACACCTTTCTGGCGTTTGCCGCCGGAGAGCCCCTGGCCCCGGAGCACTGGCCCCAGCTGGAGGCTGGTGTCACGGCGGTGGCCCAGCACCTGGCCCGCGCCATCGCCCGCGACGGGGAGGGGGCCACCTGCCTGATCGAGGTGCTGGTGGAGGGCAGCGCCGACGATGCCGGCGCCCGCGCGATCGCCCGCACGGTCTGCGGCTCTTCGCTGGTGAAGTGCGCGGTGCACGGCCGCGACCCCAACTGGGGCCGCATCGTGGCCGCCGCCGGCCGCGCCGGGGTGGCCTTCGACCCGGAGGCGGTGGCCCTCTGGTTGGGGCCGCACCAGCTGATGGCCGCCGGCCAGCCCCTGCCCTTCGATCGCCCTGCCGCCTCCGCCTACCTGCGCGAGCGGGCCGCCGGCGCCTACCTGCGCGACGACACGGTGCTCATCCGCCTGCGGGTGGGCGAGGGTCCCGGCGAGGGCCGCGCCTGGGGCTGTGATCTCTCGGATCAGTACGTGCGCATCAACGCCGATTACACCACCTAGGCCCCAACATCTGCGATCCCATGCCCATCCTGCGTCGCTGCCGCCAGGCCCCCGCTGATCAGCGCACCGAGGTGCATGTGTTCGCGCTGCTCGGCGCGATCCGGATCGCCATGCTCTGGTTCGGCGGCGCCCTGGAGGTGGTGCGCACCCATATGCTTTTCGACCCTGCCACCAGCACCGAGCAGCTCGCTGCTGCACTGCGGGGACCGGTGGTGATCGTTTACTCCGTGATCGTGCTGGCCCTCTATGGCCAACTGCTGCGCGGCCGGGCTATCCCAGCCTTTGTGCTCGACCTGCTCGGCGCGTGGCTGGTCCTGAACCTGGCCGTCCATTTTGTGAAGATCAATCTGCTGATGCTCAGCGATGTGCGTGCTCCTGCTTTGTTGCTCGGGCAGATCATCTGCTATTTGTTCTTCTTTGTCGTGGCCTGGGGCTGGATCTTCTGGCGTCTGGATCGCATCGCCGGCCCATCGGAGCAGAAGACCCTGGCCGCTCCCGATGGCGGCCTCGGCCATGGGTCGTTCGACTATTACTATCTCTCTCTGATGTCCCTTCTCGCCGGAAAGGTCTCCCCCTTCCAAGGAGTAAACAGACTGGGCAAGAGCGTGGTAGCCCTGCATTCGTTCATGCTGCTTGATCTGGGCGTGATCGCCCTGGCGCGCGTTTATCAACTCGTGCAGCGCTCGATCTGAGCCTGCGCCACTCGCCGCTTAGGGTTGCCGCCGTGCGCCCGCCGCAAGCCCGCCGCAATCCCGCAGCAAAATGGTCACGGCTCCCCCCTCTCCCGCCGCGCAGCCGGGTCCGCGGCTGCGCCGAGCTCTCCGCCGCCGCTCCCGCTGGGATTGGCGCCTGTGCCTGTTCGTCGGCGCCTGCTTCGGGGTCGGCTACGGGGTCACCCAGAGGCTGATGCGCCTGAACGTCAGCGGCGCCTGGCAGGGCAACCAGCTGTTCGGCGTCCAGCCGTTCCCCGGCACCGCCCTCTCGGGGCTGCGCGAGCAGTTCGGGGCTGAGAAGATGGAAATTCGCGGCGATCTCGACCTGCTGGAGCTCGAGCGCCAGAAGCAGCAGGAGCAAAAGGAGATCGCCCGCCGCGAGGCGGAGATCAAGCGCCGCGAAGCGGAGGACCAGGAGCGCCGCCAGCGTGAGGCGGAGCGCATCCGGCTGGAGGCGATCGAACGGCAGGCCAACCCGCCGTTGCCCGAGCCCGAGTTCCCTGGCGATACCCCGATCGAATCGCCCCTTCTGACGTCACCGGAGCCCCTGCCGGAGCCCCCCTCCCTGCCGCCGCCCGCCGCCGCCCCGGCCCCCTGAGCGATTCCTGGGCGCGCTCCTCCCGGATCGCCCCCGGGATCTGCCACAGTTCGCCCATCCCGTCGGCTCGACCATGAGTGCGCCGCAGTACCTGCTCCAGGCAGCCCTGAACCGCCTGGGCGCCCGCGTCGGCAGCGGTCTGCTCGATACCGCCGCCGGCCTGGCGGTGCTCGCCCAGGACGCCCCCCGGCTGGTGCGCAACGAGTTCGATCGCTTCCGGCAGGAGGTGGAGCAGGAGGCGGAGCGCCTGGAGCGGGGCGAACCCCCGGCCCCCGGCAGCTCCCCTGCGTCGTCCGCCCCTCGCTCCTGGCCCGATCCCCAGGATCAGATCGACGCCCTGCGCGCCCGGGTGTCCGAGCTCGCCCGGCGCCTGGAGCAGCCCCCCGGCGGTGGTTCCGCCGGTCGCCCCTGATGGAGAGCCCCTCCGGGCCGGGCCGCCTGGCGCGGCTGTCGCGTCCGCTGCGCATCTGGAGCCTGGCCCTGCGCCTGCTGGTCGGTCTCTGGTGGGACCGGCGCCGCTGGAGCTATCCCGGCGGCTTCAGCCAGGAGCGCCTGGCGGCCCGCCAGCGGCTCCGTGCCCGCTGGCTCACCGCCCAGTTTCTTGCGCTCGGCTCGGCCTTCATCAAGCTCGGCCAGCTGCTCTCGGCCCGGCCTGATGTGCTGCCCGCCGACGTGGTGGAGGAGCTGGCCCACCTGCAGGACCGGGTGCCCGCGTTCCCCTTCTCTGTCGTTGAGTCGATCCTCGAGCAGGAGCTGGGGGAGCGCCGGGCCGAGATCATCGACCTGGCGGTGGAGCCCCTGGGCTCCGCCAGCCTGGCCCAGGTGCACCGCGCCAGCCTGCGCAGCGGCCGGCAGGTGGTCTTCAAGGTGCAGCGCCCGGGTCTGGAGCGGCTGTTCCGGCTGGATCTGGAGGTGCTGCAGCAGGTGGCCGCGGCGGTGCAGCGCCATCCCCGCTGGGGCCAGGGGCGCGACTGGGTGGCGGTGGCCAAGGAATGCCGCCGCGTGCTCCTGCGCGAGCTCGATTTCCGCCTGGAGGCCGAACACGCCGCCCGCTTCCGCCAGCAATTCCTCGATGATCCGGGCATTCGCATCCCGGCGGTTGTGTGGGAGCTGAGCTCCCGCCGGGTGCTCTGCCTCGACTACGTTCCCGGCATCAAAATCACCGACCGCCCCGCCCTGCTGGCGGCGGGCATCGAGCCGGCGGCGGTGGCGGAGAAGGGGGCCGCCAGCTACCTGCAGCAGCTGGTGCGTTTCGGCTTCTTCCACGCCGATCCCCACCCCGGCAACCTGGCCGTAGCCGCCGATGGCGCCCTCATCTACTACGACTTCGGGATGATGGGGCAGATTTCGGAGCGGTTGCGCAGCCGCCTTGGCCGCATGGTGCGGGCCGCCGCCGGCCGCGATGCCGCTGGCCTGGTGGCCGAGCTCCAGCAGGCCGGCGTGATCGCCGCCGGCATCGATCCGGGCCCGGTGCGCCGCCTCGTGCGCCTGATGCTCAACGAGGCCCTCACGCCCCCCTTCAGCGCCAACGTGCTGCAGAAGCTGTCGGGTGATCTCTACGACCTGGTGTACGACCAGCCCTTCCGCCTTCCGCCGGAGCTGATCTTCGTGATGCGGGCCCTCTCCACCTTCGAGGGGGTGGGCCGCAGCCTTGATCCGGCCTTTAGCCTGGTGTCGATCGCCCGCCCCTACCTGCTGCCCCTGATGACCGCCAGCGGAAACGGGCCCAACGACCTGCTCAACGAACTCTCCCGCCAGGCCGCCGAGGTGGGCAGCCGCGCCCTCGGCATTCCCCGCCGCCTCGATGAGAGCCTTGCGCGCATCGAGCAGGGCGATCTGCAGGTGCAGATCCGCGCCGGCGAAACCGATCGATTGCTGCGCCGCCTGGCGCTGGCCCAGCAGAGTGCCGCCCAGTCGTTTCTCCTGGGGGGCCTGGCGGTGGCGGCGGCGCTGCTGGCGGCCAGCACCCGCCCCGCCCTCACCGCGGTTCCCCTGGTGCTGGGGCTCCCGGTGGGCCTGGGCTGGCTGAAGCTCCAGGCCCGCCTCAAGCGCGATGGCCGGATTGATCAGCTGCCGGGCCAGCTGCCTGGCTCCGGCGGCTGATCGGCGGCACGTCAGCCCGCGGCCTGGATCGTGCCGTTGGGGGTGAGCTTGTCGATCACCTGGGGCAGGGCCTTGGCGATGAAGTCAGAGGCCTGGGCGGGATCCACCCCCATCTTCTGGGCCAGCTCCTTCACCTGGGCGCTGCCGAGCACCTGGTTGAGGGTCTCGGTGGCGATGGTTTTGTTGTCGCCGGTGCTCACCCAGCTGCTGAACACCTCGCCGGCGCCGCCGGTCTGGAATTTCTGGGCCAGTCCGTTGACCCCGCCGTTGTCCTGCAGGAACTGGTTGAGGGCGGGGGCCTTGTCGCCGGCCACCGCGGTAACGACGCCACCGATCAGGTCATCGAGCATGGCCATGGAGCCAAAGGGGAGGAGAGACGTTCACACGATGGCCAGCGCCAGCGGTGGCCCCGCGGCCCTTCGGTTTTCCTTCCGTTTCGCCCCTTCTGCCCCTCCCGCCCCTCAGGAGCCTGCGCCCTGGGGCCCGCCCCCCCCCTCGCCGCCCCCCCCGGGTCGGGGGAGGTAAATCGGCTCCGGAACCTGGCGCTGGCGCTGCAGCACGGCGGCGTGGAAGAGCAGGGTGTCCATGCGGGTGCGCGCGGCACAGGCCTCCAGCAGGGCCAGCGGCAGGCGGTCGCGCCCGTCGTCCGCCCCCGCTGGAGCCCGGTGCACCTGATGTTCGCCCAGCTCCGAGCCCAGGCAGTCCCCCAGCCAGGCCAGGTCGCTGCGGAAGCTCTCCTGGAGCCCAACGAACCAGAAGGACCGCAGGTGGTCGAGGGCCCGCTCCAGCAGCTCCCGGTTCCAGTCCTGGCACAGGGCGGGATCGTGGCCGCCGGCGGTGCCCTGGCGCCCCAGAAACACGGTCATGTGGTTGCGCACCACCGGCGTCAGGTCGCCGCGCAGGAATTCCACCAGCCCCTCCTGTGGATCGAGGGCGGTGAGGCGCCCGTGGAGCTGGTGCTGGGGCGTGCGCCGGATCTTCCAGTAATTGGCCAGCAGCCGCGCCACCGGATCGCGGAGCCAGGTGATGTAGCGGGGGCGCCGTTCCGGGAAAAAGCGATCGATCCCCACCCAGATCTGGTGGCCGGTGAGCAGCTGCACCCGCTCCCTCTGGGCGGGCGTGAGGGCGGCCAGCTCGTCGCCGATCTCGGCGCTGGTGCGGTTGGCCCGGGAGAAGCGCAGTACCGCCTCCGGGCCGAGCTGCTCGATCAGCGCCCGCTCCAGGGAGGTGCCGCCGGTCTTGGGCACGTGCAGAAAGATCAGCAGATCCCGCATCAGCGCCGCATCACCCCGCGTCTCGGCAGCGTCCCGGCTCCGGGGCCTCAGCCCCGCCCGCGGGGCCCCCGGTCGTCGACGCCGGCGTAGATCGCCTGGCTGCCCAGTTCGTCTTCGATGCGCAGCAGCTGGTTGTACTTGGCCACGCGGTCGCTGCGGCTGAGGGATCCGGTCTTGATCTGGCCGGCGCGGGTGGCGACCGCCAGGTCGGCGATGGTCACATCCTCGGTTTCGCCGCTGCGGTGGCTGATGACGCTGGTGTAGCCGGCCCGGCCGGCCAGATCGATCGCCTGCAGGGTTTCCGTGAGCGAGCCGATCTGGTTCACCTTGATCAGGATTGAGTTGGCCACGCCCCGGTCGATGCCCTGCTGCAATCGCTCCACCTTGGTCACGAACAGGTCGTCACCCACCAGCTGCACGGTGCGCCCCAGCTTCTCGGTGAGCAGGGCCCAGCCCTCCCAGTCGTCCTCCGCCACGCCGTCTTCGATCGAGACGATCGGATAGCGGCTCACCAGTTTGGCGAGCTCCTCCACCATCTCGGCGCTGCTGTAACTGCCGCCGCCGAAGGCATAGCGGCCGTCGCGGAAGAACTCGGTGCTCGCCACATCCAGGGCCAGGGAGATCTGATCACCCGGCCGGTAGCCGGCCTTCTCGATGGCCTGGATGAGGATGTCGCCGGCCTCGTCGTTGCCCAGATCCGGCGCGAAGCCGCCCTCATCGCCCACCGCGGTGCTCATGCCCCGGTCCTTGAGCAGGCCCTTGAGGGTGTGGAACACCTCGGCCCCCATGCGCAGCGATTCGCGGAAGCTGCCGGCCCCGTGGGGCACGATCATGAATTCCTGGAAATCGAGGCTGTTGGAGGCGTGGGCGCCGCCGTTGATCACGTTCATCAACGGCACTGGCAGCAGGTTGGCCAGCGGACCACCCAGATAGCGATACAGGGGCAGGTTGAGGGCCTTGGCGGCGGCATGGGCCGTGGCGAGGCTCACCGCCAGGATCGCGTTGGCGCCCAGGGACGACTTGTTGTCGCTGCCGTCCAGTTCGCGCATGGCGCCGTCCACCGCGGCCTGGTCGAGGGCGCTCAGGCCGCAGAGGGCCGGCGCGATGCGCTCCTCCACGTTTTCCACCGCCTTGCCCACGCCCTTGCCGAAGTAGGCCTTGCCGCCATCCCGAAGCTCGTGGGCCTCATGGGCGCCGGTGCTGGCACCGCTGGGCACGATCGCCCGACCGCTGGCGCCACCTTCGAGATACACCTCCGCTTCCACCGTGGGAGTGCCGCGGGAATCGAGCACTTCCCGGGCCACGATCGAATCGATCACCAGGTCAAGGGAGTCGTACACGGAGGCGGCGCGGCAACGGGGGGGATCCTATGGGCCGTCCCTCCCCGCTCTTGTGTGCCCGTTCTTACCGCTGCGGGCATCGCTGGCCAGAATGGGTGCACCGGAACGCCCCCATGCGACTGCTCCACACCATGCTTCGGGTTGGCCACCTGGAGCGTTCGATCGCCTTTTACACCGAGGTGCTGGGCATGCACCTGCTGCGCCGCCGCGACAACGAGGCCGGCCGCTACACCCTCGCCTTCGTGGGCTACGGCGACGAGAGCGAAACCGCGGTGCTCGAGCTCACCTGGAACTGGGACACCGACCGCTACACCTTGGGCGACGCCTACGGGCACATTGCCATCGGTTGCGAGGACATCGAGGCGACGTGCGCGGCGATCCGTGCCCGGGGCGGCTGCATCGTGCGCGAGCCCGGTCCGGTGAAGGGCGGCACCACCGTGATCGCCTTCGTGGAGGATCCCGATGGCTATCGCATCGAGCTGATCCAGCTTGCGGGCGCTGCCACCGCCACTGCCACCGCCGGAACGGCCGAAGTTCCGGCCCGCTGATCCGCCGCCATGGTCTCCGAGCGACTCGCTTCCCCCTCCGCCAGCCTCACGGGCGACCCTGATCGCTTCAGCGACGACGCCTGGGACCTGCTGTTGGCCAGCCAGGACCAGGCCCGTCGCTGGCGCCACGCCTCGATGGATGTGGAGCATCTGCTGCTCACCCTGCTGCAGGAGCCCCGCTTCGCCCCGTGGATCGATCCGCTGCCCCTTGAGCCAGGCCGCCTGCTCGACCGGCTCGAATCCTTCTGCGCCGACCAACCCGCCGCCAGCGGCGGCAGCCTCTACATCGGCGATGCCCTCGAAGATCTGCTGGAGGCGGCCGATCGCCGCCGCGCCGCCTGGGGCTCCCGCCTGCTGGATATCCCCCACCTGCTGCTGGCCCTGATCGACGAGCCCCGCCTCGGGGCCGCCCTGTTGGCCGAGGAGGGCCTCAGCGAAGACCTGTTGCTGCGCCAGTGGCGTCCCACCGGCGTCCGCGCCCCTGCGCCAGCCCCCGCGTCCGCCTCCCCCCCGTCCGTGGCGGTCTCGCGCGGTGCACAGCCGCTGCCGCCGGGGTCGGAGCCCCCCCGCCGATCGGCCG
>CAIVPT010000060.1 GCA_903907855.1 uncultured Synechococcaceae cyanobacterium | reverse complement strand
GGGGCTGCGGGACGCCGAGAGCCTGCTCGACCAGCTGAGCCTGCTGCCGCCACCGATCGAGGCCGCCGCCGTCTGGGAGCTGCTGGGGGCGGTGCCGGAGCAGGAACTGCTGGCGCTGGTGGAGGCCATGGCCGCAGCGGAACCCCTAGCGGTGGTGGAGGCGAGCCGGGGGCTGCTGGAGCGGGGGCGGGAGCCGGGGGCAGTGCTGCAGGGGCTGGCCGGGCTCCTGCGCGACCTGGTGCTCGCCGGGGTGGCGCCCGACCGCCTGGAGCTGACGGCGGTGTCGCCGGCGCTGCGGCCCCAGCTGCCGGAGCTGGCGCACCGCCTGGGTAAGGAGCGGCTGCTGCAGTGGCAGGCCCAGCTGCGGGGCAGCGAACAGCAGCTGCGCCAGAGCATCCAGCCCCGCCTCTGGCTGGAGGTGCTGGTGCTCGGCCTCCTGGCCGAACCCGTGGCGCCGCGCGCCGCGGCTCCGGTGGCCATGGCCCCGACCGCCCAGCCCGGCCGAGTGGCCGCGGCGGCCCCAGCCCCCTCGGCCGGTGCCGCCGTGGCCGATCCCGCGCCCCTGGTGCCACCGGCGCCGGCTGCGGAGATGCCCGCAGCGACCAGCGGGGCGAGCCCCGAAACCACCCCGGACCTCGGGGCCCTCTGGCAGCAGATCCTGGCCAGCCTGGAGCTGCCTTCCACCCGCATGCTGCTCGCCCAGCAGGCCCAGCTGGTGCGCCTCGACGAACGGCGGGCGGTGGTGCGGGTCGCGAGCACCTGGGTGGCGATGGTGCAGAGCCGGCTGCCCCTGCTCGAGAAGGCGATGGCTTCTGCCCTCGGCAGTCCGCGCCAGCTGCAACTCGAGAGCGGCGGTGAACCCCCGGCCGGCGAGCGCGGACCCAGCGCCGCGCCGACACCCACCCCTCCGCCGCGCCCCGAGCCCCTGGCGGCCCCGCCGGCGCCGGCCCCAGCCCAGATAGCGGCCCCAGCCATAGCCCCAGCACCGGCCCAGGCCCCAGCCCAGGCCCAGCCCCCCCCGGTGCGCCAGGACCAGCCGCCCCAGGTGCCACAGCCGGCGATTCGCTCGCCCCTGGAGGAGCGGGCCCGCCGCCTGGCCGACTTCTTCAACGGCGATGTGGTCGAAGGCCTGGAGGACGAGGTGGCCTGAGCCAGCCAACCCGGGTCAACCCCTAACGCTCCTGGCAGAGGCGCGCGACGAGATCCACCAGGGAGGTCTCCAGGGGGCTCAGGGCACTGGCGAAGCAGGGGTCATCGTCGGGGCGGACCTCAAGGTCTGCCCACAGCTGACTTCGCTGCGGGAAGAACGTGGCGCGAACCCACTCCTCCGTATCGCGATAAAAGGCGCTGTAGCGCTCCAGCTCGGAGCGACTGGGCCGATAGGCAGGGAAGGAGGCGAAACACTCCAGGAACGACGACGCCAAGGCGGCCCGATTCGGATTGATTTGACCATTGATCCAGCGGGGCACCTGCTCATTAATCCGAGCCAGAAGGCGGATGGCCTGATAAGAAAGCGTTTCATTCAACCGGGGGGGCATCTGCAGCCCCGGTTGCCAATCGATGCCAGCAGCCGCACAGAAATCCCGGATCAAGTCACCCGCCTCAAAGCTCTGGCGCTCAAACAACCGTACACAGAACGGCGACGACGGGAAGGCCGCCAACCAGCGCTCCAGGATGCCGCGATGATCACAGATATGATGACCGAAACTGCCGGGCTCTCCAAGGGCTGGCAATGGCGCTCCCCCTTTGACCCGCATACTCCAATAGGAGATTGCTGTGGCCAGGGGATGGCGAAGATAGACGAGGATTCGAATATCGCTGAACAGCGGCTTCAGGATATCGGCGAGACGCTCCACCTCCTCCCGGGTGGTGAGCCTGGATTGCAGATGCTCCGAGGAGATGAGCCAGCGGCACCCGGGGTGACGAGCCACCTCCTCCTCCAACTGGGCACGGATCTCCTGCTTGCGGCCCTGGCGCTTCTCGACATCTTCAGCCAGGCCGATCTGTCGGGAGAAACCATCAATGCGGTCGACGTTTTCCGCCATGTAGGCCGCCCAGCGATGGCTGCGCGCCCCCAGGAATTCCGGCACATGCAGGCCCTGCTCGGCGAGTGCGGCCCGATTGATCCCCAGAAACTCCTGGATCGAGGTGGTGCCGGTCTTCTCGGTACCGATATGCAGAATCAGGCCTGTCACGCCATCAGGCCTGGCCGCCGCCGGCCGCCAGCTCTGCCTCCCCGTCCGCGGCGAGGGGGTCATCATTCTCTGGGAGCGGGTCGTCGTCGCCGCCGAGGTGGAGGGTCTTGGCCCACACCAGGCGCTTGGGCAGCAGGGCCATGCGCACGCTCACCCAGGGGATCACCACAAACCAGTGGGTGAGATAAAGGATTCCGAGCCCGACATGGAAGGGGGTCATCGGCGGCAGCGCCGGCCCTTCCCGGGCCCGGCGGCACCCCGCCACCAACGCCAGGGCGGAGGAAGCCAGGGCAACAATCGAAAACGGCCACATCAGCGGTGGCGTGCCCGTGAGCACCACGCCGAGCAGGTCGGCGGCCGCCAGCAGGGGCATTCCGTACTGCAGAAGGAAGAAGGCCAGCAGATCCAGGGATTGGTAACGGCTGAGCGGGCCTCCGCCGAACCCGATTCCGTGGTCGAGGAAGCGCTGCAGGCCCCCCTCCGCCCAGCGCTGGCGCTGGCGCCAGAGGGCCGGCAGGGAGAGGACCGCCTCCTCCCCCACCGGCGGATCCCAGAGAACCCCCACCGGGTGCCCGGCCAGCACCAGCCGCAGGCTGAGGTCGAGGTCGTCGGTGAGGGTGAACTCGTTGAAGCCGCCACAGGACAGCACGGCGTCGCGGCTCAGGAGCTGGCCGTTGCCCCGCAGTTCGCCCACCCCACCCCGCGCCAGCCGACCGGCCTGCAGGAACGCGTCGAAGGCCATCTCCATCGCCTGCGCCTGGGTCAGCGGATTGACCGACGCATTCACCACGGCCTTGCGGAGCTGCACCGCCGCCCAGCCACCGGACTCGGCGAAGGGCACCAGCCGCTCCAAGGTGTCGGGCTGCAGATCCGCATCGGCGTCAAGCACCAGCAGCCAGCGGCCGCTCAGCTCCCGCAGCACCAGGTTCAAGGCACCCGATTTGCCACCTCCGGCGTCGCGCGGCCGCCGCAGCACCCTCAGCTGCGGGTGCTGCTCCTGAAGGTCAGCGAGCACCTCGGGCGTGCGGTCTTCGCTGCCGTCGTCGATCACCCAGAGACGCAGCTGCCCTTCGGGCCAACGCAGGGCACAGACCCGTTCCACCAGCCGCGCGATCACCGCCTGCTCGTCGCGGGCCGCCACCACAACGTCCACCGCGGCGGCGATCTGGGCCACCGTGGCGGGTGGCGACGCCTCGGTGTCCGCACCGGGCGCGGGCCCGGGGGCGACGGAGCGCAGCCCCCGCAGCACGGTGAGCAGGCCATGGCCCCCGAGAACGACCGCCAGCAATCCAGCGGGTAGCAGGCGCAGACCCGGGGCGAGGGTGTGGGGCGCCAGACCGGCCACCCCGCACAGCAGAAGAAGAAGGGCCGCCTTCGGCCGGCGCCGGACGCCGGGGTCGGGACGCCGCTCGGTGCTGCTGCCGCCGGCGTTCATGGCATCCCCGGAAGTAAGAGAACTTTAAGGGGCCTCTCCCAGGGCCTGGAGCGGCTGCAGGTCGGTACCCGGGTAGTAGTGCCGAAGAATGGCGGTGGCATCCCAGCCCCGGCGCCCCAGATCGATGGCCCCTGCCTGGGACAGCCCGGCACCGTGGCCGAAGCCGCCGCCCTGCAGCAGCCAACCGCCAGCGGCCGCGGCCTCCACCGTGAACAGGGTGCTGGGCAGTTGGCGGAAGGTGCGGCGGATGGCGTCGCGGCGCAGCACCCGCGTTCCCTGCGCCCCCACGATCCGCAGGGCCACCACCCGGCCGCTCGGCCCCCGCTCAGCCACCTCGAGCCGCCGCACCGCCCCCAGGGGCGGCCCCTCACCGGCCAGGGCGGAGGCGACGGCCGCCGGGCTGAGGCGCCGCTGCCAGCGGAAACTGGGGTGGTCGCTGCCATAGGCCGCCTGTCCGTCGCGAAGCAGCCGGCTCACCGAGCTGGTCGCCAAGGGGAGGGTCCACCGGGAGGTGAAGGCCGCGGGGCCGTCGAGGGCGACGCGCAGGTAGGGACGGGCCGGGCCGGCCCAGGCCTCCTCAAAGCCGGCCGACACCCCGCCGTTGCTGGCGTGGTACACGGCGTGGATGGGCTCGCCCCCAAAGGCCAGCACCTGGCCGCGGGTGGCGGCGATGGCCTGGCGCACCCCGGCGCCGGCGTGGCGGGGATCCTTGTACACCTGGCACTGGGTATCGGCGCAGAGGTGGTAGCCATCCACCACGAAACGGTGGCGATTGCGCACCGCCCAGGTGCGGGCGAGGACCGCCTGGGCGGCCAGGGCCGCGGGCGGGGAGCCGGCCCCGATCTCGTGGGGCACGACCCCCTCCAGGTAGCGCTCCAGAGGCACCTGCTCCAGCAACGTCCAGCTCCCGTGGGCATCGCTCTGCAGCCGGAACGGACCGGCATAGACCCCGCCCTGCCAGGCCAAACCACCAGGCGCCTCGATCCGCAGGGGCCCCTCCAGGGCCACCGGGCCGCTGTTGCGGCGGAGCTCGAGCCCCAGGCGCTGTCGCTCCTGCCTCTCCACCAGCCGCGGGGTCACCCCAGCGGGCGGCGCGATGCCGTCCGGCGCCCACACCTCCCAGTCACGGGGCCGGGCGATGCGCACCACCCCCGCCACACCCCAGGCACGGGCGGCCGCCTCAGCGCTTTCGTAGCTGGAAAAGGGCCCCTGCACCTGGCGTCGCAGCAGCAGGGGCGTCGCCAGGGGTCGGCGGGTCCAGTGCAGCACCAGCTCGGGGGCGGTGAAGCGACGGCCGCCGGCGTCGATGAGGGTGAGGGCACCCTGGGCAGCGCGCAGGCGCAGCGGCGCGGCTGGCGCGGGAGGCGCCGGAGGGGCCAGCCGGGCGGCCAGGGCCACCCAGAGCACCGGCTGGGCGGCGGTCAGCGCGGTGGGCGCCGCGACGGGCCAGTGGAGGGAGGCAGGCGGCGGCGGTGGCGGCGCGTCGGCGGCCCGGCAGCCCCCGGCCAGCAGGAGGACAAGACCGGCCGCCACGGTCGGCGGGGCCGGGGGGGCGCAACGGAAGGGTCGAAGGGGCATCGCAGGGGAGGGGCCGCGCGGGGTTGGTGCGGGGTCAGGTCGCGTCGTACTCTGCTTGTTTGTGCTTGCGAACCAGCCGATGCCGAAGCTCAAGACCCGCAAAGCGGCCGCCAAGCGGTTCCAGGCCACCGGCGGCGGCAAGTTCCTGCGCCGGCGTGCGTTCCGCAACCACCTGCTGGATCACAAGAGCCCCAAGCGCAAGCGCTACCTGGGCACGATGGCCGTGGTCGACGACCGCGACCACGCCAACGTGGCGCTGATGCTTCCCTACGCCTGAGGCCGGCTTCCGGTCCACCGGCGCCGAGCCTCCCTCGAAAATCCCGTCCACCCGTCCTGAGTTCGTTCCATGGCCCGCGTCAAGAGGGGCAACGTTGCCCGGAAACGCCGCAACAAGATTCTTCGCCTCGCCCGGGGCTTCCGCGGCAGCAACGGCAGCCTCTTCCGCACCGCCAACCAGCGGGTGATGAAGGCGCTGTGCAACGCCTACCGGGATCGCCGCCGCCGCAAGCGCGACTTCCGCCGTCTCTGGATCGCGCGCATCAATGCCGCCGCCCGGATCAACGGCACCAGCTACAGCCGCCTGATCGGCGGCCTGAAACAGGCCGACGTGCGCCTCAATCGCAAGATGCTGGCCCAGCTGGCCGTGGTGGACCCCGCCAGCTTCGGCACCGTGGTCTCCGCTGCCACCCGCTGAGGGGCGAACCGGCGCGATGAGAGAGCTGCTTCCCCAGGCCTACCTGATCGGCCTGATCGGACTGCTGACCGTCGCCGCCGTGGCGGTGGGCCGCCAGATCCTGCGGGTTCGACGGGATGAGGTGGCCTTGGCTCGCCTCGGCGGTCCCGTGGGCTCGGATGGCAGCCCCGATGACAGCGGCGGGCTCTACGAGCTGGGCTCGGTGCAGCTACGCAAGCGCCTCTACGGCCAGGCTTCAGACAGCCTGCGCAAGGCCCTGCGCAAGGCGGAGCAGGAAAAGGCTCCCGACGAAGCCCTGGCCCTGATTGAGAATGCCCTGGGATTCGCGCTGGCGGCCCAGGGCCGCTATCCGGCGGCGGTACGGCACTACCGGGCCGCTCTGAAGGCCCGGGCCGACTACCCGGTGGCCATGAACAATCTGGCCTTCGCGCTGGAGAAGCAACAGAAACCCGACGAAGCCCGCCGGCTCTACCAGCAAGTGCTCGAACTCGAGACGGCCAACAGCACAGCCCGCAAGCGGTTACGGCTGCTTGAGCGTCGCGATGTCGGTGACGGCGGTGGCGGCGACAGCGGCAGCGACAGCGGTGACGGCAACGGCAACAAGGCAGCCTGATCGCATTGCCCCAGCCGCAGCCTCACCAGAGGCCGCGGATCACGCCGCCGCTGGCGGCCGACGGGGACGGGGCTGGAGCCGGGCCGGGCACCAACTGCAGCCGCCCACCCGGCGAGGTGAACCGTGGCGCTCCCCAGCCGCTCAGGGAAAGGCCCTGCAGCCCCTGGAACGCCCCACCGGGCTCCAGCCCCAGGGCCAGGCTGTCGGTGAGCGGGATCAGATCGAGTTGGTCTGATTTGGCGTTGATGTTGCCCATGAAGGCGGTTTCGGCCCCGGCGATCAGCAGGCGACCGCGCAACACCACCATCTGGCCATCCGGCACCACCGAATCCAGCTGCAGCTGCACGGGACGGGACGCGGCCCCTCGCTCGAACGGCCGGTAGCTGCCCCGCCAGAACCGCGGGATCCGGGCGGCGATCAGCTCAGCCCGGCCCACCGGATCGAAGGTTTCGACGCTACCGCCGATGCCGCCATCATCGAGCAGGGAACTGGTGGGCGGCGTGTACGGCAGGAAGGCGTCCGCCGCCGGGGAGAGGGGGTCCGCGGCGGGCTGGGCGGGTGCCGCCGCCACAGAGATCGCCGCCACCGGGACAGGGGCCACGGGGGTGAGGGCCAACAGCGGCAGCGGCATCACGGAGAGCGCAGGTGCGCAGCGAGACTAAGGGGAACCGCCTGCCCTGCGCACCCCACCGTGATTCAGAGCGCCCCCCCCGGCCCCTGCCCCGAGCCCACCGGCCCTGCGGCCGCCACCGACCCCGCGCAGGGCGCCGACGACGGACTGGTGATCGGCGGCCGGCGCTTCTCCAGCCGGCTGATGACCGGCACGGGCAAGTACCCCTCCCTGGCGGCGATGCGGGCCAGCCTGCTGGCCAGCGGCTGCGAGATCGTCACCGTGGCCGTGCGGCGCGTGCAGAGCCAGGCCAGCGGCCACGAGGGGCTGATGGAGGCGATCGACTGGCGCCGCCACTGGATGCTGCCCAACACCGCAGGCTGCGCCACCGCGGAGGAAGCGGTGCGGGTGGCGCGGCTCGGGCGGGAGCTGGCCCGCCTGGCCGGCCAGGAAGACAACAACTTCGTCAAGCTCGAGGTCATCCCCGAGGGCCGCCACCTGCTGCCCGATCCGATCGGCACCCTGGAGGCCGCCGAGCAGCTGGTGCGGGAGGGCTTCACCGTGCTCCCGTACATCAACGCCGACCCGCTGCTCGCCAAGCGGCTGGAGGAGGTGGGTTGCGCCACGGTGATGCCCCTGGGCTCGCCGATCGGCTCAGGCCAGGGCATCCGCAACGCCGCCAACATCGCCCTGATCGTGGAGGGCGCCGGCGTGCCGGTGGTGGTGGACGCCGGCATCGGCGTGCCCAGCGAAGCGGCCCAGGCGATGGAGATGGGGGCCGATGCGCTTTTGATCAACAGCGCCATCGCCCTGGCGGGCGACCCGGTGGCGATGGCCCGCGCCATGGCCCTGGCCACCGAGGCCGGGCGCACGGCCTTCCGGTCCGGCCGGTTGCCGGTGCGGGCGGAGGCAAGCCCCAGCTCCCCCACGCAGGGCCGGGTGGGCGCCTGAGGGGGGGGGCGGCCGACTCTGTGACGAAGCATTCCGGAACGCAGGCGGCACCGGAGCCGCTCCATAGCGTTCCTGCACCCGATTGCGCCCCCATGCAGGTCACACAAGAGGACGGCGGCCGCCTCAACGCCTTCGCCAAGGAGCCCCGCATGGTCGTGATGGAGAAAGGGGAGCGCAGCGAGGGCAGCTCCCGCGCCCTGCTCATTGGTGGCGCCGTGCTGGTGTTGCTGCTCGTGGCGGTGGCCGCCGGCATCAGCTGAGGGCGGGCCGACGGGGGAGGCCGGAGGCCTGTAGTAGCTTGACCGGGCTGAGCATCGGCTCGTTCAGGAGACACGGGTGAAGGTTTTCGTTCTCGGCGGCGACGGCTTCTGCGGATGGCCCTGTGCGGTCAACCTGGCCGACAGCGGACACGACGTCGTCATCGTCGACAACCTCAGCCGCCGCAAGATCGACATCGACCTGGGCGTCGAGTCGCTGACGCCGATCGCCACGGTTCAGGAGCGGCTGCGGGCCTGGGAACAGGTGGGTGGCCGCGCCATGCGCTTTGTCCACCTCGACATCGCCCGCGAGTACGAACGGCTGCTTGAGCTGCTGCGCAGCGAGCGGCCCGAGGCGATCGTGCACTTCGCCGAGCAGCGGGCCGCTCCCTACTCCATGAAGACGAGCGCCACCAAGCGCTACACCGTCGATAACAACGTCAACGGCACCCACAATCTGCTGGCAGCGATTGTCGAAAGTGGCGTAGATGTGCACATCGTGCACCTTGGCACCATGGGGGTGTACGGCTATGGCTCGCACCGGGGCGCCACGATCCCGGAGGGTTATCTCACCGTGGAGGTGCCCCAGCCAGACGGCAGCCGGTTCACGGAGCAGATTCTGCATCCCACAAACCCAGGCAGCGTCTACCACATGACCAAGACGCTGGACCAACTTCTCTTCTTTTACTACAACAAAAACGACGGCATCCGCATCACCGACTTGCACCAGGGCATCGTCTGGGGGACCAACACCGCCCTGACCGAAAAGGATCCCCGCCTCACCAACCGCTTCGACTACGACGGCGATTACGGCACCGTTCTCAACCGCTTCTTGATGCAGGCCGCGATCGGCTACCCCCTCACCGTGCACGGCACCGGGGGCCAGACGCGCGCCTTCATTCACATCCGAGATTCGGTGCGCTGCGTGCAGCTCGCCCTTGATCATCCACCGACCGAGGGCGAGAAGGTGAAGATCTTCAACCAGATGACAGAAAGCCACCGTGTCGCCGATCTGGCGCAGAAGGTGGCCGCCCTCACCGGCGCCCGCATCGACCGCCTCCCCAACCCGCGCAACGAGGCGATTGAAAACGATCTGATCGTGGACAACCGCTGCTTCCTGGAGCTGGGCCTGCAGCCGACCACCCTCGACGACGGCCTGCTCACCGAGGTGGTGGACGTGGCCCGGCGCTGGGCCGACCGCTGCGACCGCTCCAAGATCCCTTGCCGCTCCGCCTGGACCAGTCGGCAGGCGGAAGCGATCCGCACCGGCGGCTGAGGGCGCGGACGCGACCGTGAAGATCGCCTTTTTCACTGAAACCTTCCTGCCGAAGGTCGACGGAATCGTCACGAGGCTCACCAAGACGATCCAGCATCTGGTGGCCGCCGGCGATGAGGTGCTGGTGTTCTGCCCCGAGGGGGCGCCGGACACCTGGATGGGAGCGCGCGTGGTGGGGGTACCGGCCATGCCCCTGCCCCTGTACCCCGAACTCAAGCTGGCCCTGCCGCGGCCGGCGGTGTCCGAGGCACTCGAGCGGTTCGCCCCCGATCTGGTGCACGTCGTCAATCCGGCGGTGCTGGGTCTCGGCGGGATCTGGCTGGCGAAGACCCGCAACCTGCCGCTGGTGGCGAGTTACCACACCCACCTGCCGAAGTATCTGGAGCACTACGGCATGGGCATGCTCGAGCCGTTGCTGTGGGAATTGCTCAAGGCCGCCCACAACCAGGCCCGCCTCAACCTCTGCACCTCCACGGCGATGGTGAGCGAGCTGAGCGAGAAGGGGATCCAGCACACGGCCCTCTGGCAAAGGGGCGTCGACACCGAACTGTTCCGCCCCGAGCTCGCCTCGCCGGCGATGCGCCAGCGGCTCCATGGCGGCCACGACGACACCGGCCACCTGTTGCTGTACATCGGCCGCCTCTCGGCCGAGAAACAGATCGAGCGGATCCGGCCGGTGCTGCTGGCCATGCCCCAGGCGCGGTTGGCGCTGGTGGGGGATGGGCCGCACCGCCAGCAGCTGGAGCGGGTGTTCGAGGGCACGCCCACCACCTTCGTGGGCTATCTGGCGGGCGAGGAGCTGGCAGCCGCCTACGCCAGTGGTGACGCCTTCCTGTTCCCCTCCAGCACCGAAACCCTCGGACTGGTGCTGCTGGAGGCGATGGCGGCCGGCTGCCCAGTGGTGGGCGCCGCTCGCGGCGGCATCCCCGACATCGTCACCGATGGCGTCAACGGCTGCCTCTACAACCCCGACGACCCGGACAGCCTCAGCGCCGCCGTGCATCGCCTGCTCGATGACCCGGCCCAACGGCGGGAGCTGCGGCTGGCGGCCCGGCAGGAGGCCGAGCGCTGGGGCTGGGCCGGGGCCACCGAGCAGCTGCGGGGCTACTACCGCCAGGTGCTCGCTCAGCGATCGCTCGGCGTGACGGCCTGAGCGCCCGCGCCGGCTCCGCCGGCCGCCCCGGAAAACCAGGTGGTCATCAGCGCCTTGACCATCGGCGCCGCCACCGTGCCCCCATAGCCGCCGCTGTTCTCTCCAAAGGCCACGATCACCAGGCTGGGTCGGCCGGCCGGGGCGTAGCCGCCAAACCAGGCGTGGTCGGGGCGGGGCGGATCCTCCGCCGTGCCGGTCTTGCCCGCCACCGGCGGCAGGGCGGGGTCGTTGAGCAGGGTGGCGGTGCCGTCGGTGACCACCTGCCGCAATCCCTCCCGCAACACCCGCAGGGTCTCGGGTTTGAGGCCAATGGCACGCCGCGGCCGCTCGCCCTCCACCAGGTGCGGGGTGACCAGGGTGCCGCCGTTGGCGACCGCCGCGTACAGGCGAGCCATCTGCAGGGGGGTGACGGTGACCGCCCCCTGGCCGATGGCGGAGGTGATGGTGTCGACGGACGTCCACGCTTCGCCCAGCTCCCGGCGTTTCCAGGCCGGATCCCCCAGCAGGCCCGCACTCTCCTCCTGCCGCAGCTCGACGCCGGTGGGGCTGCCGTACCCGAAGCGCCGCGCGGCCCGGAATAGCTCCTCGGCCCCCACCGCCAGGCCGAGCTTGTAATAGAAGCTGTTGCTGCTGACCGCCAGCGCCTTCTGGAAGCCGATGGCCCCAAAGGAGCCGTGGTCGCCGTAGCACTGGCCGTCGTAACAGAACTGGCCCACGGTGCCGATCGTGTCGTTGGGGCCGTAGCGACCCGACTCCAGACCGGCGATGGTGCTGACGATCTTGAAGGTGCTGGCCGGCGGGAAGGCCTGAAACGCCCGATTGAGCATCGGCGCCTCAGGCCGATTGAGGTCGTTCCACTGGGCCAGGGTGGGGCCCTCAGCGAAGACGTTGGGATCGAAGGTGGGACGGCTGGCGATCGCCAGGATGGCGCCGCTGCGGGGATCGAGGGCGACGATGGCGCCCTTGCGCACCCCGTCGAGGGCCCGCTCGGCCGCCTGCTGCAACGGCAGATCCAGGGTGAGACGCAGGTCGCGGCCGGCCCGGGCCGGTTTGTCGCCCAGCACCCGCTGCACCTCGCCGGCGGCGTTCACCTCCAGCTGCTGGCCGCCCCACTCGCCGCGCAGATGGCTCTCGAAGGCCTTCTCGAGGCCGGCGCGGCCAATTCGGTCGCTGAGGCGGTAGCCCTGGTTGCGCAGGCGCCGGTACTCCTCCTCGCTGATGCTGCTGGTGTAGCCGATCACGTGGGCGGCGAGGCTGCCATGGGGATAGGCGCGCAGCACCTCGATCCCCACATCCACGCCGCGCAGCTGCGGGGCCTGCTCCTTCAGGCGCAGCACCTGCACCGGGGTCAGCGGTCCGGTGAGGGGGAGGCGGAAACCGTCGGCGCCGTCGCCAGCGGGCCGACGCCGCTGGCTCTCGAGCTGAACCGCCGGAATGGCCAACAGCCGGGCCAAGCGGTCGCGCAGGCTGGGCCAGGCGGCCTCCGGCACAAGCCGTGGCTCGAGGTAGAGGCGGTACTCCAGCCGGTTGGAGGCGAGCAGCCTGCCCTGGCGATCCAGCAGGCGGCCACGCACGGGATCGCGGGGAATCAGGCGAATGCGGTTCTCCTCCGCCATGGCCCGGTTCTCTGTGCCGTGGATCAGCTGCAGCCACGCCAGGCGGCTGGTGATCGCACCGCTCACCAACAGAACGAGCAGCAGCAACAGGGCGGGCTGGGGGCCAACGCCCGTGTGCCGCGTACGTCCGGGCGCATAGCCCATCAGAGGGAGGCGGAGGTGCCCGCTCCGGTGAGGCGGCGCTCGAGCTGGTCGAGCCGGGCGGCGATGCGGCTGAGGGTGGCCTGGAGCTCGGCCGGGTCGGTGGCATCCGGCTCCGGCTGGGCCTCCCACGCGGCGTCATGGACCGGCGCGGTGACAGGCGCCGGCGTGACGGTTCCCCCGTCCTGCACCTCGACCTTGAGCACCGGATTGCCGAGACCAGGCTGGAGGCGATCAAGGCTGTCGCGCAGCTGGCTGGCGGCCGGCTCGCCCTCGTCGCGCAGGCGGCCGAGGGGATCGGCGCTGCTGCCGTCAAAGGCAGCCAGCACCTCGCGGGGGCCGCCCCGCTGCACACGCCGTGCCACCGCCAGGCCCACGGGCAGCACATCCTGCATCAGGGTGAGGCGCAGGGCATCGAGGGGATCGGCAGCCATGGCGCGGGCCGGGATGGGGGAGCCCCAGTCTGGCGCGCCGGGGTAGGGGGAGCCCGCCGAGGGATCAGAGGCTGGGCCGACCCACGCCCGGATCGACCACCACCGGGGCGCAGGTGCGGTGGGCGCCGGCCCACCAGCCGGCGCTGGCGGCGATCACCAGCAGGGCCGCGAAGGGAAGGACAGCGCGACGGGTGCCCTCATGGCCAAACCATTCCAGCCAGCTGCGCAGGAAGCGCTCGCGATCGAAACGGCGGCGCTGCCGCTGGGCCTCCTGATCGCGACGGCGCAGGGCACGGGCCACCCAGCGCTCGAAGGCAATCTTCTTGGTGACGGCCATCTTGCGCTCCACCTCCAGCAGGTGGCCCGCGCTCAGATCGGGGTTGAAGGTGCTGATGAGCTCAAGGCTCTTGAGGAACATCTCCACGGCGCCATCCTTGATCGCCAGCTCCTCGGCTTCCATGTGGTCCCAGTCGAGCTCGGGATAAAAACGGCGGCGGTTGGCCTGGATCTGATCCTCGCTGAGCTGACCCGGCTCCCGCAGCCAACGGTCGGTGTTGGCGTCGAAGCGGCGCCAGTAGAGGAAGGGGTTGAGATAGATGGTCTTCCCCGCCAGCACGATGGTGTCCTGCTGCAGACGGCGCTGCAGCTGGGATTCCTGATCGATGCCGGTGGTAGCGCTGGGAGCGGAGGTCACGGCGGAGCGGGTTCCGGCGGCGGGCCCTGATGGTATCGGTGCGGTCCGGGCGACGCCAGGGTGGGGCGGCTGGCCCTCACTCCCACTCGATCGTGCCGGGGGGCTTGCTGGTGATGTCGAGCACGACGCGGTTGACCCCCTTGACCTCATTGACGATGCGGTTGGAGATGGTCTCCAGCAGGTCGTAGGGCAGGCGTGACCAGTCGGCGGTCATGCCGTCCTCGGACGACACGCAGCGGAGCACCACCGGATAGGCGTAGGTGCGCTTGTCGCCCATCACCCCCACGCTGCGCACGGGCAGCAGCACGGCAAAGGCCTGCCAGATCTCGTCGTAGAGCCCGGCCTCGCGCACCTCCTCCCGCACGATCCAATCGGCATCGCGGAGGATGTCGAGCTTTTCATCGCTCACCTCGCCCAGGATGCGGATCGCCAGGCCGGGGCCGGGGAAGGGATGGCGGCCCACGATCTCCTGGGGCAGGCCGAGGGCGCGGCCCACCTTGCGCACCTCGTCCTTGAACAGGCGCCGCAGGGGCTCCACCAGCTTGAACTGCAGATCCTTGGGCAGGCCGCCGACGTTGTGGTGGCTCTTGATCTTCACCGCCACCCGCTCGCCCGTGGCGGGGTCGACGTTGGTGCCGGCGGATTCGATCACGTCGGGGTAGAGAGTGCCCTGGGCGAGATAATCGAAGGGACCGAGACGCTTGCTCTCCTCTTCAAAAACTCGGATAAATTCGGCGCCGATGATTTTGCGCTTCTCCTCTGGATCCGAAATTCCCTGCAGGCGGGTCAGGAATCGCTCGCGGGCATTAATATACTCCACCCGAATGTGAAACTTGCGATCAAAGAAATCCATCAGGAATTCCGGCTCGCCCTTGCGCATAAAGCCCTGATCAATGAACATGCAGGTAAGGCGATCGCCAATCGCCCGGTGCAGCAGAAAGGCCAGGGTGGAGGAGTCGACCCCACCGGAGAGGGCCAGCAGCACCCGCTTATCTCCCACCTGGGCCCGCACCTCGGAGACGGCCTCGTCGATGAAGGCGTCGGTGGTCCAGTCGGGCTGGGCGCCGCAGATGTGATAGATGAAATTGCGCAGCAGTACCATGCCGTCACGGGAGTGCACCACTTCGGGGTGGAACTGCACGCCGTAGAGATGGCGGCCGTGGTGCGCCACCGCGGCCTCGGGGGTGTTGGCGGTGTGGGCCAGCCGCACGAATCCCTCCGGCAGGCGCTCCACCGAATCCCCGTGGCTCATCCACATCGTGGAGCCCTCGCCCACGTTGGTGAGCAGATCGGTGGGATCGTCCACGAACAGCGGCGCCTTGCCGTACTCGGCCCGACCGGCGGCCACCACCGATCCCCCAAGCTGCTGCACCATCAACTGCATGCCGTAGCAAACCCCCAGCACCGGGATGCCCAGATCCCAGATCGCCGGGTCGCACAGCGGTGCCCCCGGTTCATACACCGACCCGGGCCCGCCACTGAGGATCAGGCCGCGGGGTGCCAGCCGGGCCAGCTCAGCCGCGGAGGTGGTGTAGCTCATCACCAGCGAGAACACCTCGGTCTCGCGAACACGCCGGGCGATCAGCTCGGAGTACTGGGAGCCGAAGTCGAGAATCACGATCGCCGGGGGGCGGCTGGAGCCGCTGGCCGCGTCGCGGACGGGCTGCTGGGTCAGCTGCTGGGTCATCGGAGCGGGAGGCAGCCGGTGACACGGACCACCGGGGCGATGTCTGCACCCTAGGGCGCCTGCCTGAAGGCCCCCAGCAGCTCCGCCCCCCGCGGACCGCAGGCCCGCAGGCGCCGACCGCGATCGAAGAGGGCGGCCCCCACCACCAGCGGCGGCGCCCCATGGCTGGCCAGATAGGCGGCGGCACGCTCCTCCACGGCGGCGGCCACCCGGCGGCGCAGGCGGTCGGCAGCGCCCGAATCCCGGTCCTCCAGACCCACCAGGGCCGCTTCGACGGTGGGGGCGGCGTGCAGCTCTCGCAGGGTTTCGAGCGGCAGGCCCTCCAGGGCCGCCAGGGCGGTGAGCACCTCGGCGCGGCCATCGGCGAGGTGGTGGTGGGTGTGGAAGATGCCGCCGGCGAGCTTGAGCAGCTTGCCCTGGTAGCCGAACAACAGCAGACGTTGCACACCCCGCTCGGCCGCCGCCACCAGCAGGGGTCCGAGCCAGTTGCCGGCCTTGAGCAGCAGGGCCGGGGGCAGGCCGATGCGGGGGGCCAGATCGAGGCCATTGGCGCCGATCACCAGCACCAGGTCGCCGCCGAAACCTGGGGCAGCGGCCCGCTCCGCCAGCTCCGCCAGGCTGCGGCCGAGGGGATCGGGGTCAGCGCCGGCCTGGGTCTCGGCGCGGGTGCCGATCAGGGCCAGGCCCTCCACCACGCCGAAGGCAGCGTTGCTGGTGCGCTCCGCCAGGCGCCGCCCCTCGGGCAGCACCACCCGCAGGATCAGGCCGCGGCCGGGGGGCAGCAGGGGGCGCAGGTTGGCCTCCAGCAGGCGGCGGGCGTAGGCGGAGAGGCAGGCCTGGCGGCTTTCGGCATGCACCCCCACCCCCTCGCCGGCCTCCAGGGTGAGCCAATCGGCGGGATCCTCGCGCCAGCGCAGGAGAGCCCACACCTCCAGCCCGCGGGTGAGGTCGAGCCCCTCGCCCGGATCGCAGCGGCTGACGCCGAGGGCCCAGCCATCCGCCAGGGGCGCGGCGGCCCGCACCGGCACCGGATGGCGGCCGGGGGGCTCGAGCAGCTCCAGCTCCGGGGTGGCGTTGAAGGGCTCCTGCCGCAGGGCCCCGAGGGCGGCACGGGCGGCGGCGGCCAACCAGACCGGCAGGGTGTAGCCGCGCATCGGCCGGGGATGGGGGAACGTCATTTTTTATGGTGGTCGATTGCGCGGCCCGCGCCGGCGCAATCAGCCCCCCCCACCGCCGCCCCCATGCAGGACAAGCTCACCCTGATGATCCCCGGCCCCACGCCGGTGCCGGAAACGGTTCTGCAGGCGATGGCGCGCCATCCGATCGGCCACCGCAGCGCCGATTTCCAGGCGATCGTGCACCGCACCACCGAGCAGCTGCAGTGGCTGCACCAGACGAGCAACGACGTGCTGGTGATCACCGGTAGCGGCACGGCGGCCATGGAGGCGGGCATCATCAACACCCTCAGCCGCGGCGACCGGGTGCTCTGCGGCGACAACGGCAAGTTCGGCGAGCGCTGGGTGAAGGTGGCCCAGGCCTACGGGCTGGATGTGCAGGTGATCAAGGCCGAATGGGGCCAACCCCTCGACCCGGAGGCCTTCCGGGCGGCCCTGGAGGCGGATGGGGAGAAGCGCATCAAGGCCGTGATCCTCACCCACTCGGAAACCTCCACCGGGGTGATCAACGACCTGCAGGCGATCGCCGGCCACGTGCGGGCCCACGGCACCGCACTCACCATCGCCGATTGCGTCACCAGCCTGGGGGCCGCCGACGTGCCGATGGACGCCTGGGGCGTGGATGTGATCGGCTCCGGATCCCAGAAGGGCTACATGATGCCGCCGGGCCTGAGCTTCGTGGCGATGAGCGAGCGGGCCTGGGCGGCGTATGAGCGCTCCGATCTGCCGAAGTTCTATCTCGATCTCGGCAAGTACCGCAAATCGGCCAAGGCCGACAGCAATCCCTTCACACCGGCGATCAACCTCTACTTCGCCCTGCAGGCGGCCCTGGAGATGATGCAGGCCGAGGGCCTGGAGGCGATCGTGCAGCGCCACGACCGGCACCGCCGGGCCACCCAGGCGGCGATGAAGGCGATCGGCCTGCCGCTCTATGCGGCCGAGGGCCACGGCAGCCCGGCGATCACGGCGGTCGCCCCCGAGGGGATCGACGCTGAGAACCTGCGCAAGGAGGTGCGCAAGCGTTTCGACATCCTGCTGGCCGGCGGTCAGGACCACCTCAAGGGGCATGTGTTCCGCATCGGCCACCTGGGCTTCGTCTGCGACCGCGACATCCTCACGGCGGTGGCGGCGATCGAGGCCACCCTGCAGGATCTGGGCCTGGGCAAGGCGCCCACCGGCTCCGGGGTGGCGGCGGCGGCGGAGGAGCTGAGCCGCTGAGGGGATGGCAGAACGGCGCAGGCTCCCTAATGTTCACAATGAACAAAGTCCGAGCCATGCGCCGCCCCCTGCTAGCCCTTTCCTGCCTGCTGGCCCTTGCCGCAGCCGGCTGCCAGTCGCAAGACCTGGCCAAGAAGGAAATGAAGACCGAGGCCAAGATCTGCGGCCAGCTCACCGCGGTGGGCCAGGCCCTCGACCAGGTGGCCGCCCTCAAACCCACCTCCACCGTGGGTGAGGCCACCGCGGCCGACCGGGCCCTCGCCAGCGCCCTGGCCGGCCTGGAGAAGGCGGAGCAAACCCTGGAGCAGCTGCGGCTGAAGAACTTCCAGACCCAGCTCCAGGCCTTCAAGGCTGACGTGGCCAAGGTGGCCAGCAACAAGGGCCAGACCCTCGAGCAGGCCGCCCAACAGCTCAAGACCAAGGCCGAGCCGGTGATCGCCGCCCGCCGCCAGCTCTCGGCTGCGGTGAAGTGCGAGGAGCCCGCAGCCGCCGCCCCGGCCGCTCCCGCCAAGCCCTGAGGGGGCCTAGGCCCGGCGATAAGCTGCTGCCCCGCCCACTCCCGGGCGATGGCGGCAGCTTGCCCCGTGCTAAGTTGATGAAATGCGGGTGTAATTCAGTGGTAGAATGTCAGCTTCCCAAGCTGAACGTCGCCGGTTCGAGCCCGGTCACCCGCTTATCAGTTCAGGGCTGAAATTTGTTGCTCCTTAAGCGATCAACTCGCCATTCACTCGTTGGCAGCACGCCAGAGGT
>CAIVPT010000059.1 GCA_903907855.1 uncultured Synechococcaceae cyanobacterium | reverse complement strand
GCCTCTGGGATGCCAACACGCCCACCGGCGCCCCCCAGCTCCTCTTCGTTGCCGATGCGGCCATCACCGCCCTGGCCTGGCTCCGCAACCGCCAGCTCCTGGTAGCCGGCGATGCCAAGGGCCGGCTGCACTGGTTAGCGATGCCGCGCGCCCCGCGCTGATCCCATGGAACCCGGAACCTTCCGCGCCCTGGTGCAGCAGCACCTGCTGCCGCTCTTCTCCGGCGCCCAGTTGGTGCCCGGCCACAACAGCTCACCTACGGTGCGGCCGGCGGTGGTGGAGCGGGGCCGCCATTCGATCGAGATCAAGCCCAGCCAGGCCACCCCCTGGAGCCTCACCCTCACCCGGCTCCAGCCCTTCGCCAGGCCGCAGCCCGGTGGGGTGAGCGAGAAGGCCCTCGCCAAGGCCTTCGTGGCCGCCCTGGCGGCGATGCCCGAGGGCTTCGAGGGCAGCGACTACGCCACCGACCTGATGGCCCGTCTGCCGCGGCGGCTGGTGGTGGACACCCTCTGCCCTGAGGAGGTGGAACGCGGCGTGGTGTTGGCGGCGATTGATCAGCTCGAGGCCTGGTCGTGCCGCAGTTATGAGGGCCAGCCGATCGTGGCCGCCGTGGGCTTCACGCCGGAGGGGGCAGGCCAGGAGGGCCTCCCCGCCGTTCAGCTCCGCGAGGCCTGGGCAGAGGATTTCGGCGCCGTGCTCACCAACTCCTTCGACACGATGCTGGTGGCCGATGGGCACGGCCGGCTGCTCGCCTACGACGCCATGGCCGCACCTGCCGAGCCGCCGCCGCTGGCGCCGGTGCGGCTCGCTGCCGTGGCCCACTGGAGCGCCCAACATCCCGATCGCCTCGCCCTGGTGCTCAACCGCGCCGACGAACTGCTGGTGTTGCGCCACGGCTCCCTGATCTTTGCCCGCCGCGCTGGCAGCTGGTTCTTTCTCGCGCCCGAAGCGATCGTGCAGCAGATGGGCGGGCCCCGCAGCGTGGAGCTGCGCCAGGCCGTGTACGCCAGCTGCCTCGATGCGTCCTTCGCGGGGACCGGCGCCTGCCTCGGCATCCTCAACGCCGAGGCCACCTCTCGCCTGCGGGAGATTGCTCCCGAGCCCGCCGACCACCTGCTGGCCCAGCGCTCCGCTAAGGCGCGGCTGCTGCAGCGGGCGATCAACGGCCAGCCCTTTCACGCCCTCGATCGCCGCCTGCGCCAGGAGATCCTGGCCATCGATGGCGCCACGATCCTCGACCACAACGGTCAGATCCTCGCCGCCGGCGCCATCCTCAAGGTGCCCGGCGGCAGCAGCGGTGGCGGCCGCCGCGCCGCCGCCGTGGCCCTGGCCGCATTGGGGGTGGGCATCAAGGTGTCGGCCGATGGGGGCATCGAGGGCTTCCGGCGCGTCACCGCCCCGTCCGATGAGAAGCAGGCGGCGAGCCGGATGAGCTTTCGCTTGATGAAATGAGCCCAGCCGGGAAGCAATGATGCGGGCCGTGGCTGGTGACCTTGCCCCGGCCTGCTTCTGTTCAGCTCCAGAGGCTGCACCCAAAGAAAAGCCCTTGGAGACCCGCCCTGCGGGCTGTTGCCCTTCCTTGGGCACCAGCGCCTCCGGTCTGGATCGACTGGCCGGGCAGAGGCGGCGAACTGTCCCACGGAGAACGCCTGCCAGTAGACCTGGGCTGTTGAGCCATGGCCATCACGGCGTCCCAGGGCGGGCCGAGCATGAAAAAGGGCCCGCAGGCCATGAAAAAGGCCCGCCGATGACGGGCCCAAAGCGACCAACCGACCGCGGCCGCGGCCATTGCCGGCTCAGCTCCCCTGCTGCTCCTCCCCGGGGCTGGAGCTGGTGCCCTCCTCCCCCTCCGGCGGCGCATCCAGCGGATGGAGACGGATCTGGCGCCGGCCGAGCTGGATCTGGAAGGGATCACCCGGCTGCAGGCCCAGCTGGGCGGTGTAGGCCTTGCCGATCAGCAGGTTGCCGTTGAACAGCACGTGGGTCACGTAGCTGAGCTTGCGGCCTGGAGCGCCATCCCCT
>CAIVPT010000058.1 GCA_903907855.1 uncultured Synechococcaceae cyanobacterium | reverse complement strand
GGGGCTAGCGGCTACCTGGAGATGAACGTCTACAAACCCCTCCTCATCTACAACATCACCCATTCGATCACTCTTCTTACTGATAGCTGCACCAATTTCCGCACATTCCTGGTCGAGGGCGCAGAGCCTAATCACAAGAAGATTAGCGAATACGTCGAAAGTTCACTCATGCTTGTGACGGCACTCTCGCCGGTTATCGGCTATGACAAAGCTTCAAAAATTGCCCACTACGCCCTCGACAACGACCTCACACTCAAAGCCGCAGCTCTCAAGCTTGGCCTGGTCACAGAAGAAGAATTTGATCGCGTAGTGGATCCAGCCAAGATGGTCAGCTCCTATGTAGCGTCATCCACATAACGCCACTTTTCCCGATCTTATTCACCACTGTTTCTTCAAGTTTAGCACCAGATCTCCATCCATCCAAACAGCAACTCATCCATCATGACCAACGAAATCACCACCAACAAACGCGGGATGGATCTCCTGCACGACCCCCGCCTCAACAAGGGAACGGGGTTCAGCGAAGCGGAACGTGAAGCCTTCGGACTGATCGGCCTGGTGCCCGACATCACCGAAACGCTCGACACGCAACTGAAGCGGGTGCTGGAGCAGGTGGACAGCAAGGCCAGCGATCTTGATCGCTTCATCTATCTGATGAACCTGCTGGATATCAATGAAACCCTCTTCTACCGGACCCTGATGTCCGATCCGGCTCGCTTCCTGGAGATCGTCTACGATCCCACCATCGGCGAAGCCTGCCTGAAATTCGATCACATCCTCAGGCGGCCGCTAGGGATGTATGTATCGATCACCCGCAAGGGGCGGGTGCGCGAGATTTTGCGCAACTGGCCTGAGAAGGATGTGCGCTTCATCTGCGTTACGAATTCCGGTCGCATCCTCGGGCTGGGCGACCTGGGAGCCAACGGCATGGGCATCCCGATCGGCAAATTGCAGCTCTACACCGCCACGGCGGGCGTGCCGCCGCAGGGGCTGCTACCGATCTACCTGGATGCAGGCACAAACAACGAACCCTATCTTGCCGATCCCCTCTACGTGGGCCTGCGCCAGCACCGGCCATCCACCGAGGATCTCTATGCCTTCGTGGATGAATTTGTCGAGGCCGTTCAGGAGGTCTTCCCCAACTGCTGCCTACATTTCGAAGACTGGACCGGCGTCGATGCCATCAATCTGCTAGCGCGCTACCGCGACAAGGTGTGCTGCTTCAACGACGATATCCAAGGCACGGCGGGCGTGACCCTGGCGGGCATGATCAGCGCCCTGAAAATCACCGGCGGCGAGCTGAAGGATCAGCGGATCCTCTTCCTCGGAGCCGGCTCGGCGGCGATCGGCCTGGCCGATTTGATGGTGTCAGCCCTGGGCCAGCAGGGCATCGCCCCTGAGGTGGCGCGCCAGAACATCCGGATGTTCGATACCCAGGGCCTGGTGGTGAGCAGCCGGCCTGGCCTGCCGCCCCACAAGCGCCCCTTTGCCCACGACCTGCCACCCAGCGAACCCTTTGATCCCAAGGATCTCAGTAGCGAATACCCCCGCATCGTGGCCGCAATCGACGATTTCAAGCCCACCACCCTGATCGGCGTCAGCACAGTGGGGCATCTGTTCGATCAACAGGTGGTGGAAGCCATGATGCGCCACAATCAACGGCCCATCATCTTCGCCCTCTCCAACCCCACCGAGAAGCACGAGTGCCTGCCCACCGATGCCTACACCTGGACCCAGGGGGCGGTGGTCTATGCGAGCGGCGTTCAGTTTCCCCCCGTGCACCTCAACGGTCACACCTACCTGCCCTCCCAGGCGAACAATCTCTATATCTTCCCTGCCGTGGGCCTGGCTGTCTACGCCACCCATGCCAAACGGATCACCGATGAGATGTTCATCGAAGCGGCCCATGCGGTGGCTGACCAGGTGAGCGAAGAACAGCTCAAGCTGGGCATGTTGTTCCCGCCGCAGTCCAACGTTCTCGAGGTGGCGATCCACACGGCCGTGCGCGTCGCCAAGCTGGTCTACGCCAGCAATCTGGCGGGCGTGCCGGAGCCTGCAGACCTGGAGGCCTTCATCCGCAGCCAGATCTATGCACCGGTCTACCCGTCGCTGGCCTGAGGGAGCGCGCTGCGGCGTGCGGGCAGCCGTGGTCAAAAACTGATCACGGCATTCACCCCCAGGGCCAGGGCACTGGGGGTGGCCGTATCGCCGCCGGGATGCACGATGAGCTGGGCGCCGGGCTGAATCATCACCCCCGGCATCAGCGAAATACCGTACGAGAGCTCCAAGGTGAGTTCACTGCGCTGGGACCGGATGGAGGGATCCTGCAGGGCCAGCTGGCGTTGCTCGGCCGCCAGGGGGGTGCTGAAGCCCCCATAGGCAAGACCGAACGACAGCACATCCCGGGGTCTGGCGGCAAAGGGTCCGTTCGCCACCAGGCCGGTACTGAAGAACACGGGCATGGGGCTCACACTGGCGTTGGGGGCCGACACCAGACTGCCGAAGACCCCAAGCTGGCGCCCCTGGTCGGGCTCGCCATAACGGGCGAGCGCCTGATCGGCGACAAGGTAGAAGCCGTGGCGACCGCCGGCATTGACGCTGCGGTCGTAGGCCGGCACCGCTCCCGCCAGGGAGAAAGCGCCGATCTTGAAGTTGCCGGGCAATCCACTGCTCTGGTTCTGAACCGGGCGACTCCAGCCGAGCTCCCCGATGGCAAAGGCGGGGCCGGCCAGGGTGAAGTCGAGGCCGTGGCGGCTGGCCAGACCCACCGCCGGGTCGCCGTTATAGAGGCCAGCCATGGCATAGAAGCCGGGCGTGGGCTGGTAGCGGGCCCTGGCGCCCCAGGTGGTGGCGGGGTAGCCGAGCGCGGCGGGGGCGTTATAGAAGATGGCAAACGGGATGGCGTTGAAGGCCACCGAAGTGAATTGGCGGAAATAGGTGGAGCCGGCGAATTCCTCCCCATACAGGCTGTCGATCGATAGGCGGCCCAGGCGCAGGCTGAGGCGATCCTGCAACAGCGACTGCGTATAGCTCACGGTCGTGAGCCGCCCCCCAGGGGGCGCTACATCCGAAGACTGAATTGGGAATGTATTGCCCACCACATCCTGCGAGAGCTGGGTGCCGAAGTTCACGGAAAAGCCCAGCTGGATCTCGCCGCCAGCGATCCCCAGGGAGGGTTCGGTGTCGAGCAGCAGATCGCCGCTGAGCATGCTGTAGCCGGTGAATCCCGTCTGCAGGCCGCCGCGGCTGTTGCCGTAGGGATCGCTGATCAGGAGCAGTCGCAGGTCGATTCCGCGCTGCAAGAGATCGGATCGCAGGCCGCCCCAGTCGCCGCTGAGCCGATCGGCGAAGGGCGCGGCCGCCTGGGCGGCAACCGGGCTGGCCGGCCAGGCTGCGGCGAGCAGGGAAGCGAAGGCAATCGTCAGGCTGCTGGCGATCCGCAAGGGGGGCAAGTCCTCCAGGAGGTGCGAAACGGTGACGCCATGGTGGCAGGCTCACCGCCATCGGCGGCGGGCTATGGGCGAATGCGCGTTATCCCAGCACGTCCCCGCCAGAAGCCGACAGGACACCACAGGCAAGCCTTCCCACAGTGTTGCCGGAATACGGAATACAGAACACCGCAATTTGCCATGGCCAATGCCATTACTTGCGATTCCGCCGGCCATGATGGGGGAGCCGACCCACCCAGCCATGAGCCAGGTTCACCTCCCCCTGTTTCAACACGGCGTCGCCAGCGGCGATCCCCTCGAAGATCGGGTGATCCTCTGGACACGGCTCACCACCACCGACCCCACCGTGACGGTGACCTACGAGGTGGCCAGCGATCCAGAGTTCTCGGCGATCGTGGCCCAGGGCCAGGCGGAGGCCAGCGCCGACGGCGACCACACGGTGCATGTGGATCCCAGCGGCCTCACCCCTGACACCCGCTACTACTACCGGTTCCAGGCCCAGGGGCAAACCTCCACCACCGGCCGCACCCGCACCCTGCCGGGCGCGGACATCTCCCACCTGCGCTTTGCCCAGACCTCCTGTTGCAAGTACAACGCCGGCTTCTTCAACGCCTACGGCACCCTGGCCGCCCGCGACGATCTGCACTTTCTCCTGCACCTGGGCGACTACATCTACGAGGCCTCCAATACCCCTCCCGCCGGCCAAACCCCCGGGGCCGACATCGGCCGCCCCTTTGAGCCACTGCATGAGTGCAAAACCCTGGCTGATTACCGCTGCCGCTACAACCAATACCACCGGGATCCCGATCTGCAGGCGATGCACGCCGCCCTGCCCGTGATCGCCACCGTCGACGACCACGAATTCGCCGATGGCGCCTGGCGCGGTGGTGCCGATGAGCACCAGGCTGGGCGGGATGGGCCCTGGGAGGATCGGGTCAACGCCGCCCTCCAGGCCCGCACCGAATGGCTGCCGATCCGCCCGGTGGATCCGGCCGATCCCTGGCGCGTCCACCGCAGCCTCCACTTCGGCACCCTGGCCGACCTGCACATCACCGCCACCCGCATCACCCGCGATCTGCCAGTGCCGGGGCCCGAGATGCTCAGCCAGGAACGCACCGCCCTTGGACTGCCCCAGCGCCAATGGCTCTTTGCGGCCCTGGAGGCCAGCCGGGCGCAGTGGCAGCTGATCGGCAACCCCTCGGTGATGGCCACCACCTGGAAAGCCGACCTACCGGAGACGGTGCTCACCGCCCTGAAAAAAACCAAGCTGGTGAACAGCAGCGGCGATGGCCCCGATTACGACCAATGGGATGGCTATCCGGCAGAACGGGAGATGATCTACAGCTACTTCCAAAACCATCCCGGCAACTTCGTGGTGCTCAGCGGCGACATCCATGTGAGCATGGCGCTGGAAATCCGCAAGGATCCCTACGATCTGGAGGCCGAGCCCATCGCCGTGGAGTTCGTGAACACCAGCATCACGGCACAAAACTTCGACGACAAGATGAAGTGGCCTCCCCGCACCCAATCTCTGGCCTATGAGGAGGAACTCAAGCAGCATCTCAACCACGTAAAATACGTAAATCTTGATGGGCACGGCTACAACGTCGTCGATATCACGCCCGAGCGGGTGCAGGTGGAGTGGTGGCATGTCGACACCGTGCTCTCCCCCAGCCACCGGGAACGCTGCGATGCGGTGGCCCACGTGAAACCTGGCAGCTCCCGGCTGGTGCTCGCGACCGCCTGAATCCCCTACGCCACGATGAGCATCCCGGACCCCCTACCCCCCTGGCGGGCGCTGCTGCGCGGCGCCCGCGAGCGCGAGGGGCGCGCCCCACAGGCCCGCTGGCTGCAGCTGGCCACCGTGGCGGCCGATGGCAGCCCCCGGGTGCGCACCCTGGTGTTCCGGGGCTGGGTGGGGCCCGCGAGCCTCGATCTGCTCAGCGATGTCCGCAGCGCCAAGGCGGCCGAACTGGCGCGTCAGCCGGCGGTGGAACTCTGCTGGTTGCTGCCGAAGGCCCGCTCCCAGTTCCGCCTGCGGGGACAGTGGCAACCGCTGCCGGCGGAGCTGGAGCCGGGCGAGCGCGAGCGGCACTGGCAGTCGCTGTCCCCTGGCGGCCGGGCCGTATGGGGCTGGCCACCCCCTGGCGAGCCCCTCGATCGCGGGGCGCCCTTCCCGGCCAGCCTCGCCGACGACACGCCGCTACCGGCGCACCTGCTGCTGCTGCGCATCGCCCTCACGCAGGTGGAACTGCTGGAGCTCAGCAGCCACCCCCACCGGCGCTGCCGCTGGCGGCAGGCCACCGGCTGGGGGGAGGAGCTACTCAACCCCTAAGCGCATGGGGATCGGCCCCTCAATCGCCGTCGGCATGCAACAGGGCGATGCCAATCACCACCAGACAAATGGCAGCCGCCTTGACCAACGACAAACTTTCCTTGAACAGCAGAAAGCCGAACAACACCGCAAACAACGACTCCAGACCCAGCACCAACACATAGGCAACGCCAAGCTCGGCTTCCCGCATGATCACCATCTGGAACGTGGCGCCAACCAGAAAAAGCAGATAGGTGGCCAGGGCGGGCCTGAGATTGGCCGTGCCCTGGAAATAGTTGGCGTACTTCATAAAGATGCCCCCGGTTGCGAAGCTCAAGGAGGCCAAGATGGCAAAGAGGAACGTCATGACTCTGGATGGCTGCCGCAGCATGCCAGAACCTACCCCTTGGCCCTCACGCGCGACCGTGGGGCACTACTGCCGCGCCAACACTTCGCGGATCCGCGCCTCCTGATCTTCGATTGGCGTCCCGCTCACGTCCACGAAGGCGCGATGAATCAACCCCGGCCAGGGGAAGGGGGGGAGATAATCGGGCATCGCTGGTGAGCCGGGATCGTGGCCAACGGCCACACCGGCCGCCAGGCCAAGGCTCAGCGGGATCGTCACCGGCAGGTCGCCTTCGCCCACCGGCGCACCATCCACGAACAGGGTGATATGGGCTGGGGTGCCCTTGCCAGCCGCCAGGTCGGCCGGGCCCGTGGGCCGGAATTCCACGCTCAGCACGTGGTGGCCCGCCGGCAGGGCGCCGCTGGCTCGCACATGAAAATAACTGTCGGCCACATAGTTATAGCCATAGGTGAATATGCCCTCCATCACATAGATAGAGAAGCCACCATCGTTGCCGCCCATACTGAACAGCACCCCATCAGCACCCGCCTCTGGAATATCCACCTCCAAGGAGATGCTATGGGGCCGATTGAGCACCCGCGGCGCCACATTCACCGGAACCACCTGGGTACCGGGATAGTAAATGTACCGCTCACGATCCGCGGCGATCTGGGGCCGCTCGATGGCAAAGCGAAGGGTGGTGCGGCTG
>CAIVPT010000057.1 GCA_903907855.1 uncultured Synechococcaceae cyanobacterium | reverse complement strand
GTCCGAGCTCCTCACCGACCTCGACTTCTACAAAGGCCGTTGCTACCGCATCGAAGACGTCCCTGGAGACAAGGAAGCCTTCTACGCCTTCATCGCCTATCCCCTCGACCTGTTCGAGGAAGGCTCCATCACCAACGTTCTGACCTCCTTGGTCGGCAACGTGTTTGGTTTCAAGGCCCTGCGCCACCTGCGTCTGGAAGACATCCGCTTCCCGATGGCGTTCATCAAGACCTGCATGGGTCCGCCGAACGGCATCGTGGTCGAGCGTGACCGGATGAACAAGTACGGCCGTCCCCTGCTGGGTTGCACCATCAAGCCGAAGCTCGGCCTGAGCGGTAAGAACTACGGCCGTGTGGTGTACGAATGCCTCCGCGGCGGCCTCGACTTCACCAAGGACGACGAAAACATCAACTCCCAGCCGTTCCAGCGCTGGCAGAACCGTTTCGAGTTCGTGGCTGAAGCCGTGCGCTCCTCCCAAGAGGAAACCGGCGAGAAGAAGGGGCACTACCTCAACTGCACCGCGGCAACTCCCGAGGAGATGTACGAGCGGGCCGAGTTCGCCAAAGAGCTCGGGCAGCCGATCATCATGCACGACTACATCACCGGTGGCTTCACTGCCAACACCGGCCTGGCGAAGTGGTGCCGCAAGAACGGCATGCTGCTCCACATCCACCGCGCCATGCACGCGGTGATCGACCGCCATCCCAAGCACGGCATCCACTTCCGCGTGCTCGCCAAGTGCCTGCGCCTCTCCGGTGGCGACCAGCTGCACACCGGCACCGTGGTGGGCAAGCTGGAGGGTGACCGTCAAACGACCCTCGGCTACATCGACCAGCTGCGCGAATCCTTCGTGCCGGAAGATCGCAGCCGCGGCAACTTCTTCGACCAAGACTGGGGTTCCATGGGCGGCGTCTTCGCCGTTGCCTCCGGTGGTATCCACGTGTGGCACATGCCCGCCCTGGTCAGCATCTTCGGTGACGACTCGGTGCTGCAGTTCGGTGGTGGTACCCACGGCCACCCCTGGGGTTCCGCTGCCGGTGCGGCCGCCAACCGCGTGGCCCTCGAGGCCTGCGTCAAGGCCCGCAATGCCGGTCGCGAAATCGAGAAGGAAGGCCGCGACATCCTCACGGAAGCCGCTAAGCACAGCCCCGAGCTGGCGATCGCCCTCGATACCTGGAAGGAGATCAAGTTCGAGTTCGACACCGTCGACAAGCTCGACGTCTAGTGAGGCGGATGCGATGACGCTGCGGGGCGGTCCTGGACCGTCCCCAGCCCATCACGTCCTCCGTTTCGATGCTCCGGCACCCCATCTCCTGGGGCTGGAGCTGCATTCCGCAAAGTCCAGACGTCAGCCAGCCGGCTGCCGCCGCCACCCCTTCCTCAAGGATCCCCATGCCCTTCAAGAGCACCGTGGGTGACTACCAGACAGTCGCCACCCTGGAGACCTTCGGCTTCCTGCCGCCGATGACCCAGGACGAGATCTACGACCAAATCGCCTACATCATTGCCCAGGGTTGGAGCCCGCTCGTTGAGCACGTCCACCCCAGCCGTTCCATGGCCACCTATTGGAGCTACTGGAAACTGCCCTTCTTCGGTGAGAAGGATCTCGGCGTGATCGTCAGCGAACTCGAGGCCTGCCACCGGGCCTACCCCGACCACCACGTGCGCCTGGTGGGCTACGACGCCTACACCCAGAGCCAGGGTGCCTGCTTCGTGGTGTTCGAGGGCCGCTGAGCCGCGTCCCACCGGTCCCGGCCTGAAGCCGGGACCGACCTTCCACCCAGCCTGATCCGACGACCGGACCCCCAGGTCCCCGTGGATTCGTTGTACGCATGCAGGTCTGCCGATGGCGGACATCGGCTGCGGCAGCGGGGCTTCCTTTCATCGTGACCTCCTTTTATCCGGGCGGATATGGCCAGCACATCCAGTCGTGAAGCAGCCCTGGAGCGCCGTAAGGCCCTCACCAACGGCGGCAAGAAATCCGCCGGGCGCTACGCCTCGGCACCTGGCCGCGTGCGATCGGCCTCGGATGCCCGACCGACCCGCACCAACACGGCTCCGCCCGAACCCGCCACCGTCCGCGCCGCTGCCGCCCCTACGGCGTCGCCCACCCCCACCCGTTCGCCCCGGGCCCGGGAACCCCAGCTCACCGTTCCCACCACGCCGGTGACCCGCACCGCCCGCCCTGTGCACAACCCCAGTCGCGAGCTTGTGCTCGCCCGTCGCGAAGCCCTCTCCCGCCGCGGCAAGCGCGCCGACACCTCCCGCGACCGGACCCGTCAGGAAAACCAACGCGCCGCTCCCGCCGCGCCAGCGCCCCAGGCGGAGACCGCCAGCACGACGGCCGATGGCCCCTGCCGCTGCAAGGACCGCAGCGAAAACCATGCCTCGCTCGGCAGCAGCTTGGGTGCCCGTGCCAGCCAGGGCAGCTCGACCAACTCCGGCCGCAACGGAGGTCGCACCTCCACCCCGAAGCGCACCGCCCAGTTCAACCCCAGCCGCGCCCTTGTGCTGGCCCGCCGCGAGGCCCTCTCGAAGCGGGGGAAGTCGGCCGCCATGCCCCAGAGCAGTGTGGCGGCGAGCATGGCCCGTCAGGGCAACCCAGACATGAGCGCCCGCGAGCTCTCCCAGAAGGTGCGCGAGCTCAAGAGCAAGGTGGGTGCTGCAGCCGGCGCCCGCAACGGGGGTGGCAGCCGCCCCACCGGCCCGAACCGCCACGGGGCCCGTCAGGCCGCTGCCGCCGATGCCTCCTGGAAAGTGGGCACCAGCGAAACCAGCGGGGGCCAGGTGGTCACCGGCACCCAGGCGAACCGCTCCACCAAAACCACGGGCAACGAAGCCGCCACCTGTCGGGTGATCACCGGCACCGAGTACCTCGGGGCCGAGGTGTTTGAAAACTTCTGCCAGAGCGGTCCGCTCACCCGGCAGCCGGACAAGGTGCGCGTCAGCGCCACCACCCATGGCAACCGGGTCACCGGCAACGAGGTGGGTCGCTCGGAGAAGGTCACCGGAGATGAGCCCGGCACCTGCAAGTTGATCACGGGTACGGAATACGTATCGGCCAATCAGGCGGCCTCCTGGTGCGGAGGGGCCAGCCCCTCCCCCCGCAAGGTGGGCCAGGCCCAGACCCACGGTGGTCGCACCGTCTCCGGGGTGATGGTGGGCCGCTCCGAAAAAGTCACCGGCGATGAGCCCGGCTCGGGCCGCCAGCTCACCGGCGATCAATACGTCACCGAGGCCCAGCAGGTGGGCGGTCGCGCCCCCACCAAGGTGGCCAGCCTGCACACCTTGCGGGGCACGGGCATCACCGGCACCCACGTGGGCCGCAGCGAACACGTGACCGGCGATGAACCGGGCAGCTGTCGGCTCGTCACCGGCGATGAGTACGTCGGCAGCCAGCAGTACGACCGTTTCTGTGGCACCCGCCCCGCTCCCGAGCCGGCCAAGGTTGGCTTCAGCGTCACCAACCGTGCCCAGGTGGTGAGCGGCACCCGCACCGGCCGCTCCTCCAAGGTGACCGGCGATGAACCGGGCACCTGCAAAGCGGTCACCGGCACCCCCTACGCCGGCCTCGACGAGGCGGGCACCTGGTGCCCCACCCCCGCCGTTGAGCAGATCCGCTCCCGCACCCCCATGCGCATGGGCACCGTGATGAGCGGTATCCAGCCGGGCATCGGCGGTGTGATGACCGGGGCCGAGCGGGGCGCCTGTGGCGACGTGACCGGCACTCCCTATGTGGGCCCCGACCAGCAGGCCACCGCCTGCGGCACCGCGCCCGCCGGCACGGACCCCGACTTCCCCAGACCCCTCCAAAATGAGCCCTGGCAGGGTTTCAGCATCCAGTCCCCCGCCCAGGCCGCCCTCGCCGCCCGCCAGCGCGGCGGTGGCGTCACCGGAACCCGCTACGAGGACAGCCGCAGGATTACAGGCCCTTTTGAGATGGCCGGTGGCAAAGTCACCGGCACCGAGGAGTTCCGCTTTGACCGTCGCGGTCCCCAGCCCTCCCGTGGTCCCGTGGGGCCAGCCCGCGGTCCCGTGGGGCCAGCACCGGTAAGCCTCGACGAAGACGCCCGCCCCGTCTCCCGCGTCACCGGCGAAGGCAACTCCTCCGGCCAGAAGATCACCGGTGACGACTGGGACCGTGGCGAGCGTGTCACGGGCACCGAGGGCCCCTCGGCCCGACGCCGCAACCCCAGCCGCCTCGGCCCGATGACCGCCATGCCGACCTTCCAGGGCAAGCGCAACGAAGAGGTGCCCGAACCGGTGAGCCGCATCACCGGTTCGAGCGGCAACACCTCCGCCGGTTCGCTGATCACCCTCTCCGGCGGCGCCCGGGCCTGATCCACTGATGCCCCGCCGCCCCCTGCTGAGCCCGCCTTCCCTGGCCCCTACGGCACCCCGTCGCCGGCCCGGGAGCCCCGAGGGCAACGACGGGCGCCTGGATCCTGCCGCCGAACCCGGTGATGGTGCCCCTCCGGACAGCCCTGGCAGCCAGGCCCGGGGACGCCGTCGCCCACCGGCACCGGGCCCCTCCGGCCCCACCTATCGGCCCACCGGTCGGGTTCGGCCTCGGCCCGCCCGCGCCGACTCCACCTCCTTGCGCACGCCCAGGCCCCTGGGCACCCAGGGGCTCCACCCACTCACCGACCACGGCGCCAACGAATCCCTGCGGGCCTACGACGAGCAGGTGAAGGGCAGTTTTGATCGCATTGTCCCGGTTCTGCGCAAGCTCTCGGCCCTGCAGCACGAGGAGAATTTCCTTGAGCAGGCCCAAAGGCTCGCCCAGGCGGAGTTGGGAACCTCCCTGCCCCTGCCGATCCTGGAGACCGCCTGGGTCACCCAGCTCGACATGCGCACCCTCTTCGCCTGGTGCGTCTTCCAGGCCTACGAGCAGACCAGCAATCGCTTTTTCCTAGAGGATCCGCTGCGCGCCGGTCCCAGCACGCCAGCAGCCCAGGCCTTCGAAGAGTTTCTGCTGGGCTGCGGCTTCCATCTGCTCGACATCACCCCCTGCGCGGACGGGCGGCTCGCCCACGCCATCGCCTACGCCCTGCGCCTGCCCTTCAGCTCGGTGCGGCGCCGCCCCCATGCCGGCGCCCTGTTCGATGTGGAAAACACGGTGAACCGCTGGGTGAAAACCGAGCATCGCCGCTATCGCGAGGGCGTTCCCAATCCCGCCCACGCCGACACCCGCTACCTCAAGGTGGTGCTGTACCACTTCAGCTCCCTCGATCCCAGCCACGAGGGATGCGCCGCCCACGGCAGCGACGACGCAGCCGCCGCCCACTGCGGCCATCAGCGCCTGCGCGATTTCCAGACGGCGGTGGAGAACAGCTTCTGCTGTGGGGCGTCGGTGGACCTTCTGCTGATGGGCATCGACACCGACACCGACGCCATCCGGGTCCACGTGCCGGGGCTGGACGGCAGCACCCACCTCGAGCGCTGGCTTGATGCCCGGGACGTGTATGAAGCCACCCGTTCCCTGAGCCCCCAGGAGGGCCGGGCCCGCATCCTGGCGATGGTGGAGGCGGCGGCGGCGGCCGCCCCGGATCCCGGCATGGTGCGATTGATCGCCCGCCTGCTGGAGCACAATCTCTCCCAGATTGATTTCGTGCGCCAGGTGCACGGAGGGCACTACGGCGATGCCGGCCACGCCGAGCGTTTCATAGGCGTGGGCATCGGTTTCAAGGAGATCCATCTGCGCAACCTCACCTACTTCGCCTACATGGACACGGTGGAAGAGGGGGCGGCGGACCTCGACGTGGGCGTGAAGATTTTCCGAGGACTCAACGTCTCCCGCGGGCTGCCGGTGCCGGTGGTGGTTCGCTTCGACTACAACGGCGAGGTGCCCGGAGCCCGCGAGAGGGCGATCCGCCACGGCAAACGGGTGGTGCAAGCCCTGCAGAGTCGCTATGGCGATCTCTTCAGCCAGGGCTTACTGCATGTGCTGCTGACCGTGCGGGAAACCGGGCGCCACGCGCCTGCAGAAACGATCGCTTCCACGATCGTGTTCGACACCGGAGGAGGACACTGAGATGATCATCTGCAAAGTGGTAAAACCGTTGGTTTCCACCAATCGCATCCCCGATTTTGAGCACAAACACCTACAGGTGGTGCTCGATGGCAGCACGCAAAAGGTGGCGGTCGATGCGGTCGGCTGCGTGCCGGGCGACTGGGTGATCTGCGTGGGCAGTTCGGCGGCGCGTGAAGCGGCCGGCAGCAAGTCGTACCCGAGCGATCTGACGATCGTGGGCATCATCGACCACTGGGATCCCGAGGCCGGCAAGGCTGCCCCCGCCGCCGGCGGCTCCTCCAGCGGGGGCGGCAAGTGATGGAAATCCATCAGGTCACGGGCTCCCTGGTGTGCACCCAACGGGTGCCCGGCCTGGAGCACTGGAATCTGCGGATCCTGCGCAGCCCCAAGGGCAAGCTCACGGTGGCCGTCGATCCGGTGGGGGCCTCCCCCGGCAACTGGGTGTTCACCGCCAGCGGCTCTGCCGCCCGCTTCGCCTGCGGCAATCCAGAGGCGCACACCGATCTGACGATCGGGGGGATCATCGATTTCTGGGAGCCCGACGGCTAGGCCCTGGCCCGCCGCCGCTCTCCCACACCGCCCCGCCATGGCCCGTTCCTCCCCCCGTCGCACCCGCTCCCGGCCGACGGCGTCCGCCCCGAAGCCCCCAGCCTCCGCCTCAGCCCCCTCCCCTTCCTCTCCCCCGCCGGTCGCGCCGCCCATGACTTCCTCCAACCCCACCCCCAACCCCGCGGCTCCGGCACCCGCTGCCGCCAGCGCGGCCGCCTCTCCTGCGGCATCCCCCGCCAGCGCGGCGCCCGCCGCCAGCAGCCCTGCCACTGCGGCCAGCGCCGCTCCGACCCCGGCGGCGGCGAAACCTGCCGCAGCCGCCACCCCACGGGCCCTGCCGGCGGCGCGGGGCCGCAGCGCCACCCGGGCGGCCTCCAGCGCGACCACCAATCGCTCCGCAGCCTCCCGGGCCAGCGCAAGCCCCGCCCGCAGCAACCGGGCCGCCACCACCAGCACTCGCCCCGCCGGGCGGAGTGCCGCAACCGGCGGCCGTCCCCCCACCACACCCACCACCCGCAGCGTCTCCGCCATGGTTCCCTCCACCGTTCATGGCATCGCCCTGGGCATGATCGAAACCCGCGGCCTGGTGCCGGCGATCGAGGCGGCCGACGCCATGACCAAGTCCGCCGAGGTGAGCCTCATCGCCCGGGAATTTGTGGGCGGTGGCTACGTGACCGTGATGGTGCGCGGCGAAACCGGTGCGGTTAACGCGGCCGTGCGGGCCGGAGCCGATGCCTGTGAGCGCGTGGGTGACGGCCTGGTGGCGGCCCACATCATCGCCCGGCCCCATGGCGAGGTGGAGCCCGCCCTCGTTCCCAGCGGCGCCAGCCGTCGTCTGTGACGTCCATGGGCGCTGTCCATCCGCGCGTCCTTGGCTTCCTCGGACGCGCCTTGAGCCTCGAACTCTGCGCCGTTCAGCAGTACATGACCCAGGCTTCCCTCGTGGAGCTCTGGGGCCAACCGGAAGCTGCCGACCGCTTCCGGCGGGACACCGTGGAGGAGATGCAGCATTCCGAGCGCCTTGTTCAGCGCATGCTGGCCTTGGGGGTCGCCCCGGGCGCCTCACAGCTTCGACCGGTCGACACCGCTGCTGATCTGGCCGGTCTGCTGCGCATCGATGCCGCCCTGGAGGGGGATCTGATCCAGCACTACGCCGACGCGGTGCGGTTCTGCGTGCTGATCGCCGACACCGAAAACGAGGCTTTCTTCCGCGCCCTCTGGCAGGAAGAGCACCAGCATGGTGAAGAGCTGGCTCTGTGGCAGCGGGAGCTGGCCCATGGCCCGCGCGCGCTGGAGGCCCGGGCCAGCTTCTGAGCGCGGGGCTCCGGCCCGGACTGTCTAGATTTCAGCTTGCTTTTCGTCGCTCCGCCGCCGTCCGCTGTTGACCCCCGCCCTGCCGTTACCCATCCAGTTTGTCTGGCTGATCCCCCTCTACGGATTCGCTGGCATGCTGCTGTCCCTGCCCTGGGCCAGCGTCTGGATCAAGCGCAACGGTCCACGGCCTGCCGCCTACCTCAATCTGCTGGTCACCCTGGTGGCAGTGATCCACGGCTCCCTGGTGCTGCGCGAGGTGCTGCAGATCGGGCCCCAGCTGGTGGACATCCCCTGGTTCCGGGTCGCCGATCTCGACCTGCACATCGGTTTTGATCTCACCCTCACCAACCTGGCGGCCCTGGAGCTGGTGACCTTCATGAGCCTGATCTGTCAGGCCTTTGCCCTGGGCTACCTGGATAAGGAATGGTCGCTGGCCCGCTTCTATGCCCTGGTGGGCTTCTTCGAAGGGGCGATGAGTGGCGTGGTGCTCAGCAGCAACCTCTTCCTGAGCTATTTCCTGCTGGAGATGCTCACCCTCTCCACCTACCTTCTCGTGGGTTTCTGGTATGCGCAGCCGCTGGTGGTCACCGCGGCCCGCGACGCCTTTCTCACCAAGCGTGTGGGGGACGTCCTACTGCTCATGAGCGTGGTGGCCCTGGGGGCTTGGGCCCCCTCGCTGGAGTTCCGCGATCTCTACCGCTGGGCCGCCGAGGCGCCGCTCACCCCCCTGGCCGGCACCCTTCTGGGCCTTGGCCTGATCGCCGGACCGATGGGCAAGTGCGCCCAATTCCCGATGCACCTCTGGCTGGATGAGGCGATGGAGGGACCAAACCCCGCCTCGATTCTGCGCAACTCTGCGGTGGTGACCTGCGGCGCCTTCGTGCTGCTCAAGGTGATGCCCCTGCTGCGCCTGTCTCCGGTGGCGGTAACGGTGCTGCTGGTGGTGGGCACGATCAGCGCCGTGGGGGGAGCCCTGGTGGCCCTGGCCCAGGTGGACCTCAAGCGTGCTTTCTCCTACTCCACCACTTCGTTTCTGGGGCTGGTGTTCGTAGCGATCGCCTTCGAGCAACCACTGCTGGCCCTGCTCCTGCTGTTCAGCCATGGGCTGGCGAAGGCGCTGCTCTTCATGAGCGTGGGCTGCGTGATCGCCACCACAAACTGCCAGGACCTCACCGAACTCGGGGGCCTTGGGCCGCGCATGCCTGCCACCACGGGCGCCTACCTGGTGGCCAGCGCCGGCCTCACCGGCCTTGTGCCCCTGGGCTGCTTCTGGACCCTCGCCCAGCTGGTGGACAACCTGCGCCCCCAGGCCCCCTTTTTCGCGGCGGTCGTGCTTCTCACCAATGCCTTGACGACGCTCAACCTGGTGCGGGTGTTCCGCCAGGTGTTCCTGGACACCCCCCACCCCAAAACCCGGCGCACCCCTGAGGTGATCTGGCTCATGGCCCTGCCGATGGTGAGCCTGGCGGTGATGGTGCTGCTCACCCCCCTGGTGATCGACCGCCTCATCCCCCAGCACGCCCTCGCCCAGGTTTCCCTGCCAGCAAGCCTTGCCTTGGCCGCCAGCTCCCTGATCGGCCTGGCGGCCGGATGCCTCATCCGTCTCGATCGCTTCTGGTCACGGTCGGTGTTCCCGCCGCTGCGCACCGTTCAAGACCTGCTGGCAGCCGATTTCTACACCGATCGCTTCTACCGAACCACGATCGTGGCCTTCATCAGCGCCCTGGCACGCCTCACCAATGCCTTCGACCGCACCGTGGTGAGCGGCCTGGCCAACCGGGTCGGCCAGGTGTCACTGGCCAGCGCCGAAACTCTCAAGCTCAGTGTCAGCGGCCAGCTCCAGTCGTATGTGCTGACGCTGGTGGCAGGAGTGGTGCTCCTGTTCGCCGGTCTCGTCTGGTTCCGCGGATGATGCTCACCCCCCTGCTGCTGATCCCCTTCCTCGGCCTGGTGGCCCTGCTGCTCTGGCCCGCCAGCGCCCCGGCCGGCCGCCTGCGCGCCGTGGCGATCAGTGTGCTCGCCCTGCAGCTGGTCTGGAGCCTGGTGGTGCTCGTGGCCTTCGATCCGGCAGACGGCGGTCTGCAGATGGTCGAGAACGTGACCTGGCTGCCAACCCTCGGACTCGACTACCGCCTCGGGGTCGATGGCCTCTCCCTGCCGCTGCTGCTGATGAACGCCGCCCTGACCCTGGTGTCGGCGGTCTGCACCCGCGACATCAGCCAGCGACCCCGCATCTACTTCGCCCTGCTGCTGCTCATCAGCGGCGCCGTCAACGGCGCCTTCCTCGCCCAGAACCTGCTGCTGTTTCTGATCTTCTACGAACTGGAGCTGATCCCCCTCTGGCTGCTGATCGCTGTTTGGGGTGGGGCGGAGCGGGCCTATGCCGCCACCAAGTTCCTGATCTTCACGGCCGCCTCCGGGATGCTGATCCTCGGCGCCTTCCTGGCCCTGGCCCTGCTCACCGGCAGCCTCGACTTCAGCCTCACGCCGGTCACCAGCGAACGGCTGGCCATGGGCAGCCAGCTGGTCCTTCTGGGTGCATTGCTGGTGGGCTTCGGCATCAAGATCCCGCTGGTGCCCTTCCACAGCTGGTTGCCCGATGCCCACACCCAAGCCTCCACCCCGGTCTCGGTGCTGCTCGCCGGCGTGCTGCTCAAACTGGGCACCTACGGGCTGCTGCGCTTCGGCCTGGGGCTGTTCCCGGAAGCCTGGGCCGTAATGGCCCCCTGGTTGGCGGGCTGGGCGGCCGTTTCCGTGCTCTACGGCTCGCTGGCGGCCATCGCCCAGCGCGACATGAAACGCATGGTGGCCTACAGCTCGGTGGGCCATATGGGCACGATCCTGCTGGCCGCCGCCGCCGCCACACCGGTGAGCCTGCTGGGGGCCGTGTTCCAGATGGTGAGCCACGGCCTGATCTCGGCCCTGCTGTTTCTGCTGGTGGGCATCGTCTACCGCAAAACCGGCACCCGCGATCTGGAGGTGCTGCGCGGCCTGCTCAACCCCGAGCGGGGGCTTCCCTACACCGGCACGTTGATGATCCTGGGGGTGATGGCCAGCGCCGGACTGCCCGGGATGGCGGGCTTCATCTCCGAGTTTCTGGTGTTCCGCGGCTCGATCTCGGCCTTCCCGCTGGCCACCCTGCTCTGCATGGTGGGTTCGGGCCTCACGGCGGTGTACTTCCTGCTGCTGGTGAACCGGGCTTTCTTCGGTCGTCTGGCGATCACCGCCCCCACCGATCCCCTGAGCGACGCCCGCCTGGATGTGCGCCCGATCGCCGTGGCCCCGCGTGAGACCATCCCCGCCACGGCCCTGGCCCTGGGGGTGGTGGGCATGGGTCTGCTACCCGCGGGCCTTGGCCACATCAGCGAAGCCGCCACCACCGCCATCAGCCAGTTGCCGGCTGTGGTCACGGCGATGGCAATCCGCGGAGGGCTGGGCTGATGCCGGTCATCCCCGCACGCCTCACCTACGCCGGCGGTCGCCCGGATGCCGCCGAGATCGCCGGCCGCCTGCTCGCCGGCCAGACCCTGCTGGCCGACACCCCCGAGCACGTGGTGGAGGTGGTGGATGTGCTGACGAGCTACGGCATCGTGCTCGATGCCTACAGCCGCAATCTGATCTACCAAGCGGAGCAGCAATTCCTCAACCCATTGCCGGTCTTCAAATTCCTCGATGGCGATCTTTCTGCCGCGAAAATCTGGCGCCATCTTATTCACGACCGCATCAACTTCGAATACGCCGAATACTGCATGAAGGCCATGCTCTGGCATGGCACCGGCGGGCTGGATGCCTACCTCGACAGTGAGCCATTCCTGGCCAGCTGCCAGGCAATCATCCGCCGCAAAACCGGTCGCGACCCGCTGCTGGCCCTGCTCCATCCCCTGTTCGCTGGCTTCCTGCCGGAGTTGATCCGCACCGCCGCCACCACCCATGCCCTGGGTCAGTTCTGGCGGGTGATGAGCGATCTGTTCATCGACCTGGGCCAGGCCGAGGCCGAGGGGCAGGTGCGCACGATCCCGGAGGTGGTGGCCTTTCTGCAACAGGGGCTGGTGGCGGCCGCCGCCAACCCGATCACCTACGCGGTGACCGTGGCGGGGGAGCGGTTCTGGGTGCTGCCCCCCGAGGCCGGCCTCACCTTCCTGGTGGACGTGGCAGTGCCCTACGTGGAGGCGGTGTTCCTGCGGGGCACCCCCTTTCTGGGCACGGTCTCGTTCAACGCCCAGGCCCAGCAGATCTCCCCCGACCAGAGCCAGTTCCGCTACGGAGCCCTCTACGCCGATCCCCTGCCCACCATGGGAGCGGGCATCCCCCCCAGCCTGCTGATGCAGGACATGTACCGGCACCTGCCGGAGCGGCTACATGAGCGCTACCGCCACAGCACCCGCGGCGAGGGCGACGTGCGCGTAAAGATCTGCATGAGCTTCCAGAAGTCGATGTTCTGCGTCACCAACGCCGCCATCGCCGGCACCTTCCCCCAGCCGCTGGACGACCCCAGCCCAGCGGCCACCGCTGCCAACCGGGCCTACGCCGACGCCTGGGCGTCTCGCCTCTGCCTGGCCCGCACCGACTGCCTCGATGCCAGCAAGCAACGGCGGGCGTAAGGTCGATCGATGGACCAGCCCTGGACCCAACGCAGCCGCCCAGAACGCCTGGAGCGTCGCATCGAATTCGCCGATTACGAGACCACCCGCCTCTTCCTCGAGCGGCTGGAGGCCCTCTCCGAGCAGCACCGCCGCTACCCGGACATCAGCTTCGGCCGCACCTACGTGAACATCACCCTGCGTCCGGAAGGGGAGGAAACCCCGCTGGGCGAGGACGAGCATGGGTTTGCCGCCGCGGTCGATGGGCTCCTCTGATCCCGCCTCCCCCACGCCGGCCGCGGATGGGGAAGCCACGATTGATCTGAGGGCGGCCTACGAGGGGGCTGGTATCGAGGAGTGCCTCACCCAGCTCGACCGCGAACTGATCGGCCTGCGGCCCGTGAAGGCCCGCATCCGCGAGATCGCCGCCCTGCTGGTGGTGAACCGGGCGAGGCAGCAGCTCGGGCTCGACACCGCACCGCCGGGCCTGCACATGTCCTTCACCGGCCCGCCGGGCACCGGCAAAACCACGGTGGCGGAGCGGATGTCGAAAATCCTGCACGGGCTGGGCTACCTGCGCAAGGGGCATGTGGTCACCGCCACGCGCGACGACCTGGTGGGCCAGTACATCGGCCACACCGCACCGAAAACGCGCGAGATGCTGAAGAAGGCGATGGGCGGCGTGCTGTTCATCGATGAGGCGTACTATCTTTACCGGCCGGAGAACGAACGCGACTACGGCGCCGAAGCGATCGAAATCCTGCTGCAGGTAATGGAGAACAATCGCGATGATCTGGTGGTGATCTTTGCGGGCTACAAGGAGCGCATGGATATTTTTTATCAGTCGAACCCAGGCCTCTCCTCGCGGGTAGCCAACCACATCGACTTTCCCGATTACAGCAGCGATGAGCTACTGGCAATAGCCCAGCTTATTCTGGCCCGGGAAAACTATCGCTTCAGCGATGAGGCGCGTCTGGTGTTCGCGGACTACATCCGCCGCCGCATGCGGCTACCTTTTTTTGCCAACGCCCGCTCGATCCGCAACGCGATCGATCGGGCCCGAATGCGCCAGGCCAACCGCCTGTTCAACGGCATGGGCAGCGCCCTCACCCGGCTGGATCTGATGACGATCGAGGCGGAGGACATCACCGCCAGTCGGGTGTTCCAGGGCGAGGTGGAGGGAGTGGATCCCGCAGAGCCGTTGCTCTGAGGGGAGCCCCCCGCGGGCACTTGCGGCCGGCGGAGCCATCAACGGCGTTTGCGGGAGTCAATCTGCAGAAGGTCGCGCACCTGTTGGATGCGACGGGCCAGGGCCGGGTCGCTGCTCAGCTTCTTCTCCACCTGCTCCACCGCATACATCACGGTGGAGTGATCCTTACCGCCGAAGGCTTCGCCGATGCGCGGCAGGGAGAGGTTGGTGTTCTGCCGCATCAGGAACATGCCGACCTGGCGGGCGTGGCTCACCGCCCGCTTGCGGCTGGGGCTGAGCATGTCCTCCACCCGCACCACGAACACTTCGGCCACCTTTTCGAGCACCTGCTCGGGCGTCACCTCTACGTCGTTGCCGATGGGATCGAGCATCGGCGCCACCGACTCCACGGTCATCGGCAGGCCGGTGATCGAGGCAAAGGCCACGGCACGGGTGAGGGCCCCCTCCAGTTCGCGGATGTTGGAGGTGAAACGTCCCGCGATGTAGTGGATCAGCTCGCGCGGCAGCGCCATCTGCTCGCTCTCCGCCTTCTTGTGCAGGATCGCCATGCGGGTCTCCAGATCCGGCACCTGGATGTCGGCAATCAGGCCCATCGAGAAACGGGAGATCAGGCGCTCCTGCAAACGCGAGATCTGGCTGGGGGGGCGGTCGCTTGCGATCACGATCTGGCGACCGGCTTCATGCAGCGCGTTGAAGGTGTGGAAGAACTCCTCCTGCGTGTATTCCTTGCCCTCGATGAACTGGATGTCATCCACCAGGATCAGGTCGGCGGCGCGGTAGCGATCACGAAAGGCCTGCATCCCGTCCTTGCGGATCGCCTGGATCAGATCGTTGGTGAAGGTCTCGGTGGAAACGTAGGAGACGCGGGCGGTGGGATCGATCTCCAGCCGGTAGTGGCCGATCGCCTGCATCAGATGGGTCTTGCCGAGGCCCACCCCACCGCAGATGAACAGCGGATTGAACTCCCTGCCCGGAGACTCGGCCACCGCCAACGATGCCGCGTGGGCCATGCGGCTGTTGGCACCCACCACAAAGCGGTTGAAAACGTAGCGGTGGTTGAGACCGATGCGGGGCAGGGCAGCGGCCGGGGCCGGAGGCGGGGACGAGGAGGGAGAGGGGGCCGCCGCGGAGGGAGCAGGGCCGCTCGCAGCGACCGGCAGGGGGGCGGGGGGGCCTGAGCCATCCGCCACCGCCTCGATACGCACCTGCACCGGCCGCCCGGCCAGGTCGGTGGCGATCGCCGCGATCTGGGTGAGGTAGTTCTTGCGCAGCCAGCTGCAGGCGAAGCTGTTGGGGGCCTCCAGCCGCAGGACATCGTCGTGCCAGGACCGGCATCGGGCTGGCCGGATCCAGGTCTCGAAGGTGGGTTTGCTGAGGTTCGCCTGCAGGGCTTCAACCACCCGGTGCCACAGCTGCTCGCCCTGCTGCACCGCCTGCCACCCCACCACGAGAGGCTGAATATAGGCACAGTGGAGGGGCCGGTCCGGTCTTTAATGAACCCAGTCCGCAGGTCTAGGCTCCCGTTCATGCGACCGCCCCAGGCCCCCTCCCGTCGCCGTATTGGCCCCACCCCTGGGCCCCTCCTGGCCGCCCTTGCGGCCTCCGGCAGCGCCGCCCTGCTCGGGGGATGCGCCGGCGGTGGCCCCCTGCCGCTGCTGCGCCCCCCAGCCCAGCCCCCCCGGGTGAGCGACGTCGCCCCCCCGCCCCAGATCCTGCCGGACGGCCGCAACCTGATCGTCGATGCGGTGGAGAAGGTGGGGCCAGCCGTGGTGCGGATTGACACGGTCAAGCGGGTGGTGAATCCGCTGGGCGGCATCCTGGGCCGCGGCCCGGCGATCCAGCAGCAACAGGGCCAGGGCTCGGGCTTCATCACCCGCTCCGATGGTGTGCTGCTCACCAATGCGCACGTGGTGGAGGGGGCCAGCGAGGTGGGCGTGACCCTCCCCGACGGCCGCAGCTTCACCGGCAAGGTGCTGGGGGCCGATCCCCTCACCGACGTGGCGGTGGTGAAGGTGGTGGCCGAGAAGTTGCCGGTGGCTCCGCTGGGGGATTCCGGCAAGGTGCGCCCCGGCCAGTGGGCGATTGCGATCGGCAACCCCCTCGGCCTCGACAACACCGTCACGGCCGGCATCATCTCAGCGGTACAGCGCACCAATGCCGTCGGCGAGGGCCAGCGGGTGCCCTACATCCAGACCGACGCGGCGGTGAATCCCGGCAACAGCGGCGGGCCCCTGATCGACGACCGGGGCCAGGTGATCGGCATCAACACCGCCATCCGCCAGGCCCCCGGCGCCGGCCTGAGCTTTGCGATCCCGATCAACACCGCCAGCCAGATCGCCGCCCAGATCCTGGAGCGCGGCTACGCCAGCCATCCCTACATCGGTGTACGGCTGCAGGCGCTCACCCCCCAGCTGGCGCGGGAGATCAACGCCGCCACCGACGAGTGCCGCGTGCCCGAGGTGAACGGCGTCGTGGTGGTGGATGTGGTGCGGGGCAGCCCGGCCGACAAGGGGGGGCTGCGCCCCTGCGATCTGATCGAGAGCATCGATGGTCGAGCGGTGAAGAATCCGTCGGAAGTGCAGCTCGCCGTCGACCGCGGCCGCGTCAACCAACCCCTGCAGATGGAGGTGCGCCGCGGCGGCAGCCGCGAGCAGCTCACCCTCCGCCCGGCGGAACTGCCACGGGAGGGTTGATCGCCTCGCCCCAGCCCCGCAATCCCCGCCAGCTGGTGGTGATGGCCCGCTGGCCCGCGCCGGGTCGCTGCAAGTCGCGGCTGGCCGCGGGCACCGGCAAGCTGCGCGCCGCGGCCATCCAGGCCCGGCTCACCACCCACACCCTCGCGGCGGCCCTGCAATTGCGCGCCCTGACGGCCGCCAGCGGCCATCTCCCGGCGCCGGATCTGGTGCTGGCGGTGGACGGACTGGGCAACCGAGCGGCACAGCGCTGGAATGGCACGTTCGAAGGAACGCGACTGCGGCGACAGGGGCGAGGCAGTCTGGCGGTGCGGCTGCAGCGACAGCTGGGACACGCCCGGCGGGAGGGGGCCCGGGCGGTGGTGGTGGTCGGGAGCGACCTACCCAGCCTCCAGGCCAGCGACCTGCTCGCCGCCTTCGAGGCCCTGGAGCAGGTGCCCCTGGTGCTCGGGCCCGCCCACGATGGCGGCTACTGGCTGATCGGGCTCACCGGCCAGGCCATCGCCACCCACGGGGCCGCCAACCGCCTGTTCTGCGGAGGGGATGGGGCGATCTCCTGGGGCAGCGAACGGGTGCTGTCCCAGACCCTGGCCGCCGCTACCGCCGCCGGCCTCCCCTGGCAGCTGCTGGCGGAGCACGCTGATCTCGACCGGCCCGAAGACCTGCAAGCCTGGCAATGAGCGCAGCGTGGCCCCCCGCGAACCGGACCGGGCCCCTGAGCGTGGTGATTCCCGTGCGCAATGAGGCCCGCGGACTGCCGCCCCTTCTCGCCGATCTGGCCACAGCTCCGGCGCTGGTGTCGGAGGTGGTGGTGGTCGATGGTGGCAGCCGGGACGGCAGTGCCACGGTGGCGCGGTTGGCGGGGGCCCGGGTGCTCTCCGCTCCCCCCGGACGGGGCAGCCAGCTGGGCCAGGGCATCGCCGCCAGCCGGGCCCCCTGGCTGCTGCTGCTCCATGGGGACGGGCGCCTGCCGCGCGGCTGGGCGGAGTCGGTGTCCGCCGCGATCGCGCAGGGGGAGGGGCGGGCCTGGGCCTTCCGGTTGGCGATTGGCGGAGGCAACCCCTCCCTGCGGCTGGTGGAGCTGGCGGTGACCGTGCGCAGCCGCTGGCGATCCCTCCCCTACGGCGACCAGGGCCTGCTGCTCAGCCGCACCCTGCACGAGCGGGCCGGCGGGATCGCTCCCCTCCCCCTGATGGAAGATCTGGAGTTCATCCTGCGGCTGCGGCGCCTGGCGCCGATCCGGCTGCTGCCGGGGGCGTTGCGGGTGAGCGACCGTCGCTGGCGGCGGCTGGGGGTGTGGCAGACCACGGTGGCGAACGCCCGGCTGCGGCGGGACTGGCGGCGGGGCGAGTCCCCCGAACGGCTGGCGCAGCGCTACCGCGGCTCCGGCGGGACGTAAGGGGAGCCTCAGGGCGCGTACCAGAAGGCGCAGCGGCGGTTGAGGGGTTCGAGCTCCCAACCCTGGGCCTGGTAGAAGCCCACCACATCCGGGTCGGCAAACAGACTCACGCGCTCCACCTCCATCGCCCGCAGCTCCGCCAGCACGTAATCCATCAGCGAACGGCCCAGGCCCACCCCCTGGTAAAGCGGGTGAACCGCCACATCCCAGACGGTGGCCTCCACCACCCCATCACCGGTGCAGCGGGCGAAGCCCACCAGGCGCGGCAGTCGGGGGTCATGGCGCCAGAGGCCCACCCGCAGCAGGCTGTGCTGCAGGGCTTTGCGCACGCGCCGCATCGGCCGGCGACTCCAGCCCACGGCATCGCAGAGGCTCTCCAGCTCATAGAGATCGATCTCCCGATCGAGACTGAGCACCACGGCCAGGTCTGGGTTGGGGATCGGGCAGAGCTGGTATCGCTCTCCGTAGAGATGGGTGAGCAGGGCCGGATCGGGCAACGGCGAAGACCGGGGAATCGGCTGGGAAAGGGACAAACCCGGCGATCGCGAAGCACATTGAAGATCCTGCCGGACGCCAGCCGTTCTGCGGCATGGTGGTCGGCGTCCGCAAGCCGATCCTGAGCGCCGCCCCCCCTGCTGCCGCTGCCGAGGCCGGCTCCCAGGACCGGGTTTCCGCCCGGCCCCTGCTGGTGGCTCTGCATGGCTGGCTGCTCTCGAGCCGGCTGTGGGAGCCCTTGCAGCGGGAGATGGAGCCCCACTGGACCCTCTGGTGCCCGGACCTGCCGGGCTTCGGCGAGCGGCGGCGGCCCGAGGGGCTGCCAGCCAACCTGGCCAGCTACGGCCGCTGGCTGGCGGAGGAGCTGGAACGCCAGGCCCCGGGGCGTCCGGTGGTGCTCATGGGCCACTCCCTCGGCGGCAGCGTGGCGCTTCACGCCGCCCCGCTGCTGGGCGAGCGCCTGCGGGGGCTGGTGCAGATCAGTGCCGGCGGTGGGGTTTATCAGCCGCGGGCCTTCGCCCAGGTGCGGCGGGGTGGAGCGCTGTTTGTGCGTTGGCGGCCGCAGTGGCTGGCGGAGCTGCCCGGCACCGCGGCGATCCGCAGCCCGCTGCGGGCGGAGGCCCGGGCGGCCCGGGGGCTGCTGGCCTGCAGCACCAACCGCGGCGCCGTTCGCCAGCTGCCCCTTCTCACAAGCCAGCTCACGGTGCCCAACCTGTGGATCGCTGGCAGCCGCGATGGGGTGATGGCCCCCCGCTACGTGCGCCACCTGGCCGCCTACTCCCCCCAGCACCGGCTGGAGGTGATGGAGGGGGCGGGCCACCTGCCGATGCGCCAGAGCCCGGCCGCCCTGGCCCAGCTGATCGAGACCTGGTTGGAGGAGGAGCGGATCGCGGCGGGACCTCAGAGGGTGGCCAGGCCCTTCTCCTGAAGCTCCGCCAGCTGGGCGTACAGGCCACCGGCGGCCCGCAGCTCGCGATGGTTGCCCTCCTCCACCAGCCGGCCGCGACGGAGCACCAGGATGCGATCGGCGGCCTCCACGGTGGCCAGGCGATGGGCGATCACGATGGCCGTGCGGCCGTGCAGCAATCGCTCCAGATCGCGCTGCAGGGTGGCCTCGGTGGAGGGATCGAGGAAGGCGGTGGCTTCGTCCATCACCAGCACGGAGGGATCCCGGATCGCCACCCGGGCCACCGCCAGCAGCTGCCGCTCGCCGGAGGAGAGATTGCCGCCCCGCTCCCTGAGCTCGGTGGCGAGCCCCGCCTCAAGGCGCCCCAGGAGGGGCCCCAGACCGAGGGAAGCGCACAGGCGCTCGAGGGCCGCATCGTCGAGGTCGGCGTCGAGGCGCAGGTTGTCAGCCACGTTGCCGCTGAACAGGAACGTGTCCTGGAGCACAACACCGAGGCGCTGGCGCAGGGTGGCGGTCGGCAGTTCGCGGATGTCGATCCCATCGAGCAGGATGCGGCCCTGCTGCGGCTCATACAGGCGGCAGAGAAGCCGGATCACGGTGGTCTTGCCCGAACCGGTGGGGCCCACGAGGGCCACGTGTTCACCCGCGGCGATGCGGAAGGAGAGGTCCTCGAGGATCGGCTCGTCGGGGCGGTAGGCGAAGGAGACGTTCTCAAACACCACCTCACCGGGGCTGCTGCGCTCCTGGCCGCTGCGGCGGGCGGCCTCGCCCCGACGCGCCTCCGGGAGGTCGACGATCTCGATCGGCTGCTCCATCAGCTCACCGATGCGCTCCACCGCCGTCAGGCCCCCCTGGATCTGGGTGAAGCGCTCCGCCAGCTGGCGCAGGGGGTCAAACACCCGCTGGGAGAAGAGAATGAACGTGGTGAGGGTGCCGAGGCCCATGGCACCGCCGCTCACCAAGGTGCCGCCAAGGGCAAGCACCAGGGCTACCGCCGCCAGCGCCACCCATTCGATGAACGCCGAGATGGCGCTGTCGTAAAAAATCGTGCCCGTCACAGCGCGGCGATAACCATCGGTGGTGCGGGCGAAGGCCTCGCTGTTCTCCCGCTCACGGCGGAACATCTGCACCACCTCCAGCCCCTGGAGGTTTTCCTGGAGATCGGCGTTGAGTTGGCCGAGCTCCTCGCGCACCCGGTAGTTGGCCCGGCGGTAACGACCCTGCAGCCAGATCACCCCCAGGGTGACCGGCAGCTGGATCAGAAGCAGCAACGTCCCGAGCCGCCATTCGATCGACACCATGGTGAGGCCGATCACCAGCAGGGTGACCAGATCGGCCAGCACCCCCACGGCGCCGCTGCCGAACACCTCCGCCAGGGCATCCACGTCGCTGGTGAGGCGGGTGAGGAGCTTGCCCACCGGCATCCGGTCGTGGAAGCGCAGGGGCAGGGCGAGGGCGTGGTGGAAGAGGTCGTCGCGGATGCGGGCGGTGAGCCGCTGGCCCACCACCTGCACGTTGAAGGTCTGGGTGCCCTGCAACGCCAGGCGCAACAGCACCGCCAGAAGCAGCAACAACACCAGCAGCCGCAGGGCCTCCCCCACCGGACGGCCCGCCAACCAGGACATGACGCTCTCGCCGCGGAGCACGGAGATCGCCTGACCCACCAGCAGGGGCTGCACGCTGGCCGCCAGGGCCAGGGGGACCAGCAGCAACACGGTGAGCAGCAGGCGGCGCCGCTCCCGGGCGAAGTAGGGAAGGAGGCGCCCCAGCCGCTGGCGATCGAGGGCGGCCATCAGCGGGGCTGCGGCGTGAGGCTCACCGCCTCGATCCGCTGCACAATCGCCTGCAGGGGCCCCTCGTCGAGGCGCAGGGCCAGGGGATGGCCGATCAGGCGGGCCGTGCTCGCAAACAGGTCTTCGATCGCCACCAGGCCGTTGTCCCGCAGGGTGCGGCCCGTGGCCACCAGGTCGACGATGGCCTCGGACATGCCGGTGATGGGCCCGAGCTCCACCGAGCCCGTGAGATGGATCAACTCCACCGGCAGGTCGAGGCGCTCGAAAAACTCGGCGGCGCAGCGGGTGAACTTGCTGGCGATGCGGCAGTGGGCCGGCAGGTCGGCGGCGCGGCGATAGCCGCTGCTCTGCTTCACCGCCACCGACATCCGACAGCCGCCGAAGCCCAGATCCACCAGCGGAGCCACCGGCAGACGGTGCTCCCGCAGGACGTCGTAGCCGACAACCCCGAGCTGGGCCTGGCCGTAGGCCACGTAGACCGGCACGTCGGCGTTGCGCACCAGCAGGGCCCGGGCGCGGCCACAGGCGCTGGGCACCATCAGCAGCCGGTTGTCGGGCTCAAGCAGGGCGCGGAAATCAAGCCCGGCGGCCTGGAAGCGGGCCACCGAATCCCGCAGCAGGGCCCCCTTGGCCAGGGCAATGGTGATCATCGGGCGTCCATGATGCGGAAATCCTGGTGAGGGGCCGCGGGAGCGCCAGCATGAACAGGGCCGAGAGAGACAGGGCCGACAGGCAAGGGGCGCAAGGGGGGGAGGGGTCCGTAGGGACTGTTGGGTCGATGGCGACTGTACCGATGCCCCTGGAGGTGGAGCTTCTCCCGGTGCTGCGCGACAACTACGTATTCGTGCTGCACAACGCACAGCAGGCCGTGGTGGTCGATCCCGCGGTGGCGCCTCCGGTGCGGCAGTGGCTGGAGGAGCGGCAGCTGGAGCTGGTGGCGGTGCTGCAGACCCACCACCACAGCGACCACATCGGCGGCACCCTGGCCCTGCTGGAGCGCTGGCCCGCTGCGGCGGTGGTGGCCGCCCACTCCGACCGCGAACGCATCCCCTTTCAGACCCTGGGGGTGGACGACGGCGACCGCGTGACTCTGCTGGGGCGGGAGCTGGAGGTGCTGGCGATACCCGGCCACACCCGCGCCCACATCGCCTTCCACCTGCCGGCCCCGGCTGGGGAAGGCGAGGAGGATGGAGGGGATCTGTTCTGCGGCGACACCCTGTTTGCGGGGGGGTGCGGGCGGCTGTTCGAGGGCACCCCGGAGCAGATGTGGCACTCCCTCCAGCGGCTGGGGGCCCTGCCAGGGGCCACCCGGGTCTGGTGCGCCCACGAGTACACCGAAACCAACCTGCGCTGGGCGGCGGCGCAGCGGCCGGACGACAGCCCCATCCGGCAGCGACTGGCGCAGGTGCAGCAGCGGCGCCAGGGCGGTCTGGCCACGATCCCGAGCCGCATCGACCTGGAACGGGCCACCAATCTGTTTCTTCGAAGCGGCTCCAGCGAAGAGCTGGCCCAGCTACGGGAGAGCCGCAACGTCTGGTGAACGGCAGCGGATCGGAGGTCAGCAGGGGGGAGACCTCAATCTCCCGGCAGCAGGCGCCCCAGGGCCCCGCGCAGCCGGCGACCAAGCCGCCGCGGGCCCCGGGCAAGGCGATGGCCCTCCCCCGCCCCACGGGTGCCAACGGAGGGCGGGGGCAGGGCGTGCAGCCAGGCAATCGCCTCCCCCAGGGGCATGGGCGGGGCGAAGTGAAAGCCCTGGGCGTAGAGAAAGCCGTTGGTGAGCAGCCAATGGCGCTGCGCCTCGGTTTCCACCCCTTCCGCGGTGGTGCCCAGGCCCAGATCGATGGCCAGGGTGTTGAGGGTGCGCAGCAGCTGGTCGCTGGGGGTGAAGGCGTGCCCGATCTGATGGACGAAACAGCGATCGATCTTGAACATCTGGATCGGCAGGGCGTTGAGGCGGGAGAGGGAGGAGTAGCCGGTGCCGAAGTCGTCGATCGCGATGCCGATGCCGAGGGAGGAAACGCGGCTCAGGAAGCTGTCGAAATCCGGGCTGATGTCTTGCAATCCCTCCTCGACGACCTCCACCTGCAACCGCCAGAGCCGGGGGTGAGCGCGACTGCCCAGCAGCTCGAGCAGCTGGCCGCGCAGCAAGGCATCGCCGAGCAGCTGGGCGGAGAGATTCAGGCTCATCACCAGGCTCCGGCCCGCGGCCGCAGCCCCCAGGGCGGGCATGGCATCGAGGGCCTTGCGGATGATCAGCAGATCCATCTCGCCGGTGAGGCCGCTGCGCTGGGCCATCGGCAGGAAGGATCCCGGCTGGGTGATGCCCCCATCCGGATCGGGCCAGCGGGCCAGGGCCTCGAAGCCCACCGGCTCCCCCGATGCCAGATCGAGAATCGGCTGGAAGAAGGGCACCAGATCGCGCAGGCGGATGGCTTCGCGGAAGCTGGCCTCGAGGGCGTAGTCATCGCGCACGTGGCGCCGACTCTTGGCGTTGAGGAAGCAGAACTGGCTGACCAGGGAGCGGCCGGCCATGCGGCGGGCGATTGCCGCATCCGCCAGCACCGAGCCGGCGCTGGCGTGGTGGGCTTGAACCATCACGATGCCCACGGCGATGGTGATCGGGATCGCATGGTCATGGGTGTGGATCTCCTCGCTGAGCTGATCGATCAAGCGGCGGGCCGTACCGGCCACCACCGCCTCACGGCTCACCTGGGGCAGCACCACGAGAAACTCCGCATCGGTGAAGCGGGCAGCGGAGGCGCCCAGGGGCAGGGTCTGCAGCAGCCGGCGACCGATCTCCTCGAGCACCACCGCACCGAGCTGGCCGCCGTGGGTGGCACAGAGGCGGTCGTGATCCTTGACCTCGCAGCGCAGCACCGCATACCCCGAGCGAAGACCCAGCCGGAAACTGGACTCCAGCATCTGGGTGATCTGCTCGCGCTCCAGCAGCTGCGGCGCATCAGCCTCCTGCGGCGGCACCTCGGCCCCTTCGTTTTCTGCCAGCAGACGCTGCAGGCGACGGCGCTCGACCAGGCGCACGACCAGGGCCGCCAGGATCCCGAGGGGGGGGAGGCGCGGATCAGAGGGGGGGCGGGGCTCCAGATCGAGGCAGCCGAAGTGGCCCAGCACCCGGCCGTCGGCAGCGATCAGGGGATAGGAGAGCAGGAAGCGCACATGCGGTGCAGCCTGCACGCGCGGATGGTGGCGCCAGCGCGGATCGGCCAGGGTGTCGCCAACCAGCAGGGGCTGGCGCAGCAGGATCGCCTGGGCGCTGAGCCGCAGCAGCTCCTCCGGTTCCGCACTCGGCCCGCCCGGCCCCATGCAGGCTCCCACCACGCCAATCTCGGATCCGGGCTCATCCAGCAGGCTGACGAGGCCGTAAACCGCGCCACTCAGGTCCCGAACCAAGGCGGCGATGTGATCGGCGCAGCCGCGCAGATCGCCATCGAGAGGGGCCGTTTCGCAGCTGCCAGATTCGAACCAATGCCGAATCTGTGCCTCATCAAAAGCCGGAGGAACCTTGCGGGGGAACTCAGCAGCAGCCAAGCAATCCTTCACCGAGGGAACAACAGTTAAGCGAGAATCCAGGTCGCAGAAAAGAATCTGCCCCCCTGGGACTGACCATCCCAAGGGAGCTTAAGTGTTTCATCGTTGTGCCTGGATCCGCAAGCCACCCGGGTAAAGAAGCGCCGTCTCCCCCGCCCGCAGGCGCACGTGCGCCTGGGCCCCCCGGACCAGCTCACAGGCCAGGGGTCGCCGCACCCGCAGGCGCTCCCCCGCGCACTCCACCAGATAGATCCAGTGCCGGCCCTGAAACTCACGACCCACCACCCGGGCGGGGCCGTCGGCGGCCTCTTCCAGATCCAGGGATTCCGGCAGAAGCAGCACCTCCAGATCAGCTCCCGCGGGGATCGCCGCCCCCTCCGCCACCAGCGGGCCCACGGCGGTGAGCAGAACCTGACCCTGACGTCGAGCCTGCACCAGGTTGGCCTGGAGCACGAAGCGGCCCACAAAGGCGGAGGCCGGCTCCTGCACCAGCTCGGCCGGACTGGCGCACTGGTGCAACTGCCCCTCGGCCAGAACCGCCACCCGGTCGCAGATGGCGAGCGCCTCCTCGGGATCATGGGTGACCATCACCCCGCCGGCCCCGCACTCGGCCAGCACCTGGGGCAGCTCGGCCCGCAACCGCAGCCGCACCTCCACATCGAGGTTCGAGAAGGGTTCATCGAGAAGCACCAGGGCCCCTCCGGGCGCCAGGGCCCTCGCGAGCGCCAGCCGCTGTCGCTGGCCGCCGGAGAGCTCGTGGGGATAGCGATGGCGCAGCTCGGCGAGCCCCAGAAGCTCCAGCAGCCGCTCGGCCCGGGCTGTGTCCTGGCCAGACCGCAGGCCAAAACGGGTATTGGCCCAGGCGTCGAGGTGGGGGAAGAGGGCGTAGTCCTGGAAGACCATGCCCACGCCGCGGCGCTCCGGCGGCAGCCAGCGGCGCGGACCGGCCACCTCGCGGCCATCGATCGTGATGCTGCCCCGCCACGGGCGCTCGAAGCCGGCGATCAGCCGCAGCAGGGTGGTTTTCCCGCAGCCGGAGGGGCCCAGCAGCCCCACCAGCTCGCCCTGCCGCAACGCCAGGTTGATGCCGCGCAACGTGGCCTGCCGCTCCCCCATGCCGGGGTAGCGGTGCCAGAGATCCTGCAGGCGTATGTGCTCCCCGGGGGAGGCAGGGGCTACGGGATCGGGGGCTGCGGGATCGGGGGTGAAAAGGGAGGTCATAGGCTCGGCCCTTATCTTTCCACCGCGAGGGACTCCTCCATGGCCGCGGATCCCGGCACCGCTCCCCATCCGATCCACACCCCGGCGGCCCCCGAGCCTGTGGGCCCCTACAACCAGGCGGTGGCCGCCGGGGGCCTGCTGTTCTGCTCCGGCCAGATCGCCCTCGATCCCGCCAGCGGCACGATGGTGGGGCAGGGCGATGTGAAGGCGGAGGCCCGCCAGGTGCTGGCCAACCTGGTGGCGGTGCTGACGGCAGCGGGCTGCGGGCCGGATCGGGTGGTGCGCACCACGGTGTTTCTCACCGATCTGGCGGATTTCGCCGCCGTCAACGCCATCTACGCCGAGACCTTCGGGACCGGGGTCTCTCCGGCTCGGGCCTGCGTCCAGGTGGCGGCCCTGCCGAAGGGAGCGCTGGTGGAGATCGATGCCATCGCCCTGCTGGCCTGAGGGCGCCCGGGCCCTCAGGCCTGGCGCACCAGCCGGAAGGTGAGGTTGAAGCGTTCGCAGCGCACCCGGCGGCGGCGGGGCAGAGCGTGCTGCCAGTGGCGCTGGGTGGGGGGATCCATCACGAGCAGGTCGCCATCGGCGAGCTCCACGGCCAGGGGTCCAGCTCCGGTGACGCCTCGATCGGGTCGGGGGCGGAAGCGCAGGGTGCGGCTGGCACCGAGGCTGAGGGAGGCGATCGGCGCCTCGGCCACCAGCTCCGGCTCGTCATCGGCGTGCCAGCCCATGGCGTCATCACCATCGCGGTAGCGGTTGGCGAGAACGGAGTTGAAGGCACAGCCCAGGTGGGACTCCAGCAGGGTGCGCAGGCGGTGCAGGGGGGCTGTCCAGGGAAGGGGCTGGTGCTGCTGGCCGCTGTAGCCGTAGGAGCAGCCGGGGTCGGCAAGCCAGCAGCAGAGCCTGGGGGTGGGGTACTCGCGGCCGTGCAGGCGCAGGAGGGGTTGCTGCCAGGGCAGGGCCCCGCGCAGGTGGGCCTCCAGGGCCTGGGCCGTCAGATCGGGGGGTGGGGACATCTGCAGCAGCCAGGCGGGCCAGTGGCGCAGGGCCAGGCCCGGGGCCTGCAGGCGCTGGGGGTCAGGGGAGGGCGGTGTCGCCATCGTCGAGGGCACGGCAGGCCTGCGGGTCGTGCAGACAGAGGCGAGCCAGCACGTGGTGGAGGTCGAGGGCGGTGAGCTCGCCGTCATGGCCCCATTTGAGGCTGGTGCTGGGGGGAAGGGCCACACCGGCATCACAGGCGGGCCGGAAGGGGGGAGGGGCTCCGGTGGAGAGATCCGCAAGGGGGAGATCCACGGGGAACAGGTCCACGGCGAGGCGGAAATGTGTTGGTTTCAAGACTAGCGGTCTTGATCCTGGGTGCCAGGGGCGAGCCGGAGCGAGCGAAGGGGCAGCGGGGCGGCAATCATGGCCCGAGGACCCTCCCGC